>NZ_JBQEOL010000067.1:0-309 GCF_052044895.1 Acinetobacter sp. 22323 | reverse complement strand
TTTGAGTTGAAATAATTTGTTCAAACTCGTTTTAAGTAGGCAACTACAAGAAATGAGTTCTAGCGATTAAACTGAATCAAGCGTTTTGGTATATGAATCTAATTGAAGCTGTACGGTAGTTAAATCTACGAGATGCCAACTGTATGAGAGTGATGAGTAATCATCATAATCTGTTGCTTATCTTACTTGTGGGATAAACGACTGTTTGGGGTTGTATAGTCAAGTAATTAAGTGCATGTGGTGGATGCCTTGGCAGTCAGAGGCGAAGAAAGACGTGATAGCCTGCGAAAAGCTCCGGGGAGGCGGCAA
>NZ_JBQEOL010000066.1:0-319 GCF_052044895.1 Acinetobacter sp. 22323 | reverse complement strand
TAATGTTTAACTCATTGCATCGCAATGAGTGGTGGAGACTAGGAGAGTCGAACTCCTGACCTCCTGCGTGCAAAGCAGGCGCTCTACCAACTAAGCTAAGTCCCCAGCTTATCAATAAGTCAATGTATCGTATTACTGCCTGCGCACTCACTTTCGTTCGTTAGCCTTGCGTTCGGGCAAAACATGTTTTGCTGACCCTCACTCAAGTAGTGGTGGGTCTGACAAGACTTGAACTTGTGACCCCACGCTTATCAAGCGTGTGCTCTAACCAACTGAGCTACAGACCCTCAGATACATCGTCATGAAGAACAACTTGTTG
>NZ_JBQEOL010000065.1:0-319 GCF_052044895.1 Acinetobacter sp. 22323 | reverse complement strand
AAGACTACGACGTTGATAGGTTGGATGTGGAAGTGTAGCGATACATGAAGCTGACCAATACTAATTGCTCGTGAGGCTTGACTATACAACACCCAAACAGTTGTTGTACGAACTTCGAAAGAAGTGAGGATCAATTGATTCGATATTAAGCAAAACAGCTTGATTTAGTGAACGCTAAAGAACAAACTACAGCAACTCAGATATTTCTGTTAATAACTCATTTGACCAAGCATTGGCATCTAAATAAGACCAAACGCAAAGTCATACCAGTTGTGCTGGCGACCATAGCAAGAGTGAACCACCTGATCCCTTCCCGAAC
>NZ_JBQEOL010000064.1:0-321 GCF_052044895.1 Acinetobacter sp. 22323 | reverse complement strand
TAATGTTTAACTCATTGCATCGCAATGAGTGGTGGAGACTAGGAGAGTCGAACTCCTGACCTCCTGCGTGCAAAGCAGGCGCTCTACCAACTAAGCTAAGTCCCCAGCTTATCACATTAGATTCGACGTATCAGATTACAGCCTGCGCACTCACTTTCGTTCGTTTACCTTGCGCTTCGCCTTAAAGCAGTGCTTTAAGTCTTGCTCATGGTGGGTCTGACAAGACTTGAACTTGTGACCCCACGCTTATCAAGCGTGTGCTCTAACCAACTGAGCTACAGACCCTCAGATACATCGTCATGAAGAACAACTTGTTGTGGA
>NZ_JBQEOL010000063.1:0-335 GCF_052044895.1 Acinetobacter sp. 22323 | reverse complement strand
GATGAGCCAGATTTGGTGTTTTGAATAAAGCACTATTGATTTTAAACTGAAGAGTTTGATCATGGCTCAGATTGAACGCTGGCGGCAGGCTTAACACATGCAAGTCGAGCGGGGGAGGTTACTTCGGTAACTGACCTAGCGGCGGACGGGTGAGTAATGCTTAGGAATCTGCCTATTAGTGGGGGACAACATTCCGAAAGGAATGCTAATACCGCATACGTCCTACGGGGGAAAGCAGGGGATCTTCGGACCTTGCGCTAATAGATGAGCCTAAGTCGGATTAGCTAGTTGGTGGGGTAAAGGCCTACCAAGGCGACGATCTGTAGCGGGTCTGA
>NZ_JBQEOL010000062.1:0-343 GCF_052044895.1 Acinetobacter sp. 22323 | reverse complement strand
CCCATCGCTACTTTTTTGGTAGCTGATTACAATATCAATATGCTTTTGTCTTCTACAAAGCGTGGTGTAATCTGGAGCTATCCAATTTAATCCGCAAAGTTTAATCAGACTTTGTACAAAGCCAGTAACCATACGTAAAGACAGACGAAATAAGGATTTAATCATTAAGCAGCATTGGATGGCTGCGTCGGAGTAGGTTTGATTTCGCCCTTGTTTGCCTTTTGATGGAGCATACCATTGCGTAGCAGGATCAAACCAAATGGCAATATTTCCGCGACTCATGAGTGCTCGGTTATATGCGGGCCAATTGGTTGTGCGGTAGATTTTGTGTGTAGGCTTCTTC
>NZ_JBQEOL010000061.1:0-350 GCF_052044895.1 Acinetobacter sp. 22323 | reverse complement strand
TGGGTGACTTAAGTGCCAGGAAACTAGTCAAAACTAAAATGGCAAAGTCTGTTTTAGATACAGGGTTTTCGGCACTAAAAACATTGCTCAAGTATAAATGCGAGAACGCAGGGGTATTGTTTGAGGAAGTCAATGAAGCCTATACCACCCAAATCTGTTCGTGCTGTGGTGAGATCACTTCAAGTAGTCCGAAAGGTAGGACGGGTCTTGGAATAAGAGAATGGGAGTGCGTGAGTTGCGGTACAGCTCACGATAGTTATCTACTACATATAAATAATAATATACAAAGTAAACAAAGAATGATTTACTATTAATAATATACATTGTAGAATTTATATCTAAACATATAT
>NZ_JBQEOL010000060.1:0-364 GCF_052044895.1 Acinetobacter sp. 22323 | reverse complement strand
ATGCTATATGGAAAGCTTCATGATTCTACATAGTAAGTATGTAAACAAAGTGGAATCCTTTGTTATGAAAGGATTCCAAGTGTTATTTGTATCTATGTGTTTAGATAGCGATAGTGAGCTGTACCGCAACTCACGCACTCCCATTCTCTTATTCCAAGACCCGTCCTACCTTTCGGACTACTTGAGGTGATCTCACCACAGCACGAACAGATTTGGGTGGTATAGGCTTCATTGACTTCCTCAAACAATGCCCCTGCGTTCTCGCATTTATACTTGAGCAATGTTTTTAGTGCCGAAAACCCTGTATCTAAAACAGACTTTGCCATTTTAGTTTTGACTAGTTTCCTGGCACTTAAGTCACCCA
>NZ_JBQEOL010000059.1:0-372 GCF_052044895.1 Acinetobacter sp. 22323 | reverse complement strand
TCATCTGGTGTGATTAAACCATCTGCTTGCAGTTCTTCTAACAAATCTTCTGCAGCAAGCTGTAGATCCTCTGCATCCTTAACTAATTCAGCTGCTGCTTCTGCTGCCGTATCTGCATCATCAATACCGTTGCTGTTTTCATCATTCACATCTGGAACAACAATTGGATCATTGATTGCATCTAATCGATCTTGCAACGTGTCTTGTGCAGTTCCTTCAGGTAAGCCATTAACCGCCTCTTCTGCTGCTTCTTTTGCATCTGCTGCTGCATCTGCTGCATCTTGCAGTTGTGACTGTTCATCTGGTGTGATTAAACCATCTGCTTGCAGTTCTTCTAACAAATCTTCTGCAGCAAGCTGTAGATCCTCTGCA
>NZ_JBQEOL010000058.1:0-373 GCF_052044895.1 Acinetobacter sp. 22323 | reverse complement strand
TGCTCGGTTATATGCGGGCCAATTGGTTGTGCGGTAGATTTTGTGTGTAGGCTTCTTCATTTGAAAATTATATCGCTAAAAAAGCCTTTACAGATAGGTTTGTGCAACAAAGCCTACTATAAATATAACTATTTCAATAATCTAAGTTGTTGATAATATAAATTATAAAAACATTTTAAAACAGGTTTATCACATATATTTTAAGTAAATTAAATCATTTTTCACACATAGCAAATAAGCAATAAATATATTTATTAATAGTAAGCATCCGCTGAACGCCATCGCCAAGTTTTAACGGGGTTCAGGTTTCCAGCGGTGAGGTAGTAATTCTTCTATTTGGGGCACTTTATGTGTTGGCAACCTTTTCAGCACA
>NZ_JBQEOL010000057.1:0-428 GCF_052044895.1 Acinetobacter sp. 22323 | reverse complement strand
TCATATACCAAAACGCTTGATTCAGTTTAATCGCTAGAACTCATTTCTTGTAGTTGCCTACTTGAAACGAGTTTGAACAAATTATTTCAACTCAAATATATTCTGTTAATGATTTTTCCAGCCTTCGTCAGGTCAGGAAACTGTGATAAATCACAGAGATTATCAAGTGCGCGTATCATAACGCTTGTACTTGCTAATCTCTAGGATCTAAACACTTGATCGCTTAGGAACTAAACAACTTCATCACTGTATGATTACATACTGCGCGAAGCGTAGCTTCTTGCTTAAATTTCAAGGAAAAGCATGCTTTTCTTATCTTGAAATTTGGTGGAGACTAGGAGAGTCGAACTCCTGACCTCCTGCGTGCAAAGCAGGCGCTCTACCAACTAAGCTAAGTCCCCAGCTTATCATATAGGATTCAATGTTCT
>NZ_JBQEOL010000056.1:0-441 GCF_052044895.1 Acinetobacter sp. 22323 | reverse complement strand
CTCTCCTCAGGATTACATAAGATTGTAAGTTGTATAAGTTACATAACTTATGTAACTTTATAATTTCATCTTCCTGGCTAATTAATCCAGATCAGTTCTTCGTACTAGTGGAACCTGTAATTTTCAGTGCTGCGCTTCCATATATGGACAAATCCCTGACAAGCATTACCGGGAGAGGTTTCGATCGCATCACTCTCCTCAGGATTACATAAGATCGTAAGTTGTGTAAGTTGCATAAGTTATGTAACTTTACAATTTCATCTTCCTGGCTAATTAATCCAGATCAGTTCTTCGTACTAGTGGAACATATAATTTTCAGTTTATAAAACTAGGGCGTGTCCTCATTTGGCTTTACACCAAATAAACATGCAAGCAATGTAAATCATAGACTGGTAATTTCGTGCAAGCTTATCAAATCGGGTTGCAATCGCTCGGAAATGC
>NZ_JBQEOL010000055.1:0-451 GCF_052044895.1 Acinetobacter sp. 22323 | reverse complement strand
ACTTAATCTGCCTGTGCTCAAGGTCTGGTGGACATTTACCTTCCCGTTTTAACCGTGATAAAGCACGTCCATATGTGGGTGCTTTATCCGTGTTGATCACTTGTGGAATTTGCCACTTCTTCACATTATTTAAAATTTTTCCAAGAGAACAATATGCTGATTTGGTATTACGTCTAGAAGAAAGATAAAAATCAATGGTATCGCCACGTTGATCGACTGCACGATACAGATAAGACCATCGTCCATTCACTTTTACATAGGTTTCATCAATATGCCACGAGCTCAGATCTGTAGGATTACGCCAATACCAGCGTAAACGTTTTTCTATTTCAGGAGCATAACGTTGAACCCAACGGTAAATAGTCGTGTGATCAACATTCACACCCCGTTCGGCCAGCATTTCCTGCAGTTCACGATAGCTAATGCCATATTTACAATACCAGCGCACAGC
>NZ_JBQEOL010000054.1:0-482 GCF_052044895.1 Acinetobacter sp. 22323 | reverse complement strand
ACCAAACTTCGCCGATGATAGCCTGACCATTTTTTCCATAGTGTCCTGCCTAAACGTTTAATTGTTCGAAGTAATTCATTTCGCTCTAGCGAGCTACTCTTTGTATCTTTCCATTGTTTCGCATTTTTTCTAGGTGGAATCACCGCATGCGCTTGCCGATCTGCAATGACCTGACGGCATTGCTTGGTGTCATAAGCTCCATCGGTATAAACAGAGTCAATCCGCTCATCTTGTGGAATCTGATCAAGTAAATCACCAAGCACCTGTGAATCACTGACATTATTGGTTGTAAGCTGAACTGCTCGTATTTGTAGGGTTTTGGCATCTATACCAATATGAAGTTTACGCCATTGGCGACGATATTCAGATCCATGTTTCTTGCGTTTCCATTCGCCCTCACCTAGAAACTTCATGCCTGTAGAGTCCATGAGTAGATGCAGCCCATCGCTACTTTTTTGGTAGCTGATTACAATATCAATATG
>NZ_JBQEOL010000053.1:0-504 GCF_052044895.1 Acinetobacter sp. 22323 | reverse complement strand
TGGTTCGAGCCCAGGTTGGAGAGCCAATCTATTCTCCCATAGCTCAGTCGGTAGAGCGACGGACTGTTAATCCGCAGGTCCCTGGTTCGAGCCCAGGTGGGAGAGCCAAGATTCCAGAAAGCCCTCTCATTGCGAAGTGGGCTTTTTTTATACCTATATTTTTAGATTGAAATCGTGTTGATCTGTATGCACTGTGCCATATTATTTCCGACATTTCAGATCATTTACAAGAATTAAGGCTTATTAAAATCTGACCACTGGCCTGTTTTACCTAAAGATAACAGTTTGAACTAAAAACCTTTTCGACTATTTTTAAAACACTTGATTCAATTTCTGCAGCTTTTTGCTAAAAGTGCCTTGACCCCTTTTCAAATCTCTCTATAATCGCTTTCAGATTCTCCAATAGCTCAGTCGGTAGAGCGACGGACTGTTAATCCGCAGGTCCCTGGTTCGAGCCCAGGTTGGAGAGCCAATCTATTCTCCCATAGCTCAGTCGGTAGAGCG
>NZ_JBQEOL010000052.1:0-554 GCF_052044895.1 Acinetobacter sp. 22323 | reverse complement strand
AACGACTGTTTGGGGTTGTATAGTCAAGTAATTAAGTGCATGTGGTGGATGCCTTGGCAGTCAGAGGCGAAGAAAGACGTGATAGCCTGCGAAAAGCTCCGGGGAGGCGGCAAATATCCTGTGATCCGGAGATGTCTGAATGGGGAAACCCACCTGGTATAAGCCAGGTATCGTATGATGAATACATAGTCATACGAGGCGAACGGAGGGAAGTGAAACATCTCAGTACCTCTAGGAAAAGAAATCAATTGAGATTCCCTCAGTAGCGGCGAGCGAACGGGGAACAGCCCATTAAGTCATATCAGTTTTAGTGGAATGCTCTGGGAAGTGCAACCATAGTGGGTGATAGTCCTGTACACGAAAGGGCTGATATGATGATGTCGAGTAGGGCGAGGCACGTGAAACCTTGTCTGAATATGGGGGGACCATCCTCCAAGGCTAAATACTCCTGACTGACCGATAGTGAACCAGTACCGTGAGGGAAAGGCGAAAAGAACCCCTGTGAGGGGAGTGAAATAGATCCTGAAACCGCATGCATACAAGCAGTGGGAGCC
>NZ_JBQEOL010000051.1:0-584 GCF_052044895.1 Acinetobacter sp. 22323 | reverse complement strand
CATCATCGTCATCATGGCTGCGGCCACGACCTCGACCGCTGGAACGACCGCGATTGTCATCATCATCGTCATCATGGCTGCGGCCACGACCTCGATCGCTGGAACGACCGCGATCGTCATCATCGTCATCATAGCTGCTGCGGCGTCCTGAATGACTACGGCTACCAGCTTCACGGGCTTCTTCTGAGGTAAATTCATGTGCATTACCGCTTCGATGAGCCGCACGTCCTGCTTCTCTGGCTTCTTTAGAGCTAAATTCGTGAGCATTTCCACTGGCATGGGCAGCTCGACCGCCTTGACTTGCTATTTCTCGTTGTCTTTCGGAGTCCATACTTGCAAATCCGCGATTTGAAGTATCGTTATCATTATCTTGAGTTGCCATGTTTTCCTTCCTTTAAATTATTTTTTTCAGCAAAGGTTAATTTGCCTGTACTAAGGTAGGAGCTAAAAGTTAAATACAGAAGGGATATTAAGTTGACAAAAATAACTAATCATGCGAAAAAGTTTTTTTAGTTAACAGATGTTCACACATGCCTCGAATTGTTTCTGTACCACTTAGTTTAGAACAGCGAGAACGACTCATT
>NZ_JBQEOL010000050.1:0-646 GCF_052044895.1 Acinetobacter sp. 22323 | reverse complement strand
CATCATCGTCATCATGGCTGCGGCCACGACCTCGACCGCTGGAACGACCGCGATTGTCATCATCATCGTCATCATGGCTGCGGCCACGACCTCGATCGCTGGAACGACCGCGATTGTCATCATCATCGTCATCACGGCTGCGTCCACGACCTCGACCGCTGGAACGACCGCGATTGTCATCATCATCGTCATCACGGCTACGGCCACGACCTCGACTGCTGGAACGACCGCGATCGTCATCATCATCGTCATCACGGCTACGGCCACGACCTCGACTGCTGGAACGACCGCGATCGTCATCATCATCGTCATCACGGTTACGACTACGGCCTCGACCATTTGAGTGGCCACGATCGTCATCATCATCGTCGTCATCACGGTTACGACCACGACCTCGACCGCTGGAACGACCGCGATCGTCCTCATCATCGTCATCACGGTTACGACCACGACCTCGACCGCTGGAACGACCGCGATCGTCATCTTCGTCGTCATCACGGCTGCGACCTCGACCATTGGAACGACCGCGATCGTCATCTTCGTCGTCATCACGGCTACGGCCACGACCACTTGAGCGACCACGATTGTCATCATCATCGTCATCATGGCTGCGGCCACGACCTCGACCGCTGGAACGACCGCGATT
>NZ_JBQEOL010000049.1:0-973 GCF_052044895.1 Acinetobacter sp. 22323 | reverse complement strand
TTAGAAGTACCTTTGGTGTATTCTGCAATATCGTATGCCGATAGAAATTCACCCTTACGCTTGAGATGTTTAAATCCTAAATCATTCACATAATTCCAAACAAAATTCACCTCAAATGCTAATTGGTCTAGCACCTTGCAATGTTTGTCTCTTATACGTAATTTAAGTGTTTTCATCATTAGAATATATTTAGTCTATGAATAATAGTCAAGAAATTAGAACAGGTCGTCACTGTGTTTTTAATATGCACGTTCACTTGGTATTTGTGGCTAAATATCGTAGAGATGTTTTCACCAATGCCATGCTTGAAACGATGCGTGAAGTATTTGAACGTGTCTGCTTAGACTTTGAAGCTGAATTGATAGAATTTGACGGTGAGCATGATCATGTGCATTTGCTGGTCAATTATCCACCTAAAGTCGCCATTTCTAGTTTAGTGAATAGCTTAAAAGGTGCGTCTAGTCGCATTTTACGCACTAAGCATCCTGAAATTAAGAGCAAATTATGGGGCAATGCCCTGTGGTCTCCAAGTTACTTCGCTGCGTCATGCGGAGGTGCGCCAATTGGAATTATTAAACACTATATTCAGCAACAGCAAACACCGCATTAATGGCTTACGCCAGTCGCTTATATCCTCGGGCTGAACCCATAGGTATCTACATATCTTTAGGTACCTATGGGCTGAACCCCGAGGTTTTACGCTCCAACGGATAAAAAATCCATATTTAATATGGCTGGAAGATGAATTTGTGGACATATAAGCTCCAGAAACCTGTTCCAGTATACGCCTGCCCTGCAGATTTTCTGCTATGGGTTTAGATAAAATTTAATATTTGGAGACTTTCTTAAATCTCAGGGATAAAAAAACACCCCCTTCTATTGAAGGGGGTGTTTAGAATAATGAGCTGGCGATGACTTACTCTCACATGGGTAATCCCACACTACCATCAGCGCTAAGAGGTTTCACTTCTGA
>NZ_JBQEOL010000048.1:0-987 GCF_052044895.1 Acinetobacter sp. 22323 | reverse complement strand
TTCTAAATGGTTTTACGGCAAATAGCAGTGTAGGTGGTATCCCAACTTCAGGTAGTTTGAGTTATACCTATACTTTGAACAACGCCCAGACACATAGCGCTGTTGGAAATGATGATTTACTTCTGAGTGGCATTCCACTGAGTGTCACAGATGCAGGAGGGGTAACCACAACAGGTAGTCTGGTTGTACAAGTGATTGATGATGTTCCGACTGCTGTGGCAGATACTGGTAGCCTTAGTGAAGGTGGTGTGCTGAGCGTACTTGCTGCTGACGGTGTATTAACAAATGATACTGCTGGCGCAGATGGTTGGGTGAATACTGGTGCAGTGGTTGGTGTGGTATCGGGTGATACTGTAACGAACAGCGCTGGTGGCGTTGGAGGCAGGATAGATGGCCAATATGGCTATATCACTTTAAATGCCGATGGCAGTTATACCTATGTATCAACCGCTGATGCAGTAACAGCTGATGCACAGGATGTATTTACTTATACGGTACGTGATGCGGATGGTGATTTAACTCATTCAACGCTTACGATTAATGTGGCAAATGTCAATCTAACACCAGCCCCAATTAGCAATACTGTCAATGAAAGTGGTCTTGCGGGTGGTTCAACTGCGGGTACTGGTCATACCGTAACAGATACAGTGAACCTACCATCCGAGGTCAAAGCAGTACCCGTTACTAATGGTTCGACTCAATATGGGACGTTCAGCATTGATGAAGATGGTCACTACACATACACACTGACTAAACCGTCAAATGGCGATAATGTTGAGGATACGTTTAGCTATACCACTAAGGATGCTCAGGGCAATAGTACAACGAATACCGTAACGATTACGATTATAGATGACGCACCTGTTGCGAATTCTGACACGAATAGCATTACAGAAGACAGCGTCCCTAATCCAGTCAGTGGCAACGTACTGACAGGAGGCGTATCTAGTGGAGATACAGCTGATACCCAAGGCGCAGACAAAGCTA
>NZ_JBQEOL010000047.1:0-1352 GCF_052044895.1 Acinetobacter sp. 22323 | reverse complement strand
CAATTTCTCAAATAAACTTCGAGTAATTTCTACCATCAATCAATGAAAATAATTTCGATCAATCAACCAGTAAAAATCCACACAAGTTGTTCTTCATAATCTCTTAATGATCTTACTTAAAACCTCGTCGGTTATAAGCTCCAACCCAATCACTTAACTTTTCGTTTCATGCATTGCGTTGGTGTGCTGCGTATTCTATACAGTTTCACAATGAGCGCAAGTTCTTTTCATAAAAATATATGAAAATATAATTTGGTCGTTCATTTTTTACTCTGAATGCGTATTTTTAGCAGGTTTAGGTGTGTAAATCCATCATTCTGGCCTGAAATATATTTTCAAAGTGTAACGTTTAGCTCTCAAACTAAAAAAGATCGGTATAAACCGATCTTTTTCATGTTTTTTTTAATTCCCTTGCTCTGCTAGCCATAACATAAACTTCCGACGCTCTTCTTTAGATGCTTGTTGCCAAAGCTGAATCAGCTTTTGGTCAGTAGAAGTTTTTATTGCTGTTTCAGCTGAATTTAGATTTGCTACCACTGGTGATACCGCTGCCTGTGCATAAACAGGCGCAGGCTGATTTGCAGGAGCAACTGTTTTAGTTGTCAAGTCTAGTGCTTTACCTAATACACTTTTACCCAATAATGGTTTGGTTTCACTATTTGCGCCTGACTGTTGTACCAACAATTGATTTCTGGCGTCGTATAAACCAATAATCGGTTGGTCTTTATATTTTTGTGCAGTATCAAAATCTTTAGGTGCATTAATCAAAGCCAAACGATAACTTTCGCCATCTTTTAATTCAGGTGTTTTAACTGTTACTACATCCGATTTTAAAATGTCATGGCTATTATCATTATGCTGGAAGAATTCGATATAACGTACACTAATACTGTTTGAACCCGGATCTAGCTTATAAGTCTGTTTTTTACGGATTAATCCACTATTCACTTCTCGCTCATTCACCCCGACAATTTTGATTTCTTCTGGTGCCGTCAAGATCACTGCTGAAAAAACAGAAGTACTTCCCATTAAAGTCGCAACTGCGATCATAATACGTAAATTCATTCGCTTCTTTTTCCTGATTATTTAAGTCTGCTTGCACTATGCCGAGTATACGTGACAATTTTATGATAAATCACTTAGACAAATAGCCAAGACTTTAAGCATATATCCATCTGATTCATTCAGCTAAACACTTGGTCTTAAATGAATACAAAATAAAAAAGGAGCACCGAAGCCACTGCTGTCCCATAGTTTGCTTTAAATAAAAAAACCTGAGTCCTAACAGTTAAAATATGAGTGCAAACAAACACTTTAACGACCAGGATTCAGGTTTTGTCACATCAGAATAC
>NZ_JBQEOL010000046.1:0-1498 GCF_052044895.1 Acinetobacter sp. 22323 | reverse complement strand
CCTACGGGGGAAAGCAGGGGATCTTCGGACCTTGCGCTAATAGATGAGCCTAAGTCGGATTAGCTAGTTGGTGGGGTAAAGGCCTACCAAGGCGACGATCTGTAGCGGGTCTGAGAGGATGATCCGCCACACTGGGACTGAGACACGGCCCAGACTCCTACGGGAGGCAGCAGTGGGGAATATTGGACAATGGGCGGAAGCCTGATCCAGCCATGCCGCGTGTGTGAAGAAGGCCTTTTGGTTGTAAAGCACTTTAAGCGAGGAGGAGGCTCCTTTAGTTAATACCTAAAGTGAGTGGACGTTACTCGCAGAATAAGCACCGGCTAACTCTGTGCCAGCAGCCGCGGTAATACAGAGGGTGCGAGCGTTAATCGGATTTACTGGGCGTAAAGCGTGCGTAGGCGGCTTTTTAAGTCGGATGTGAAATCCCTGAGCTTAACTTAGGAATTGCATTCGATACTGGAAAGCTAGAGTATGGGAGAGGATGGTAGAATTCCAGGTGTAGCGGTGAAATGCGTAGAGATCTGGAGGAATACCGATGGCGAAGGCAGCCATCTGGCCTAATACTGACGCTGAGGTACGAAAGCATGGGGAGCAAACAGGATTAGATACCCTGGTAGTCCATGCCGTAAACGATGTCTACTAGCCGTTGGGGCCTTTGAGGCTTTAGTGGCGCAGCTAACGCGATAAGTAGACCGCCTGGGGAGTACGGTCGCAAGACTAAAACTCAAATGAATTGACGGGGGCCCGCACAAGCGGTGGAGCATGTGGTTTAATTCGATGCAACGCGAAGAACCTTACCTGGCCTTGACATACTAAGAACTTTCCAGAGATGGATTGGTGCCTTCGGGAACTTAGATACAGGTGCTGCATGGCTGTCGTCAGCTCGTGTCGTGAGATGTTGGGTTAAGTCCCGCAACGAGCGCAACCCTTTTCCTTATTTGCCAGCGGGTAATGCCGGGAACTTTAAGGATACTGCCAGTGACAAACTGGAGGAAGGCGGGGACGACGTCAAGTCATCATGGCCCTTACGGCCAGGGCTACACACGTGCTACAATGGTCGGTACAAAGGGTTGCTACCTCGCGAGAGGATGCTAATCTCAAAAAGCCGATCGTAGTCCGGATCGCAGTCTGCAACTCGACTGCGTGAAGTCGGAATCGCTAGTAATCGCGGATCAGAATGCCGCGGTGAATACGTTCCCGGGCCTTGTACACACCGCCCGTCACACCATGGGAGTTTGTTGCACCAGAAGTAGGTAGTCTAACCGCAAGGAGGACGCTTACCACGGTGTGGCCGATGACTGGGGTGAAGTCGTAACAAGGTAGCCGTAGGGGAACCTGCGGCTGGATCACCTCCTTAACGAAAGATTGACGATTGGTAAGAATCCACAACAAGTTGTTCTTCATGACGATGTATCTGAGGGTCTGTAGCTCAGTTGGTTAGAGCACACGCTTGATAAGCGTGGGGTCACAAGTTCAAGTCTTGTCAGACCCACCA
>NZ_JBQEOL010000045.1:0-1596 GCF_052044895.1 Acinetobacter sp. 22323 | reverse complement strand
AAAAAAAAACAAGGCATCAACCTTGTCTCTTTTGAGTGGTGGGGACGGAGAGACTCGAACTCTCACACCTCGCGGCGCTGGAACCTAAATCCAGTGCGTCTACCAATTTCGCCACGTCCCCATCGGGTACCAACTTATCGCCGGCTTTCTCAAACTTTAATGGCAGAGGATCAAGGATTCGAACCTTGACGAACGGTTTTGGAGACCGTCATGCTACCATTACACCAATCCTCTACTCGACCATCTCTACTCATTCTCATAAGTAAATTTGGTGGGGACGGAGAGACTCGAACTCTCACACCTCGCGGCGCTGGAACCTAAATCCAGTGCGTCTACCAATTTCGCCACGTCCCCGATGGCTGTGTATATTATAGAGATCATTTCCCTTTGACAAGCCACTTTACAAGCAATTAGAGTCTAATCTGCTATAAATTAAGCAGTTAAATCTATTTTTTTATTTTTCATCAAATTAATACAGAGAAATGCATCATTTTTATTCTTTTTCTATAAATCGATTCATTGCAATCATTTTTCTGTCGCCTCTGCTCGTTCACTTAACTATAGCGAATCAGAGGTTTCTTTATCGTTTCGATTCCAATCACTTGGTCTAATAAAGACTCATTCATCTACTCTGCCAAATTTCAGGCAAAAAAAAACAAGGTATTCAACCTTGTTTTTTTAAAATCTGGTGGGGATAGAGAGACTCGAACTCTCACGCCCAGAAGGCGCTGCGACCTGAACACAGTGCGTCTACCAATTCCGCCATATCCCCGCTGAAATGTATATTATAGAGATCAAGCTTTATTGACAAGCGCTTAAATAAATAATAAAGCCTTATTTAATCAAAAATTAAGCAATTAACTCATCCAAGCATTTTGATTTTCAGATTTTAAAAAATTAAAAACAATTTGATCCAAAAATTTTTATTCATTCAGATTTTCTCAATTGACTCATTGTGAGTGCGCTTACATAAATAATAATACATATGGCCAAGCATTATTAATTTAAAAAACACAATAAATCTTGGCTCTTTTTACCAACTGAATTCTTTATAAAAACTGGCTACCCTTTTCTATCTCCAAGTGAGCAAGAGCTATCCTTTTATGCATTAAACTCTTTGGCTTTTTTCTGGATGATCGATATAGAGTTTAAAAGAACCGTATTTTTTTCAAAAACTGAATTAGAGATGAAAGCTTGCCGTTAAATTTCAGGCAAAAAAAAACAAGGCATCAACCTTGTCTCTTTTGAGTGGTGGGGACGGAGAGACTCGAACTCTCACACCTCGCGGCGCTGGAACCTAAATCCAGTGCGTCTACCAATTTCGCCACGTCCCCATCGGGTACCAACTTATCGCCGGCTTTCTCAAACTTTAATGGCAGAGGATCAAGGATTCGAACCTTGACGAACGGTTTTGGAGACCGTCATGCTACCATTACACCAATCCTCTACTCGACCATCTCTACTCATTCTCATAAGTAAATTTGGTGGGGACGGAGAGACTCGAACTCTCACACCTCGCGGCGCTGGAACCTAAATCCAGTGCGTCTACCAATTTCGCCACGTCCCCGATGGCTGTGTATATTATAGAGATCATTT
>NZ_JBQEOL010000044.1:0-1679 GCF_052044895.1 Acinetobacter sp. 22323 | reverse complement strand
TGCAGATGATAAAACAGTCTGGACTTTAAGCTTTAAACAGGCAGGTACAGATCAACCAAGTCTTAAACTAAAAGAAGGGTCGTACACAGACCTTGCAGGCAACCCGGGTTCAGAGAAAGTCTTGGATAAAGCCAATGGTGGATTTGAATCGGACATCACACCACCAGCATTAGGTGACGTAATTTTCGACATTGTAAGTATTGCTACTGACGGTATTGTCAATGCCGTAGAATCAACGTCTTTAAATGTTCCTATTGTGGGTAAGTTAAGCTCAATTCCATCAGACAGTACGCTTACAGCAATTAAAGTTACAGTAGGTGATCAAGTTGTTGAAGCACAAATTGTTAACTTGGAAACAGGTGAGTGGACAGCGAATATTGAAGGTAAACATTTCCTCAATAATACTCAAGTTTTGGCTGAAGCGACGTTTAAGGATGCGGCAGGAAACACTTCAGCTAAGACAACGGTTGAGAACTACACTGTAGATACAACTGCACCGAAAGTTGAGAGTATCACAGCATCGGATACGCTTTTGGCTAAAGGCGAAAAAGTAATTATTACTGTCAAGTTTAGCGAAGAAGTTAAAGGCCTCGACATTAATGATTTTGTCCCAGTAGGTGGTAGTGTTAATAACCTTCAACAATCTGCAACAGACAAAACGGTATGGACTTTAGAGTTTGTACAAGAAGGTGCAGATCAACCAAGTCTTATACTTAAAGAAGGCTCTTATACTGATCTTGCGGGTAACCCGGGTTCAGAGAAAGTCTTGGATAAAGCCAATGGTGGATTTGAATCTGATATCACCCCACCAGCGTTGGACGGCGTAATCTTCACAATCGAAACTGTTGCAGAAGATGGCATTGTGAATATTGCAGAATCTCAAGATAAAGTTACGATTGTTGGTCAATTAACATCAATTCCTGCTGATAGCATTGAAACTGTAATTCAAGTTACGGTGGGTAGTGAAACAGTCGATGCGACTATTACAGATGCCCAGTCCGGTACTTGGGCTGCGGTATTATCCGGTTCATCATTCATTAATGTTGCGAATCAAGCTAAAGAAGTTAATGCGACAGTAACCTTTAAGGATCAAGCGGGTAATACCTCCACCAAGAGTACAGCTTCAAATTATGAAGTAGACCTAAGTAAGCCTGAAGTTACAAGTATTGAGCCTGCAGATAAAGTTCTGGCTAAAGATGAAGTTGTCACAATTACGATTACCTTTAATGAAGAGGTTAAAGGCCTTGAACTTGCTGACTTCGAAGCGAAAGGTGGCTTGATTTCAGGTCTTCAACAGTCTGCAGATGATAAAACAGTCTGGACTTTAAGCTTTAAACAGGCAGGTACAGATCAACCAAGTCTTAAACTAAAAGAAGGGTCGTACACAGACCTTGCAGGCAACCCGGGTTCAGAGAAAGTCTTGGATAAAGCCAATGGTGGATTTGAATCGGACATCACACCACCAGCATTAGGTGACGTAATTTTCGACATTGTAAGTATTGCTACTGACGGTATTGTCAATGCCGTAGAATCAACGTCTTTAAATGTTCCTATTGTGGGTAAGTTAAGCTCAATTCCATCAGACAGTACGCTTACAGCAATTAAAGTTACAGTAGGTGATCAAGTTGTTGAAGCACAAATTGTTAACTTGGAAACAGGTGAGTGGACAGCGAATATTG
>NZ_JBQEOL010000043.1:0-2013 GCF_052044895.1 Acinetobacter sp. 22323 | reverse complement strand
CAATATTCGCTGTCCACTCACCTGTTTCCAAGTTAACAATTTGTGCTTCAACAACTTGATCACCTACTGTAACTTTAATTGCTGTAAGCGTACTGTCTGATGGAATTGAGCTTAACTTACCCACAATAGGAACATTTAAAGACGTTGATTCTACGGCATTGACAATACCGTCAGTAGCAATACTTACAATGTCGAAAATTACGTCACCTAATGCTGGTGGTGTGATGTCCGATTCAAATCCACCATTGGCTTTATCCAAGACTTTCTCTGAACCCGGGTTGCCTGCAAGGTCTGTGTACGACCCTTCTTTTAGTTTAAGACTTGGTTGATCTGTACCTGCCTGTTTAAAGCTTAAAGTCCAGACTGTTTTATCATCTGCAAACTGTTGAAGACCTGAAATCAAGCCACCTTTCGCTTCGAAGTCAGAAAGCTCAAGGCCCTTAATCTCTTCATTAAAGGTAATCGTAATTGTGACAACTTCATCTTTGGCTAGAACTTTATCTGCAGGTTCAATACTTTTAACTTCAGGCTTACTTAGGTCTACTTCATAATTTGAAGCTGTACTCTTGGTGGAGGTATTACCCGCTTGATCCTTAAAGGTTACTGTCGCATTAACTTCACCAGCTACATTACCAAATGATGCCCCTTGAAGTTGTGCCGACCAAATACCATTTTTAAAATCAAAAATAATGGCATCAACAGTCTCTTCACCTACCGTAACTTGAATCTTAGTTGCGATGCTATCTTTAGGTATCGAGGTCAATTGACCAATTACAATAACTTTGTCGTTTGATTCCTCAATATTAATTACACCATCTTGCGCAATTCTATCAATTTTAAGGATCACATCATCTACTATCGGCGGGGTGAGATCTATAATCGCTGACTCTGTAACACTGTCAGAAACATTGCCTGCTTTATCTTTAATTTCTACAGTAACATCAAATTTACCTTCAGTTTTTCCCTCTAAAGGTACATTAACTACAATTTTACCTGCTTCAACATCTTCTTGTGTAAGTGCATGCTCTTCACCATTTACGATCACTTTATCCTGATCTGTTAAGCCTGTAGGTAAGTCTATAGTGACTTCAACCTTATCATCTTGAACTTCTTCTTTATTGATAAATGAATCACCATTACCAATGATGACATCCTGAGGCTTTTTCACTTTTGTTACTGCTTCTGATGATCCGCCACCCCCACTACCTCCTGCCGCACCCGCAATTAGACCAATTCCACCAAGCGCTAAACCAACAAATGGCCAAACACTTACAAATGAACTTTCTGACTGCCCATATAATAATGGTTCAATCTTATCTATAGGGTTATAAGTGATTGTTTTAAAATCAAATAAAAATAATTCTACTTGCTCATTTCTAAAAACTAACGAGCTTTCTTCTATATTAAAATTATCAACAACTATTTTTTCACCGTTCTTTAAAGTGATTACCACCTGATTATTTAAATATTCAATCTTTTCTATATCTTCAACTTTTACATCTATTAAGACAATGGAGCTATCAGTTAATTTAATTTTATGTAAATAATTTTTTATTAAACTATTACTACCATTTTCTTTTGCAATCACTTGAACCTGCATAGGAGCCCCTAAAAAAACCAACCAAAATAATCAGAATTAATTAAACGTTTATTTTGTTTATTTTTCAAGTATTTAATTTTTCCAAAATTATCTTACAAATTAAATTAATAATCCCAATTGATTTAACTTAACAACATGAAATCATTATGATTTTATCCATTCCAATTTTACTAAATTATGAAAAATTAATAATTATTATCTTTTATTTATATAAAGATCTTTATTTTAATAAAAATAATAGACTTAAGTCTAAATCCATTTATTATCTTAAGATAATCTTAAAATTTAATTCAATATAGTAGATCTCTTTCATAAATCAAAAAACGATCTTCTTTTTGGTTAATATTTGCACTTCGGATTTCTTGGCATTCGTGCATAATCTGCGGATGAAATACATCGATTCAAACAAGCTT
>NZ_JBQEOL010000042.1:0-3513 GCF_052044895.1 Acinetobacter sp. 22323 | reverse complement strand
GAATACTCGTCCTAGAAAGGCGTTAGATTGGCTTACACCATTAGAGAAATTTGCTCAGCTTGTTGATTATCATATGGCTTTTGAAACTGTCGCACCTCATGTTTGAATTCGCCATGTAATGCACTCAGACCTAGTATGCCGGATGACTATTATTTTATTTTTATTAGAATAAGGACATAATTAAACAGAAGGAATTTAAGTCATAATTAACTTGAATTGACCTTTTTGACAAAACTGTGGTGCAAGACTGTAGGTTAATTACAATGTTTACTTAACTGTATATTTTTTACTCAATACTATTTATCTTACCTACATTCAATTACATACAGAACATAAAATCATCAAAACTAAGTTGGAAGGCTACAATTTTGAATGATAGTTTAAGTTTAAATTTTTAGTATCTGAGGTGAACAATGAAATTGTTGACATTATTAGGTGTAGGTGTGGCTGCAAGCTGTTGCTATCAAGTTATTAAAAATAATCAGCCAATTCTCGCAAATCCGGATTTTGATGAGACAGTAAAGCGATTTTTATTAAAAGAGTTCTCGGCTTAATTGCTGGAACAATATTGTTAAGTAGATTCCTCAAATTTTCTTAGATTCAGGAAATTCTCAATGTGACGTAAATGATCTTATTTAATCTTTAATAAGATGATATTTAAATCAAGGCAGTTAAAAGAGGAAAATACTTAAACATTCCCATAAACTTATTCATAGGAAGAAAAATTATGCTAAACCTTATATTTTGTTTATTGGCTTTGAAGGGTGCAACTGAAATTGATCATCAGGTCCATGGGGGCGAGGTAGGTGACAATAAGGATTGAGTCTAATTAGATAGACGCTCATAAAACCCGGCAGAGAGAAAATTTTATCCTTATCAATTAAGATTTTAGTTAAATATTTTATTGACAGTCTCTTGAATCTTGATTATTTTACTAGGTGTTCAAAAAGCTCCACACTTGATTAAATATCGAGTTTTATCCGCATCTTCCCCAAGGTGCGGTTTTTTTATAAAAAATATTAATTTTTTGCCTTTCCTAAGAAAAAAACGATGTTTTAAATACTCACTTAAATTTAATTTTTTCTAAATGTGCCGGGAAAAATATAAATAGGGCAAGAAATGTATTTTCATTTATTTCTGCCGTTAAAAATACCTGCATGTACCCTGATAAATAAGATAGCAATCCAGATACTGCTTCTTACTCTATTATCAAAATCGATAATGAAGTCTCAGCTGGTTTATAAAATCAGGAGGGTGTTACGATGAGTAATTTCAGTTTATCACCACTATTCCGTCGGAGTATTGGTTTTGACCGCTTAAGTGATCTATTCGATTTTGCATTACAAAGTGATACGCCAAACTTTCCCCACTATAATATTGAAAAAACAGGAGATAATAATTATCGTATTTCTGTTGCAACTGCAGGATTTAATCAAGATCAACTTGAGATTAATTTGGAAAATAAGGTACTGACTATAACTGGTAAAATAGTAGAAGAAAAAAACGATCCAAACGTTGAATATTTATATAAGGGAATCGCAAGCCGTTCATTTAAGTTATCGTTACGCCTGGATGAACATGTAGAGGTTCAGCAGGCAGATTATGATAATGGTTTATTGACTATAGATCTGCAACGGAATGTCCCTGAAGAGGCGATGGCACGCCAGATTCCTATTGGTCGTAAAATTAATGAATAGGTATGGGGAGAGTCGAAGACTCAATAATAAAAATAATTTTCTAATAAGAATAGAACAAATTTAAGCCACCTTAGGGTGGTTTTTTTATTGCCTCCAGAACTAGGTTGCTGGTTTGACTATTTATTGCAATAATTAAATTTCAGACTTATTTAATATGGATATATATATAATTCGTATATATATTTATATTTTTTATAGATTGTCTATTGTTTGATCGTTGTATGTTTTATCAACTATCCTAAATCAGCGCAAAATGGTTAAGGGGAAAGCTCACAGGAATGTGGGCTTTTTTATTTTATACACATAAATTAACCTTTCATTTAAAAAAACTTTCCAAATAGCTTTGGAATGCAATCCATATAGATGATACCTATAGAGGTTGTTATTTCTAATCTATTGAGGTGAGCAATGAAATTATTAACATTGATTGGCGCAGGCGTATTGGCTGGATACTGTTATAAAAAGGCTAAATACAAAAAGGGAAATGCAAAAAACTGTTCTCATCAAGAAGCGGAGACAGAATCTAAGGCACCAAATACCCCTGAATAAATTGATAAAAGACCTCACAAATGAGTGAGGTCTTCGACTATTTAGAAAGGAAAAATAACAATCAAATGCAAATATTGGCTAAATTAATCCTTGGCCTTGTTTAACTGAAGAAACGACTAGGCTGAGTATTTGTTGATTTTGCAATTAGTAGCTTTCTAATTAATTTATATATTTATGAGAAGTCCTCAATTAGTTTAACAAGTACTTAAAGAAACATAAAACTAACGGGTAAGAACTATTAATATATATTTCCTATACTTACATAAATCTATTCATAAGTTATCTTTAAATAGTTTAAAGAGAAAATATTTGGCTAAGGACTATAAAATGGTAATTAGGGATTGATCGGTTTAATTTTCTATTAATTTTATATAGTTAGATGAGATTTTTAAATTCTAGGGATCATTCTCCTTATATCTTGAATAGGGGAGCACTAAAGCAAGGAGATCGATATGTTCCAGTTCGTGCTTTGCTTATTTGGCCTACATAGTACCATTGAGTTTGAATGTACGGCTGATAGCGAAGAAATTAAGTTATGTCGCGATTGCTTGAAAGAAATTAAATAGGTTTAGTACAGTAGGGCTAGATACATTTGGATATAAAGTTACCCTGTTTCTTAAGGTGAAGTCAGGGCTGGTCTATTAGAAGCTAAAAAAATATCATTAAATATTCAATAGAAATTAATAATGATAAATCTTTGTACGTGGTTCAATGATTTTGATGAAAATGATCATGGTGAATAATGAAAGTCAAATTTTTAAAGCCGTGTGTCGATTTAATAATAGAAAAGACAATTAACTTGAGTCATGAGATTTAATCTGAATTAATAAAGTGCAAATATTTTAAAATTTCTAGTAACCCTTTATATTTAGGATTGAATGTTAAGATAAGCTACAATATAAGCAACAAGAAGTCAGAGTGCACTTTAATGACTAAACTTGAAATATTGATAACTTTATTGGCTATCATAATTATTAGTACAGTGATCTACGTATTGGCCCATACTTTGTAATTAAACCTCCTTTGGGAGGTTTTTTTATGAAGTGTTATTTTTGGGTACTTGTTAATATAAAGCTGTAATGAACCAAAAGCTCATAAAAATATACCAAGGATCAAATGTTAATGAAATAGGATGAATATTCTTATTGATAATGGCTTTGTTGCACAAACCTATCTGTAAAGGCTTTTTTAGCGATATAATTTTCAAATGAAGAAGCCTACACACAAAATCTACCGCACAACCAATTGGCCCGCATATAACCGAGCA
>NZ_JBQEOL010000041.1:0-3755 GCF_052044895.1 Acinetobacter sp. 22323 | reverse complement strand
GAATACTCGTCCTAGAAAAGCGTTAGATTGGCTTACACCATTAGAGAAATTTGCTCAGCTTGTTGATTATCATAAGACTTTTCAAACTGTCGCACCTCATGTTTGAATTCGCCCTAATATAAAAGCTTATTTTCAATAAAAAACACATCATAATACCCCCTTGCCTTTTAACCACAAAAATATTGAAGTTATTATTTAGAAGCAATTAATAGAAAAATAAACAAATCTTTTTTAAACAAGCTACTAATAAAAATATCTCCATCGAAAATAAAGTATAAAAATTCAAAAACCATTTAATAAAGTATCAATAGAGTTAAAATACATATAGCTTACTTTTAATTTTAAAGAGGAATACAAGAAATAATTTCTTGTATTCCTGTTATAAGATTGGGAGAACCAAGTTGATAATTTCACCCATTTCTTTGGATCTATTAATTTAAGTTTCGACTTTACTTATTTGAGCTTAGCCATTTGGTCGAGTCACAATCGGGAAAATTGAATCTGGACGTTTAAACATTGCAAAGAATTTTCCAATTTTCAGTGGATTACCTTTGACTTTACTGTCTTTAGAAAGCAGGACTTTTACCCCTTCTATTTGACCTGTAATCATTTTTAGATATAAGGGCTTGGTTAAGGTTAATGTAGGGCAATCCAATGCCAAATCTTTACTTTCATCATAACGCTTAAACTGCATGACTGAGTTTTCAACCCATAATGAAAAATGCTCTTTGGTATCCGACAAAACCAGATTGATACACTGGTTTTCATTTTTTAAATTTTCCACATCTAAATTTGTCGCCATAGCTTCAAGAAATCTTTCAGTTGGTGTATGAATCAATAAATCACTCGGATCAGAAGTATTTTGTAGGGGTACATTATTTTGTAGCTCTTGAGCGCCCACCAAAAAGAAATTACGCCAAGTTGAAGCCTCAGCAGCATAGCCCAATTGACGATAAGTATTCGCCAATAAGTCTTTTGCTTGTTGGTTTTGAGGGTTATTCAACACAATATGTTTTAAAATCTCGGCAGCCCATCTATAGTCAGCTTGAGCGTAGGCATCCCGCGCATTTTTCAATGCATTGTTCTCCCCACCTGCTAACTCAATATATTTTTTTGCAACAGCTTTAGGGGGTAATGGATCTAAATTGGAAGGATGGGCATCGAACCATCCCATATAATATTGGTATACTGCTTTTACATTATGTTTTAGGGTTCCATAATAGCCATGAGCATATAGTTTTTGATCAAGTGCCGCTGGAAGCTTAATTTTTTCGGCAATTTCAGCGCCATTAAAACCAGAGTTCATATATCTCACCGTCTGATCATGCGTGAACTTATAAACATCTCGCTGGGTTTTAATAAAATCTTGAATATTGTCATTGCCCCAGACAGGCCAATGATGCTGTGCAATCAATACATCGGATGCTTTGGCATGCTGCATTGCTTGGTCTAGATAGCCCACCCATTTTAAGGCATCACGGACTTTAGCACCCCGAAGGGTATAAAGATTATGCATGGTATGAGATAGAATTTCTGCGCCGTTATAAAGTTTCAATGATGGGATAGAGAACGTTAATTCTGCTGGTGCTTCTGAACCCGGCACGTTATAAAACACAAAATCCAAGCCATCAACCGTCATTTTCTGTTCTGGTTGAGTGATCAGTTGTGTAGGCTCAAGGATGCCCATTTTTCCCACAGCAACAGCCTTACCTAAACCTGTATCCACCAATCCTTCCGCATTTTTAGGTAGAAAAGTTCCATACATATAAGTCGCACGACGTATCATGGCTGAACCTGCCATCACATTTTCACTGGTCGCTTCTTCCATAAAGCCTTTTGGCGCAATAATTGGAGTTTTTCTAGCGTTAATTTCTTCGCTAGAAAGAACGCCTAATGCACCACCAAAATGATCGATATGGCTATGGGTAAAGATAATGGCTGAAATTTTTTGCTCACCTAAATGCTGTCTAGCAAATTTAAGTGCTGCTTCAGCCGTTTCTTTAGAGGTTAATGTATCCACAATAATCCAGCCAGTATCACCCTGAATGATGGTCATATTTGCCAAATCAAAACCACGAATTTGCCAAACTCGATCTGTTACTTTAAATAGCCCAACATTGTTGTTTAATTTTGCTTGTCGCCATAGAGTGGGATTAACGGTATTTGGTGCTTGATCTTGTAAAAAACTAAATGCATCAAAATCCCAGATAACATTGCCTTTCTCACTTTTAATTTGACCTGTTGGCTTGGCAATAAAGCCCTTTTGAGCCTGATTAAACTCAGTCATATCCTCTAAGTTATACTTCGCCTTATATGTATTATTTGATTCAATGACCGCTTTTTCTACTACAGTATTTGCTGCAAAAACAGAAAATGGCAGAATAAGCATCAATGAAACTGTTAAAAACTTAATTTTCATCTTCTTTCCTTTTTTTAAATAGAGGTGGTCCCACATGTTTGAACAACTAAAAGCTTATTTATAAGTGATACTCTGCTCTAGTTAAGCTACCTTATTTTGTTGTGGTAGCTGGTCATAGTAAAACTCATCTGGAGTCATTTTGTCCAGACTCGAATGAGGTCGTTTCAAATTATAAAATTCAAAATATGCGTTTAATTGCTTCTTCGCATCCAAAACATTGCTGTAGGCTTTGAGATACACCTCTTCATATTTAACGCTCCGCCATAATCGTTCAACCATCACATTATCAACCCATCGACCTTTACCATCCATGCTGATTTGGATGTCATTTGATTTCAATACATGGCAGAGTAAAACTTGAAGTGCGACATAAACCACCTAATTAATTTAAAGGGTTTATGGAGTATATAAAATTGTCATACCATCATCTTAACTTTGAAGATCGTACTGCATTAATGCTTGAGTCAAGAAAAGAAGGCTTTTCAGCCAGAAAATTTGCTGAACTCATTAAAAGACATCCTAGTACGATCTATCGTGAGCTTAAAAGAAATAGCATCAATGACGTTTATCAAGCTCGATATGCTTCTGATAACACCTTCGCTAGACGTAGACGTGGTCACAGAAAACTCAAAATCGATTCAATCCTCTGGAAATTTATTGTTGAAGCGATCCGTTGTTTATGGTCTCCTCAGCAAATAGCAAAGCGTTTAAAGACATTTCCTGATTTGGATCAAACAATGAATGTAAGCCATACAACGATTTATTCAACGATACGAGCATTACCAAAGGGTGAGTTGAAAAAAGACTTATTATCCTGTCTGCGTCATGAAAATAAAAAGCGAAAAGCTAACGGTGAACCTAAAAAAGATTCTATATTACAGGATATTAAAACTATTCATGAGCGCCCAGCCGAAGTTCAAGAAAGAAAAATACCGGGTCATTGGGAAGCTGATTTAATTAAAGGTAAAGACAATAAAAGTTCGATAGCAACACTTATTGAACGAAATACACGGCTCTGTATCTTGGCAACATTACCTGATGCAAAGGCAGAATCAGTGCGCAAGGCTTTAACTGAAGCTCTGAAATATTTACCTGCAGAACTGCGTAAAACGTTGACCTATGACCGTGGACGCGAGATGTCAGAACATAAAATACTCGAAGAAGATTTAGGCATAGATGTATATTTCTGTGACCCACATTCACCTTGGCAAAAAGGCACATGCGAAAATATGAATGGTTTAATTAGGCAATATTTACCTAAAGGGATTGATTTAAATCAGGCAGATCAGCATTATTTAAATCAAGTTGCCATGTCACTGAATACTCGTCCTAGAAA
>NZ_JBQEOL010000040.1:0-4434 GCF_052044895.1 Acinetobacter sp. 22323 | reverse complement strand
AGGATTCAAATCTATGAAGACGGCTTATGCCACAATTAAAGGTATTGAAGTCATGCGTGCACTACGTAAAGGACAAGCATCGTCATTTTATTATGGTCAGCCTCAGGGTGAAGTATGTCTAATCAACAGGGTTTTCGGTCTCTAAGTACTTTTTAAAGGGAACATCATCGACTCAAATCTCTATTTGCAACAGTGCCTGATTATTGTAGGTTTACAATTTTAGGTAATTAGGATAAAAAGAGTTAATCTTTTGATTATTAATAAGATCAACTTGATGAAATAATTTTTTTATTTAGAGTAAATACTCTAAATATTTTTAATAAACAATTACCTAAGTGCTCATATGAACTTTAGAATTAAGATGAATTTATTAATAATTTGAAAAAGTTAGTGGAGAAATAATGGTAAAATTCAATGTATTTCTTTTGTATTTATTTGTTTTAGTATGTAAGTTTATAAAGTGTGTTTATAAGATAAAAAATCATATAATTATTTTATATTTGAATGATTTTTGTAATTATTTTAAAGCTCAGTTTTGTTGAAAATATTTACATAGTGAAACAAAACCGAGCTGATATTTTTTTAATTAAGTCAATTAATTTAAAGTTTTAAGCTGCTGCGAACCAATCCAGTGCTTTGAAAACTGATAAGCGGAACGACCTGAACGTTGACCTCGACCCTGGCACCAACGCAAAGCTTCAGCACGGGCTTCTGTAGTCAATTCCATTTCCGCCTTCTCAAGGTAATGCTCTACAATTTCCAGATAAAGATTTTGATCCATCGGATAGAAAGATAGCCACATACCAAAACGGTCTGATAAAGAAATTTTCTCTTCGATCGCTTCTTGAGGATGTAATTCGGTATATTGTGGAACATCTACTTTAGTAACGGGCGTATTTTCATGCATAAACTCTGGCAGTAAATGACGACGGTTACTGGTTGCATAAATCACAAAATTACTAGAACCGGATTGCAATGAACCATCTAATACACTTTTTAAACTACGGTAATTTTCATCTTCGGCATTAAAGGCCAGGTCATCACAATAAACAATGAACCTTTCCGGACGGTCGGCAATGAGTTTCTGGATTTCGGACAAATCTGATAAATCATCACGTTCAATTTCAATCAGACGTAAGCCTTGATCAGCATATTCAGTGAGCAGGGCACGAACAATAGAGGACTTACCTGTACCACGCGAACCGGTGAGCAGTACATCATTGGCAGGTAGGTTATTTAGAAACTGTAAGGTATTCTGAATTACTTTCTCTTTTTGCTTTTCAATTCCTTTCAAATCAGCCAGTTGAATCACTCTCAGCTTATGAATTGGTTTGAGTTGGCCATCTTGCCATTTGTAGGCATAAGCAGAGAAATCCGGTACGGTTTTAACTTCCGGCAGGCTTTGCTGAAGCTGCTGAAGGACAGTAGAAAGGGCATTTAAAATATGGTCGGGTAAATCAATTGTAGCCATGATCTCGGATTACGCATTTAAATTATGCTCATGATACTACCACTGCAAAAAAAGCAGTCAAAGCTAGAAAAATGTTATAATTTGCCCAAGAAAGGAGATTTTTCGCTATTGTCCCGCACGTATGATCTGCTTAATTTAAGTATGTGACAGATCTTGCAGCAGCAAAAATAAACATAAGGATCACGCATAGCATGTTGTTAACAGATTTTACTCATCAGATTAATCCTCATCAGGCTTATCGCATCAAGAAATTAAAGCAACAATTGCAGACTGCGGAAACTTATGAGGAGTGGAAATGCATTGCGTTAAAACTGGATGAAGAATCAGGTGCGCAGGAATGGAAGCTTGATAACTCTTCCGATTATTTTGATGCAGAAGTGATTTCTCATCGTCTGGGCAAACTTCGACGATACCGCCTGCAAAAGCGTACTCGTGATCTGATGCATATCTTGCGAGAAGGGCTCAGTTATGACATTGCCAATATCGCGCATCCTTTATTATTTATAGAAACATATGTTGGCACTAAAAAAATTATTGAAGATTATGTTGAAGAAGTAAGTAAAGGACTGGCTTATATCGCTTCGCAAGAATGTGAATGTCTGACGCTTGAAGAAAAAATAGAATATTTCGAACGTTGCCAGCGTGCTTATGGCCAGCCAGCGCTGATGTTTTCTGGCGGTTCAACGCTGGGACTATTTCATACTGGTGTGTGTAAGGCGTTAATGGAACAGGATTTGATGCCGAAAGTGGTATCGGGCTCGAGTGCTGGTGCCATCATGACGGCCATGTTGGGGGTATCCAAGCCATCTGAATATCCAGATATTCTTCAGGGACATAATTTCTTTAATGAAGCCTTTCATTTTCGAAATTTTCGTGAGTTGATGAAGGGTAATGGCGGTCTGGCAGATGTGAAATACCTAAAAAAATTCCTGATTGAAAATTTAGGTAATCTCACTTTTGATGAAGCCCTTAAAAAATCAGGCTTACATATTAATGTCGCCGTTGCACCTTATGATGCGACTCAAGATGCACGGATTATGAATGCTTATACTGCACCAGATCTATTGGTTTGGAGTGCAGTACTCGCATCCTGTGCTGTACCGATTCTATTTCCACCTGTGCGTCTGACCAGTAAGCGGAATGATGGCAAATTTACACCCTATATGTCCTCGACACGTTGGGTCGATGGTAGTGTACGCAGTGATTTCCCACAGGAGAAAATGGCACGGCTGTACAATATTAACTATACCATCGCCAGTCAGGTGAACCCGCATATTGTGCCTTTCATGCAGGACGATGCAGCCCGATTCCGTAAGGACATGCTGAGCTGGCCGCAACGAATTGCACGACGCCAAGGTAAGGTGTTTGCTAAAGGCATGATGGATTTTACCCGTGAGCGTGTAGGAAGTGTGCCGCCTGTACGCCGTTTGCTGGATCATGGTTATGGTGTAGTCGATCAGCGTTATTATGGTGATGTGAATATTGTCGGCAAATATGGTCTGCGTCATTATACTTATATGTTGCAAAACCCACGGCCACACCTGTTTAAAATCCTGCAACGTGAAGGTGAACGTGCCACCTGGCCGAAAATTTCCATGATTGAAACCCAAGAGCGAGTAGGGAAAACCATACAACATTGCCTGGAACTTTTAACCTATCAACATGCACCTGAACAGCAGAAAGAAGAATATATTCCAGTTGATATCTAGTCATGATCTAAACCAGATAAAATTTGAGCTAAACACAAAGCCACGAAGTCTGGCTTTTGGCCGTCGGCTCTATAAAGGCAGCTTGGATGGAGAAATTTACTGGCTTAAGGTGCAGCAGCAACATTCGACTGTATATAGTCAGCGTGGTTTTCAAAATGAATTCGGTTTTTATCAAAATTTATCTAATAATTTACTAGCCAAATTTCTGGCGCCGCATTTACTGATTAATTCAGAGATCACTATTGGTGGTGAAACTTTTCAACAGGGCATCTTGCTACAGGATTGTCCTTCTCATTTTGCGATTGATCCGGCTAATTTAAGCGTGTCTGATATTCAGAAACATTTGCTTGCAGCCTTGGATGCTGTGATGCAACTATATCAATGTGGCTATCTCCATCATGATTTAAAAGCAGAACATTTTGTCCAGTGCAAAGGGCAGGTCTGTCTGATTGATTTTGAACAGGCACATCGAATCTCGGATGAATCACCTCGAACATTAGATGCAACACCACGTTATATGGCGCCAGAATTATTTCACGCCGAAGTAAAAACGATTCAATCGGATATTTATGCATTAGGAATCATCTGGCTGGAATGGTTAAGTCAGACACGACTTAATGCTGGAAATTATGAGGATTGGGCTTATCTACACTGTCAACGATTGGAAATTAATCTTCCAGAAAAATTTAGGTCTTTTCAAACTGTGTTAAAAGGCATGCTTGCTCGGCATAAGTCGGCCAGGGTTGCTGATTTTGAAGAGATCAAATCTGCTTTGTTAATTATAATCGACTGATAAAGATACAAAAATCAATACTTTGTTTTTTATTTAATCAAATGATAAGCGTTTTATGAAAAAGTTCTTGTCAGGCTAAAATGATCTCTATAATATACACAGCCATCGGGGACGTGGCGAAATTGGTAGACGCACTGGATTTAGGTTCCAGCGCCGCGAGGTGTGAGAGTTCGAGTCTCTCCGTCCCCACCAAATTTACTTATGAGAATGAGTAGAGATGGTCGAGTAGAGGATTGGTGTAATGGTAGCATGACGGTCTCCAAAACCGTTCGTCAAGGTTCGAATCCTTGATCCTCTGCCATTAAAGTTTGAGAAAGCCGGCGATAAGTTGGTACCCGATGGGGACGTGGCGAAATTGGTAGACGCACTGGATTTAGGTTCCAGCGCCGCGAGGTGTGAGAGTTCGAGTCTCTCCGTCCCCACCACTCAAAAGAGACAAGGTTGATGCCTTGTTTTTTTTT
>NZ_JBQEOL010000039.1:0-4761 GCF_052044895.1 Acinetobacter sp. 22323 | reverse complement strand
TGTAGCAGTCCTTAACAGATTTACGGAATTAGGTCGCCCACTTACCCAAGTTACGCCTTAAATTTGGCTCAATTAGGGGCGCTTTGCATTTCAAATCTTTGTGCAACAAAGCCTGTTCAAACAAGTGGGACCACCTCTTGACAATCGCTGAGTAAAATTGCTCTATGATTAAAAATACAGAAATGATAAATTCGTAAATGGACATAACTTGCTTTGCTTTTCTTAGTCGAAAATTAAATTGGGTTATGTCCTTTTTATTTCAAAGACTTAAAAAGTTGAGATTCGCGTAAATATGTCATATAAATCTAATAATACATTAAGTCTACCAAGGGTTGTTCATGTGGAAATTATCGCTTTTAACTACTGTAATTTCATTGGTGGTAGCCTCTTGTGCATCTGATCCTTACTCAAAGCCTTCTGCTTTACGGTTTCAAAATAATAAGCAAGGTTATAATCAGGAGATCAATGTCAACAGAGATGCTAAATTATGCGCAGGGGATACAAGAGATGAACAGAGTTGCCCAATTCATTTCTATATTGACAGTATTGAATCAGGTAAATTCTATATCAATAATACGGCAAAGTATTATTTAAAACCAGAAGTTTATAATTTCAAAGTTAAAAATTGTAGCGGCGAAAAAAATTGTCAGAGTTGCGATGTCGACTTGCGGCCAGATCAATTAAAAGATCGTAACTTTATTCTTTCTGTAGATGCTGCTGGTGTACCTTTTATTTCAAATAATGGTCATCCTTTGGCTTGTAGACAACAGCCAGCAGCTCAAAAGCCTGTCGTTGCTCCTGTTGAGCATACTGAAACAATTGATTTGGCAGCCGATACATTATTTAAATTTGATGGTTCATCTTTAAATGATTTATTGCCTAAAGGCCGTCAGGAAGTTCAGGACGTAGCATCAAAAATTTCAACAGGTTTTGTTTCTGTCAGTAAGATCATATTGGTCGGTCATACGGATCGTCTAGGAAGCGAAACTTATAACCAAAAACTTGGTCAGAATCGTGCTGAAACTGTACGTAGTCTGCTTGTTCAAAATGGCGTATCCGCAAATATTATCTCGGTGGCAAGTGCAGGGAAGAATCAACCAGTCACGGACGGCTGTCCTACGGTTAAATCTCGTGAAGCACTAAAAGCATGTTTACAGCCCGATCGTCGCGTGACGGTACAAATTACGGGCATTACCAAGTAATTCAGCATTTAAAAGTTTCAACGAATATAGGCCACACAGAACATGACAAATTTTATTGTAGTAGAAAAAGATTCTTTAAATAAAGTATCTATCAACACGCAACATATCACTTTAACAGAAGCATCAATTGTCCATACCAAAATGCATCGTAATGATGTAGCAGAGTTTTTACGTGATGGCAATAACCTGATTTTAAAGTTAAATAATGGTGAAACTGTCCTTATCGAAAACTTCTTTGTCGTATATGACAAAGTTGATTCTGATCTGGTTTTTGAAGAAGATGGTTGTATCTTATACTGGTTTGATGGTGTTTCTGGTTTTAAGGGAATACCTGGGCTTGAGGTCTTATTACCTGCTAGTGCGGCAGGTGGGTCTTTACTGCCATGGATTATTGGTGGTGGTGCTGTTATTGGTGGCATCATTGCAGCCGCAGGAAGTGGCGGTGGAGGGGATAAAAACGCATGGCCAATCGCCGTTAAGGATGAAATTACAGGTGTTGAAGATACCCCAGTTAATGGCAATGTTTTAACTAATGATCGTGATCCTGATGGAAACGCAATCACAGTTACTCAATTTGTTGTGGAGGGTAAAAGCTATAATGCAGGCCAAACCGTTACAATTGATAAAATTGGCGAGCTAACGCTCAATGCCGATGGAACTTATCACTTTGTCCCTGCGACTAACTGGAATGGCACCGTTCCAACAGTTGCTTATACAATTAGTGATGGCCAGGGTGGAACCGCTTCAGCGGAATTGGTAATCACAATTACACCTGATGCAAATCCTTCGATTAGCATAAAAGATGAAAATGGCGGCAGTGAAAATCCGAACAATACTACTGATACATTAATTGAACAGGGGCATGTTACTGTATATGAACAGGGTTTAACTGATACATCGGGTTCAAATAAAGAAACGGGTAGTATTACGATTGGGGCTGGTGATGGCGTAAAGTCTGTTACGGTTGGTGATACCAATATTTTGCTAACAGATCTGGAAAATGCCTCAACTACACCGATTATTATCAACACGCCTCATGGCAAGATCATCATTACTGACTATACGCCAAATGGTCAGGAATTTAATGGCGTATCTACGGGTGGCACCATTACTTATGAATATGAACTAGATCAACCTGTTACCAACGATGCATCACACACCGATAACTTTCTGGAAGAAGTCGGTATATCTGTGACAGATCAAAGTAATATTGTGAGCAGTGGCAGTCTAGTCATTAGCATTATTGATGATGCACCACTTGCCAAAAACGACATCGATAATGTGGCTGCTAATCAATTTACCCCTGAAACTGGAAATGTACTGACGGGTGTTGGTACGAGTAGTGGGGCTTCAGGTGCAGACAAAATTAGTGCCGATGGAGTGAGCATCTCCACAGTGGTTAGTGATAATGTATCTGCTAACGTGGTAACAGATGATGGCACAACGCTGACGATCGAAGGGCAGTATGGTACTCTAATACTCAATAAGACCACAGGTGAATATAGTTACGAGCGTCATGAAGGTACGCCGGGCGGTGTAAATGAGGTATTTACCTATACATTGGTTGACGGTGATGGGGATAGCTCAACAGCTAGCTTGACATTAGTCATTGGCAATAGTGCGCCTCTTGTTACGCTTCCTTCGAGCGATGGAGAGAGTACCAAAGTCTATGAATCAGGTTTGAATAATGGTGGCTCTAAAGCATCTACTGATAAGGAAACAACAAGCGGTACAATTGCTTTTACCTCTCCAGATGGTTTGGCTTCTCAAGATGCAGTGAAGTTAGGTGGACATACCCTAACGACAGCAGATCAAACATTCTCGGATGGTTTAACTGCACGCTATGAATACAATTCGGCAACTGGTACAGGTACTATCCACTATAGCTACACACTTCCTGCGAATACATCAGGTGATAATACCAATGCAACATTTGCAGTGGAAGTGACAGATATCGATGGCGATAAAACAGCTTCGGGTGATCTGGTTATTAATATTATAGATGACGCACCTGTTGCGAAGCCTGACACGAATAGCATTACAGAAGACAGCGTCCCTAATCCAGTCAGTGGCAACGTACTGACAGGAGGCGTATCTAGTGGAGATACAGCTGATACCCAAGGCGCAGACAAAGCTAACGTCAGTGGAGTACAGGCTGGAACAGTTGCGTCAGGTGAACACGTAGCAAATGGCGCATTGAATACAGCAGTGAATGGAGAATACGGAACATTAATTCTCCGTGCTGACGGTAGTTACACCTACCAATTAAATAATAACAATACGGATGTAAATGCCCTTAAAGATAACCAAAGCCTCCAAGACGTATTTAGCTACACCATTACCGATGGAGATGGAGATAAATCGACAGCGACCATTACCATCACCATTAACGGACATACCGATGGCGCACCTAACGTGGTTATCACTGATCATAATGGATCAGCGCTTGGTGCGAACAGCATTGCCGAAAATGCAACGACCCCAGTACAAGGCGAGTTTACCGTCAACGCAGCAGATGGACTGAAATCTATCACGATTGGTGGCACGACCATTCTGACCAGCGAACTCTTGGGTCTATCCCCGACCACACCAAAAACAATCATAGGTACACAAGGAACACTGACCCTTACCGACTATGATCCAGTAACAGGCAAAGTCAGTTATAGCTACCAACAAAGTGGCACCAGCAAAAACCACAGCGGTGGTGATACTAGCGTAAGCGATACTTTCCCAATTATAGTGACAGACAATGCCAATGAAAGCTCAGCAGCGACGAATCTGGTCATTCTCATCACAGATACCGCCCCAGAAGCCAAAGCTGACACAGGCACAGTGACAGAAGACGGTGCAGCACTTGAAGGAAACGTGATCACAGGTGGCAGTAGCAACAGCACAGATGTTGCTGACAGTTTAGGTGCAGATGCAACACAAGTGACAGGAGTCAGCAAAGGAAGCTCAACAACAGAACAAACAGGTAATGTTGGTGGAACAGGACTTGCAGGTGACTACGGCACACTGATACTCAATAGCGATGGTAGTTACAGCTATACCGTTGACCCAAATAATGCAACCGTGAATGCATTAAAAGATGGAGGCAAGCTCACAGAAACATTTAGCTACACCATTAAAGATGCAGATGGGGACTGGAGTACCACAACATTAACCATCACCATTAACGGACATACTGATGGCGTACCAAGCATTACACCGAACGATGAGAACGGAAACAATGTTGGTGGTCAGATTACAGTGTATGAAAGTGGTCTAAGTACAGGTAGCAATGCAAGTGCAGCGAGCGAATCTGCCAGTGGAACGATTCAGATCAATGCAGGAGATGGCTTAAGCAGTATTAACATAGGCGGACAGACCTTTAGCCTTTCACAATTACAATCACTGAGTAGCAGCAACCCATCGGCAGCGATCAACGTCGCTGGTGGAACCATCGTTCTAAATGGTTTTACGGCAAATAGCAGTGTAGGTGGTATCCCAACTTCAGGTAGTTTGAGTTATACCTATACTTTGAACAACGCCCAGACACATAGCGCTGTTGGAAATGATG
>NZ_JBQEOL010000038.1:0-4941 GCF_052044895.1 Acinetobacter sp. 22323 | reverse complement strand
GGTAATCCTCCCATAAATAACCGAAGTTAAAAGTAGAGGTTAAGCAGCCATTAGAGGTGGCCTTCCTTTGTTTGCTTGGTGTGGTCTTTCATGGTTGTAATGCCACAACCAGTTTGTTGCATAATCTTGTACTTCATCCAAAGTATCAAATAAATGCTTGCTCAGCCAACTATAACGTATGGTCCGATTATAGCGTTCAATATACGCATTCTGCTGTGGCTTACCCGGTTGAATATATTCAATACGAATACCGTGCTCAGTCGCCCAGCGCACAAATTCGTGACTGATAAATTCGGGACCATTATCGCATCGGATCACTAACGGTTTTTCTCTCCACTCCAGCAATTGATTCAACGTACGAATAACCCTGATTGTGGGCACTGAGAACCCTGCTTCAATGGCTAGGCCTTCGCGGCGGTAATCATCAATCACATTCAATAATCGAAACTTGCGACCATCGGAAAGCTGATCATGCATAAAATCTAATGACCAAACCTGATTTTCTCGGATTGGTTCCTTCAATGGTTCAGGCGCATGCCGTTTTAGTCTTCTTCTCGGTTTAATACGCAGATTCAGTGCCAACTCACAGTAAATGCGGTAAACCCGCTTGTGATTCCAGCAGCAACTCTCAACATGCCGTAAATACGAGAAGCACAAACCAAAGCCCCAATCGGAATTTTCCTCAGTGAGTTCAATGAGCTGTTCAGCAATGAGTGCATTGTCATCGCTGAGTTTGGCTTGATAGCGGTAGCAGGTTTCACTAATGCCAAATGCTTTACAAGCCAAACGAATACTAATGGCATGCTGGGCAACTGCCTGTTGTGCCATCTTACGCCGGCAAGATGGCTTTACCACTTTTTTGCCATCGCTTCCTGGATGATTTCGGCCTTTAATCGCTCTTCCGCATACATCTTTTTAAGTCTGGTATTTTCGGCTTCTAGCTCTTTCAGTCGAGCCATTAATGATGTATCCATACCACCATATTTGGCACGCCATTTATAAAAGGTAGCATTACTCATGCCGTGTTCACGGCAAAGGGTCGCTACAGGTGTGCCAGATTCTGCCTGTTTCAAGATGGACATGATCTGACTGTCAGTAAATTTAGATGTTTTCATGCAGAATCTCCTGCTCGTATCTTAAGAGAAAATTCTACTTTTAGATCCTATTATTTTTAGGGGGGATTACCTTGGGAATTCGTCTAACGTGTATTATGTTATTTTTAGGAAGTCTTTAGAGTTGGCCTTCAAGTAACTGACCTATTTCTAACCTGGTATAGCCACGTTCTTTAAAGATCAAAATAATTGCTTTTTTATAATCTTCAGAAGTAGAAGTCTTATATTTAGTTATCAGTTGATTCTCGGAATTCAGCTCAAGATCATTTTTGATGGTCAATACTTCGCTAGAGATCTTATTAAAGATATTTAGGTTAAACATACAGGCACTCGTTATCCGTATTATAGCGGCCCGACTATAACGAATACCTGTCTTAGCTACGCTAGACACCCTTAGCCGCAAGGATTACAAATTAAGAAAAATTCTGCAAGTTTCTGCCTATTGAAAGAATAAATAATATCCCCCAAATGCTATCTATTTAACATAATGGATATTATACGAAGTACACTTGTATATTAATCTAAATATCAACCACTTAATAAAAATAGAAAAATCCAAAAATGACCAAAAAGCCGATTTTGAAACAAGTCGGCTTTTTTATGAGCGGTTTTGATACTTCTTGCCAATAAATTTGACTAAAAAATAGTCAGTTTTGAGGTTTTTCAAATTTTATCAATGCCTCAATGTCCAAAATTATCCACATTTTTTGTGGATAAAATTTAGGCTATTTTGTAAGCCCTGGCTCATACCAATCTCGGCCCTTTGCTGCTATCCGCAATACTGGAAATTTCCTATCATGAAGACATAGAGAGCAGGATGCTCCAGATAAAAAGAATAAGATGAACAACAAGGAACGTGAGATCAGACAGGAGTCAGATCTAAGCGCCAAATATGGAAAAGCCCGACAGGATGTCGGGCTTTTTTATTGCCTATCCTTTCTCATTTGCAAAACAAACATAATGCCCCTAAAATATAGACTATAATCTATATTTTGGTTGTGGTATGTGGACAGTCATTACGACAGATCTATTTAATCAGTGGCTTGAACAGCAAGATGAACCTACATAAGAGAAGGTCCTAGCTGCCCTGGTTGTTCTACAGCAGCAGGGACCGAGTTTAGGCCGTCCTTTAGTAGATACTGTGTATGAGTCTAAATTTACCAATATGAAAGAACTGCGTGTTCAACATCGCGGTAGACCCTTAAGAGCTTTCTTCGCATTTGATCCCTTACGACAGGCTATTGTTCTATGTATTGCTGATAAAGGCGGTAAAAAGCGTTTTTATAAAGACATGCTGGATATTGCAGATGAACAATACCAACTTCATCTCACTACCCTAGGAGATAAATCTAATGGCTAAGACTCTGCAAGAATTGTTAGCTAGCCGCTCTCCAGAGAGCCAAGCCCGTATTCAAAAAATGGCTGATGAATTACTGCTAGAAAATCAGCTTCATCTTATTCGTGAAGAACTCGAAATTTCTCAAAAAGAGCTTGCTGAAACTTTGGGAATAAAACAGCCATCGCTTTCAGCAATAGAAAATCGTGGCAATGATCTTAAGATTTCAACCATGAAAAAGTATGTTGAGGCAATGGGTGGGAAGCTCCGTATTGATGTAGAGCTTCCAACAGGAAAACATATAGGATTCAACGTTTAACAATAAAAATGGGAGCTATAGGCTCCCATTTTTAGATTCGTATAACGTTGAACCCAACGGTAAATAGTCGTGTGATCAACATTCACACCCCGTTCGGCCAGCATTTCCTGCAGTTCACGATAGCTAATGCCATATTTACAATACCAGCGCACAGCCCAAAGAATGATTTCGCCCTGAAAATGCCGACCATGGAAAGGATTCATATGCTGCACCTTTAGCTAAAACAGTCTTCAGCTTACCATTCGTGGTTATTTGCAACAGTGCCGATTTTTTGAAAAAAGCATAGGTCTAGATAATCAAGCTAGATTTTTTAAAACTCCACATTGGTCAATTGTACATAAACCATCACAAGTACCTCTTAAATCAGATAGTTGTTCAATAAGCTTTTGTTGCTTGATTATATTTTCTCTGATAGCACTGACATGTAAGTCAATTAATTCATTCACATCTGAACAATTTTTCTCAGGTTTGTCTTTATAGGTAAGTAATTGACGAATTTCATTCAAACTCATATTTAAAGTTCGGCAATTCAAAATAAATTTAATTCGCTCAACATAGCCTACATCGTAAAGGCGGTAATTTCCTTCCGTTCTTTCCGGTTCCGGAATTAAACCTTCCTTTTCATAAAACCTAATTGTTAATACTGAACATGAGGTTTTTTTAGAGAGTTCACCAATTTTTAAATGCATTGAGTTAGTATTTCCAAAGATTCTTGACTCTATAGTAACTATAGGGATTCTAATATTCAAAGTTTATAATTTTTTTAATGGGTATAATTATGAGTGGTTGTGGATGTAGTAAAGAAACACCATGCGAAGATAAGAAATCTCAACAAGAAAATCATCCATCAATTGCAGAAGCAAACAATTCAAAGAATTGTGATAATACGCTTAGCTGTTGTGGTGAAGAGGAAGAAAAAAAATCTTCATCTCCTTGCTGTAACACTTCAAACAGTTGTGAAGATACCGCACAATCCTGTTGTGGTTCTGATCCCAAAGAAAATTTAAGCACTGAAGACGTTTTAAAAGATTCGCACTACATGAGTGAATACTTAGTTCCCAAAATGGATTGTTCTGCGGAAGAACAGATGGTTCGTATGGCGCTATCTTCAATTGATGGTGTTCAAAAACTCATCTTTGATTTACCTAACCGTTCTTTAAAGGTTCTACATAATCAAAAAGATGAAAATATAACCACCAAACTTGAAGCTTTGGGTTTTGGTGCAAAGCTTGTGAAAACTGAAACTTATATAAGCAATCAGCAGGCTAAGCAAACAAGTACCTACACCATTCCTAAAATGGATTGCTCTGCTGAAGAGCAAATGGTCCGTATGGCTCTTGCAGATATTGAAGCAGTTAAAGGTCTTACTTTTGATCTTCCCAATCGAAAACTGAAAGTCTTCCATAATGAAGGGATTCAGCAAATTACGGCTAAACTCGAAGGACTGGGTTTTGGGGCGAAACTTGATGAAATACAGCTTTCTTCAGGCGATATACCTAATGAAACTGATCCTGTGAGACAAGCTAAAGTACTTAAACTGTTATTAGGTATTAATGCTCTACTTTTCTTTATAGAATTCATCAGCGGTATTATTGCTGCGTCTACAGGATTGATTGCTGATTCTCTAGATATGTTTGCCGATGCAGCCGTTTATGGTATTGCGCTATATGCCGTCGGAAAAGCTGCGAAATATCAAATAAAAGCAGCCCATTTCGCAGGTTGGATTCAGTTATTACTTGCTGTTATCGTGATTGTTGATGTCATTAGACGATTCATGTTTGGAAGCGAGCCAGAATCAACGCTCATGATTGTTATTGGCCTGCTCGCACTTATAGCTAACGTGACATGCTTATATCTTATTTCTGGTCATCGAGAAGATGGCGCACATATGAAAGCCAGTTGGATTTTCTCGGCGAATGACGTTGTCGTAAATATGGGCGTTATATTTGCCGGTGTACTCGTGGCGTGGACGGGATCAGCTTATCCAGACTTAATCATTGGCATACTGGTTTCTTTATTCGTACTTAATGGTGCCCGAAAAATTTTGGCTTTGAAGTAAGGGCACTGTTGCAAATAACCACGAATGGTAAGCTGAAGACTGTTTTAGCTAAAGGTGCAGCATATGAATCCTTTCCATGGTCGGCATTTTCAGGGCGAAATCATTCTTTGGGCTG
>NZ_JBQEOL010000037.1:0-5041 GCF_052044895.1 Acinetobacter sp. 22323 | reverse complement strand
TAAGCTGTCATTAAAAAGTAAACATGTATTCTTTTCCGAATTGGTTTGATACTCTCTCCACCCATTGCTCTATTTTATCAGCTGTCATGACTTGAAAATCTCGCCAATAATATTTCATCTGCTTCCATACCATCTCGATTCGATTTAACTCAGGGCTATAAGCTGGAATAAAATACAAATTCGTCGAAAAGTTACTTTTAAGTAGCTCTCTGTAATCAGCCATCTTTTTACTTCTATGAATCGAGGCATTATCAACAATAAGAACCAATGGAAGGTTATAAGTCTGTTTTACTTGTTGAGCTATTCCAGTTAAATAGGCATAAAACCAAGTGCTTGTAACAGACTCTTGTAAACAACTTGTCACCAGTTTCCCCGTTGAAAGCAAACACCCCATGACATTAACTCGTTTTAATCTTATTGCATCAACCGCATGAACATCACCTATCTTTGTCCACGCATAGCGGTTATCAGGTGTAGATGAAAACCCTGTTTCATCAACATAACCTAATATAATTTCACCACGTGCCGCTTGCTCTCGTAATTTTTCAATCTGCTGTGTTGCTTGTTCAAATGCAATCGGATCTCTTTTTTTTCAAGCTATGACGGGTACGCTTGAAGACCATACCTGAATCACGTAAAAACTTACGAATGGTTTCAACAGACACGGACACTTCGTATTCTTCATGTAGTTTGACTCGGATTTGTTCTGCATTGAGTGGACTTGTATTGACCCAATCTAGGATTTTCGCCTGATAGTCTGAGATCAATGTATTGGGCCGACCTGAGCGATGACCTTCTTTAATCGATTCAAACTCATACAATTCCCAACGTCGGCGTTGTAGCCTTATGGTTTCTGGGATACGTTCTTGTAGAGTGGCAACTTCCGCAACACTTTTACCTTCAGAAAGCCAGAGAATAGTTTGGGCACGTTGTCTTTCACGCCAATGTTTTGCATGCTTGGCCAGAAAAATGAGTCGTTCTCGCTGTTCTAAACTAAGTGGTACAGAAACAATTCGAGGCATGTGTGAACATCTGTTAACTAAAAAAACTTTTTCGCATGATTAGTTATTTTTGTCAACTTATGACTTAACTTTTTTGACATTCTATCTCACCTTTAGAAAGGTCAAGATTGAAGTAATAAAGCAAATATTTAGTATAAACTTTAATACTTCTTTCTCGCTATTTATAAAATTATTTATTGCTACCAGGCATATTCATCTTTGAATGATCCATTTTAGAATGGTCCATATTCATCATAGAATGATCCATTTTTGACATGTCAGATGAGTTAGGAGACTGATGTTGACTATGATCTTGGTGAGTCTTGTCATCTTTTTCCATTTTACAAGGTTTTGTACAAGGTTCCTGTGCTTTTACCGTTTTAGTGGCACTTGAGGTTGATACATCTTTTGCCCAAGATTGAGTACCAGCAATTAAAGTTCCAGCACACATTAAAATTGTTAGACTACGACGCACTACAGTTTTCATAAGTTTCTCTAAAAGTTAATTTCTTGCTACTACAATAAAGTGAAGCACTGAACATCTAAGTGACTTGAAAATGACATTTTTGTAATCTATCTCGATCAGATGTTTTATAACGTTATTATAGTTTTAATGAATAACTTAGGATTCTGAGATGAGAATACTATTAGTTGAAGATGAACAAAAAACTGGTGATTATCTCAAGCAAGGTTTATCCGAAGCTGGCTATATTACGGACTGGGTTACAGATGGGTTAACGGGTAAACATCAAGCTCTTTCTGAAGAGTATGACTTAATTATTTTAGACGTGATGTTACCTGGACTAAATGGTTGGAATATTATCAATGATATTCGTAGCAGCGGTAAAACAATGCCCATTCTTTTTCTTACCGCCCGAGATCAAATCGAAGATCGAGTAAAAGGATTAGAGCTAGGCGCTGATGATTATTTAGTTAAGCCTTTTGCTTTTGCAGAGCTTCTAGCTCGAATAAAAACGCTCCTTAGACGAGGGCAACAAAGAGAAGATAATAATATTATTAAGATTGCTGATTTAGAACTTGATTTGAGAAAACGTCGGGTAACACGAGCAGGTCAACGCATTGATCTGACGGCTAAAGAATTTGCGCTTATGGAGCTTTTTATGCGTAGAAGAGGTGAAATTCTACCAAGAGCACTTATTGCATCTCAAATTTGGGATATGAACTTTGATAGTGATACAAATGTAGTTGAAGTCGCTATTAAACGATTAAGAAATAAAGTAGATAGTAATTTTACCCCTAAGTTAATTCAGAATATTCGAGGAATGGGGTATGTATTAGAGGTAGAAGATGAATAATAAATTATTCAAATCTATCAGTTTTCGTATTGGTATTATTTTCTCATTATCGACTATATGCATTCTCATTATGATGGGGTTTTTCATCCATAAATTAGTGATGCATCATTTTGAAACGCAAGATCGTACCCAATTAGAAGGTAAAATCCAGCTTATTCAGAATCTTCTCCAACAGCATCCTAAAAATTCTCCAGAACTTGATCTATATTTGAAAGATGCTTTAGTTGGACACCATGATCTTATGGTCCAAATAGAACGACCGGCAGGTCAGATTTTATTTAGTTCAACACCTTCAATCATTAATACTCAACAGTTAATCAAGTCAGCAAATAACCCTTGGATTAAATGGAAAATTAAGAATAAGACCTATCGTGGCATGATCTACAACACGGATATAAACAAAAATACTGAAATACAATCTGTACGCATTATTGTGGGGATCGATACATCTGAACATCTACATTTTTTAAATGATTTTAAGCGTCAACTTTTTTACATTGGTTTAGCCGGTACGATTTGTTTAATGTTTTTAGGCTGGTTTGCAACCTGGAGAGGTTTAAGACCCGTGCAAAAAATGGCTAAGGTCGCAGAAGGCATTTCTGCCCAACATCTTTCAGAACGTTTAGAAGTTGAGCACACACCAACAGAACTAAAATCATTAGCAATTGCCTTCAATGATATGCTCGACAGACTAGAATCAGCTTTAGAAAGGCTTTCCGATTTTTCATCTGATTTAGCGCATGAAATTAGAACACCGATTAATAACTTAATGACTCAAACTCAAGTATGTCTTGCCCGTAAACGAGATACCAGTACCTATCAAGAAGTACTATTTTCTAATTTAGAAGAATTAGAACGTTTGGCTCGAATGGTATCCGATATGCTTTTCTTGGCAAAAGCAGAACATGGCCTAAAATTACAGAACTTACAGAATATTGACCTGGTTAAAGAAGTTACAGCCTTATTTGATTTCTATGATGCGCTAGCTGCCGAAAAAAATATGACGCTTCAACAAACAGGATCTGGAAATGTCAAAGGTGATCCTGCTATGTTACGTCGAGCACTCAGCAATCTATTATCTAATGCAGTTAAATATGGAAATAAGAATTCTACAATACGCATAAAACTTCAACAGAATTTAGATAACACAATATTTTCAATTGAAAATGAAGGCCCTGAAATCTCTCCTGAACAACTATCCAGGTTATTTGATCGATTTTATCGAACAGATGCATCTAGACAAAGAACAGAAGAAGGAACCGGCTTAGGGCTCGCGATAACAAAATCTATTCTTGATATGCTTGGGGCGACCATCCAGGCTGAATCCCTCAATGGTCGAATCATTTTTACCATTGTTTTTCAAAGTGAATCCATGCAAGGGGAATCATTTTAACTCATTTTTTGAACATCTTCCATTTACCCGAGTTGACCTTACATAAAGCTCAAACTGAGAGCCAGAGCTACGCCAGCACCTATCATGGCAATTGTGTAGCCAAATATGATAGCTCGGCCAAACTGTGCCCCCCCTGTCATCCATGGGTAATCCTCCCATAAATAACCGAAGTTAAAAGTAGAGGTTAAGCAGCCATTAGAGGTGGCCTTCCTTTGTTTGCTTGGTGTGGTCTTTCATGGTTGTAATGCCACAACCAGTTTGTTGCATAATCTTGTACTTCATCCAAAGTATCAAATAAATGCTTGCTCAGCCAACTATAACGTATGGTCCGATTATAGCGTTCAATATACGCATTCTGCTGTGGCTTACCCGGTTGAATATATTCAATACGAATACCGTGCTCAGTCGCCCAGCGCACAAATTCGTGACTGATAAATTCGGGACCATTATCGCATCGGATCACTAACGGTTTTTCTCTCCACTCCAGCAATTGATTCAACGTACGAATAACCCTGATTGTGGGCACTGAGAACCCTGCTTCAATGGCTAGGCCTTCGCGGCGGTAATCATCAATCACATTCAATAATCGAAACTTGCGACCATCGGAAAGCTGATCATGCATAAAATCTAATGACCAAACCTGATTTTCTCGGATTGGTTCCTTCAATGGTTCAGGCGCATGCCGTTTTAGTCTTCTTCTCGGTTTAATACGCAGATTCAGTGCCAACTCACAGTAAATGCGGTAAACCCGCTTGTGATTCCAGCAGCAACTCTCAACATGCCGTAAATACGAGAAGCACAAACCAAAGCCCCAATCGGAATTTTCCTCAGTGAGTTCAATGAGCTGTTCAGCAATGAGTGCATTGTCATCGCTGAGTTTGGCTTGATAGCGGTAGCAGGTTTCACTAATGCCAAATGCTTTACAAGCCAAACGAATACTAATGGCATGCTGGGCAACTGCCTGTTGTGCCATCTTACGCCGGCAAGATGGCTTTACCACTTTTTTGCCATCGCTTCCTGGATGATTTCGGCCTTTAATCGCTCTTCCGCATACATCTTTTTAAGTCTGGTATTTTCGGCTTCTAGCTCTTTCAGTCGAGCCATTAATGATGTATCCATACCACCATATTTGGCACGCCATTTATAAAAGGTAGCATTACTCATGCCGTGTTCACGGCAAAGGGTCGCTACAGGTGTGCCAGATTCTGCCTGTTTCAAGATGGACATGATCTGACTGTCAGTAAATTTAGATGTTTTCATGCAGAATCTCCTGCTCGTATCTTAAGAGAAAATTCTACTTTTAGATCCTATTATTTTTAGGGGGGATTACC
>NZ_JBQEOL010000036.1:0-5395 GCF_052044895.1 Acinetobacter sp. 22323 | reverse complement strand
TAAGCTGTCATTAAAAAGTAAACATGTATTCTTTTCCGAATTGGTTTGATACTCTCTCCACCCATTGCTCTATTTTATCAGCTGTCATGACTTGAAAATCTCGCCAATAATATTTCATCTGCTTCCATACCATCTCGATTCGATTTAACTCAGGGCTATAAGCTGGAATAAAATACAAATTCGTCGAAAAGTTACTTTTAAGTAGCTCTCTGTAATCAGCCATCTTTTTACTTCTATGAATCGAGGCATTATCAACAATAAGAACCAATGGAAGGTTATAAGTCTGTTTTACTTGTTGAGCTATTCCAGTTAAATAGGCATAAAACCAAGTGCTTGTAACAGACTCTTGTAAACAACTTGTCACCAGTTTCCCCGTTGAAAGCAAACACCCCATGACATTAACTCGTTTTAATCTTATTGCATCAACCGCATGAACATCACCTATCTTTGTCCACGCATAGCGGTTATCAGGTGTAGATGAAAACCCTGTTTCATCAACATAACCTAATATAATTTCACCACGTGCCGCTTGCTCTCGTAATTTTTCAATCTGCTGTGTTGCTTGTTCAAATGCAATCGGATCTCTTTTTTTTCAAGCTATGACGGGTACGCTTGAAGACCATACCTGAATCACGTAAAAACTTACGAATGGTTTCAACAGACACGGACACTTCGTATTCTTCATGTAGTTTGACTCGGATTTGTTCTGCATTGAGTGGACTTGTATTGACCCAATCTAGGATTTTCGCCTGATAGTCTGAGATCAATGTATTGGGCCGACCTGAGCGATGACCTTCTTTAATCGATTCAAACTCATACAATTCCCAACGTCGGCGTTGTAGCCTTATGGTTTCTGGGATACGTTCTTGTAGAGTGGCAACTTCCGCAACACTTTTACCTTCAGAAAGCCAGAGAATAGTTTGGGCACGTTGTCTTTCACGCCAATGTTTTGCATGCTTGGCCAGAAAAATGAGTCGTTCTCGCTGTTCTAAACTAAGTGGTACAGAAACAATTCGAGGCATGTGTGAACATCTGTTAACTAAAAAAACTTTTTCGCATGATTAGTTATTTTTGTCAACTTACAATCCCATTTTTTATTCATCATGAGAATATGTTTTGGAGAGTGAAACACCGCAGCTTCAACGCCGTTTGAAGAATCGTCATATCCAGCTGATTGCCATGGGCGGTGCGATTGGTACCGGTCTATTTCTAGGTTCAGCTCATATTATTCAGTCTGCTGGTCCATCCATTATTTTGGGTTATCTGATGGGCGGTTTGATTGCTTTCCTGATTATGCGCCAACTCGGTGAAATGATTGTACATGAACCTGTAACCGGTTCATTTAGCTATTTCGCCTTTAAATATTGGGGGAAGTTTCCAGGATTTTTAACAGGCTGGAATTACTGGATTCTGTATATTCTGGTAGCGATGACTGAGCTGACTGCAGTTGGTAAATATATCAATTACTGGTGGCCAGAAATTCCGGCATGGGTTTCGGTTTTATTTTTCTTTATTCTGGTCACTGGCATGAATTTGACCAATGTAAAGATTTATGGCGAATCTGAATTCTGGTTATCAATGATAAAAGTCCTTGCGATTGTCGCGATGATTTTATTTGGGATTTATCTGCTGGTCACTGCTGATGTTGATTCTACTGCTTCAATAACGAACTTATGGGCACATGGCGGTTTCTTCCCGAATGGTTTTGAAGGACTATTTTATATGCTGGCCTTTATGATGTTTGCATTTGGGGGGATTGAGCTGATCAGTATGGCTGCTGCGGAAACTGAAAATCCGGATCAGAATATTCCAAAAGCTGTAAATCAAACTGTAATTCGTGTATTTCTATTTTATATCTGTTCACTTGCAATTCTATTATCACTTGTGCCGTGGAATCAGCTGAACTTAGGTGATTTAGAGCATAGTCCATTCGTGATGATTTTTAATCTGATGGGTATTGATTGGGCCGCCCACTTATTAAATTTTATTATTTTGACAGCCTCGCTGTCGGTGTGTAATAGCGGGATGTATGCCAATAGCAGAATGCTGTTAGGCCTGGCAGCGCAGGGTAATGCTCCAAAAGCCTTTAAAAAGGTGAATGCACGAGGAATTCCAGTGCTAGCGGTGCTATTCTCAGCATTACTGATTTTTGGCTGTGTTTTATTAAACTATTTTGTACCTGAAAAAGCCCTAAGCTATCTGATTTATATTGTGGTGGCAGCAGCGGTACTGAACTGGATCATGATCACACTGATTCATCTTAAATTTAAGCAAGCCATTCGCCTCCAAACTGTACAAACTAAATTCCCTGCATTGTTTTCACCCCTGAGTAACTATCTGGTTTTAGCCTTTATGCTGACAGTGCTCTATATCATGTGGGATCAAGGTTTCATGTTGTCAGTGCTGATGCTGCCAGTGTGGATTGTAATATTATTTATTCTTTTCAAAATATTACAGGCCAAGAAAACTTAAATTTTTTATTCTTTTAAAAATGGGTTCATTAGAGCCCATTTTTATGTGCCTTTTTTCATGCTTTAGTAGAAAATAATAATGTGATTTATATTTGCTTGAATAATTGAAGTTGGAATAAATTGATTTATCCATATTCTATTTAAAACAAGGTGATATAATTCTTATTAAGGGTAAATCTGGTAACTAATTATAAATATTCTTATGAAAAAAATAAGTATTAAAAGATAATTTAATTGAGGGGTTGATTGAATTAATAAAATAGAATTTTATATTAATAAATACTTTTTGAATAATTGGGTTTGAAATAATTTATATTTTTATTTTCTATGGATTTGTTATATATTTTTTAGGCTTCTTAATAATAAAAATAAATACCTATTAAAAGGCGAATTATAAGAATTAATTTATTATTTTAATAAGGATTTTACTCATGAAACTCAATATTATAGCAACAATGCTGCTTGCCTCTACGGGAATGATAATGACTGGCTGTGGTTCAGATTCAGGCAGTTCTGGTAGCTCTACACCACCATCTCAAACGACCCCGGAAGAAACCGTCACGCCAGCAAATGGAGTAGAAAGATTAATCATTACTGATGCAAGTCATCTGGCGCTTGCAGATGCTGACATTCGAATTTTATCAGCTGCACAATGGAGTAATAACGTCACCAGTATTTCTGATAATAATACGGTTGATCACAGTCTCTTTGTCCAGTATGACCGTCTTCCGGTGATTAATGATTTCTCCTCGGCACGAGAATATACAACAGACCATTTGGGTGTTTCTGGTTCAGTTCATTTAGCACCAGGTATTTACTATATTTTGGTCAGAAAGCATTCTGAAACTGCAATCGTGCCATTCATTATTCATCCGACAAATACCAATAAGGAATTGTCGATCAACGTGCCTTTAACTTGTAATAATGCTGAATGTGGAACGATTCATCCGGTAAATGAAGCAATTATTGGGACACTATCAGGACAAGTTCTGGTGCAAGGTCAGCCTTTGGCAAATGCACAGGTTTCATTATCGGGTGGTGCGGCTACCAATGGTGCATTCGTTACAGCATTAACTGATGCGAAAGGATATTTCAGTCTAGCTTTTAATGTATCTGATGAGCTTGGCGATACCTTAAAAAATGCAACGCTTATGATCAGTGCACCCGGGCATATAAGTTTAACAAAGCAGGTTGCAGTGACGTCCTCTATTTCAGGGGGTAGTCAATTTACCTTGATACCAAATACTGAAGCTACGACCAGTATTTGGCAGGAAACTTTTGAAGAGGACTCTGCTACCCGAGATGAATGGGAAAAGGCCTCTACAGTTGAAGAAACAAAATGGTCTTTACTGCAAAAAAATCACAAGATTATTAATAAAGATGTGAATCGTTTAGTAACTTTGGCGCCAGATGATAGCAGTAATGGCAAACTGCCAGATCCTGCTCAAGGCAATTATGCATATTGGTATGGCAATAGTGTTGCAGGTAGTTTCTTAAATAAAGAAGCTAGTCTTTTAACCGAGGAAGGGCAGCCAGTAGAAACAAGACTGAATGGTGGAACGTCAGAACAGGGGTATTATGGAACACTGACTTCACCAGTAATTGACCTGAGCACTACACAAAAACCAATCAGCTTAAGTTTTAAAACCTGGTGGGAAATTGAATCAGTAAATCCAAGTAGCAGAGGGTATGATGCCATGGATGTGGAAGTTTCAGTCAATGGAGGGGAATTTAAAAAACTGGCGCGATTAAATCCGCTGTCTGATCCGCAAACAGATTATAACCGCTGGTCAATTCCATTCTCAAACTTTGGCTTTAACCTTGCACCTCAATTTGCCCAGCAAGAAGCTATTTCTTTAGATGAATATGCGGGCCAATCCAATATTAAAATCCGGTTTAAATTCGATACTGTCGATCAGTACTATAATGCATATCGTGGCTGGATTATTGATGACATTGTGATTCAAAACCAGCCTGGTACTTTCCCGCTTTATAGCAACAATGAGGAAGTAGATGACGAGGTTTCGATGTTTGTCGCAAAAGCAGCGAAAGCTTTAATGCAATCGGCATCGAGTCCCCGATGGATAGAAAATCCGCCAGAGCGTACTCAATAAAATAGCATGTAAATAAATCATATAAAAAAGCGAGCAGACTAATCTGCTCGCTTTAAACCTATAAGAAATTCAAAATGTTTTTCTTTTTAGAAAAATATAAACCTTTCATCTATATCTTTCCGGTTGCTCCCAAATAATTTACCTGGAAGTGAAGCGACCTCGGTCATCGCGTGGCGGGGTATTTCTTCCGCCTCGACCTCCCGAACGACCGCGATCGTCATCATCATCGTCATCACGGCTGCGACCACGGCCTCGACCGCTGGAACGACCACGATCGTCATCATCATCGTCGTCATCACGGCTGCGTCCACGACCTCGACTGCTGGAACGACCGCGATCATCATCATCATCGTCATCACGGCTGCGACCACGTCCACGATTACTTGAACGGCCACGATTATCATCATCGTCGTCATCACGGCTGCGTCCACGACCTCGACTGCTGGAACGACCGCGATCGTCATCATCATCGTCATCACGGTTACGACCACGGCCTCGACCATTTGAGCGGCCACGATCGTCATCATCATCGTCATCACGGCTGCGACCACGACCTCGACCACTTGAACGGCCGCGATCATCATCATCGTCATCACGGCTACGGCCACGTCCACGAACATTTGAGCGGCCACGATCGTCATCATCATCGTCATCACGGCTGCGACCACGTCCACGACCATTTGAGCGACCACGATTGTCATCTTCGTCGTCATCACGGCTACGGCCACGACCACTTGAGCGACCACGATTGTCATCATCATCGTCATCATGGCTGCGGCCACGACCTCGACCGCTGGAACGACCGCGATT
>NZ_JBQEOL010000035.1:0-9115 GCF_052044895.1 Acinetobacter sp. 22323 | reverse complement strand
TCGGTTATATGCGGGCCAATTGGTTGTGCGGTAGATTTTGTGTGTAGGCTTCTTCATTTGAAAATTATATCGCTAAAAAAGCCTTTACAGATAGGTTTGTGCAACAAAGCCGTTGTGAATCACTCTTTGTCCATGATGTATTTTTATTTTACGACAGCACGAACAATTAATCCTTGAGTGATTTGCTCGCCCCCCTAAATTAGCTGCGTGTCATTTTTTGTTCAACTGTTGTTGGTCGCATTTCGTTATTCACCGATAAACGGTATATACAAGTTCTACCTCATTTTTCTTGATAATTGAGATAGAATCATCTCAGTCTCTTGAATGCTTTAAACTGAATGCATAGCCTAACTTTTCAACATCTCCTGTCTGCTTCAAATAGTTCCCCGCATGCCATTTTGGAAGCATTGCGCTCCCTGGATCATGCTGTATATTTATATGACAACGGTACGCCATTTATTGCCTGCTGTGCTGAACGTTATACAGTTATACAGGATGATATTATACAAACTTATCAGGCTGTTTCTTTTAATCAGTATGAAGTCGTTGCGCCAGATTTAACTATTAATTTCACGTCTAAATCAACCTCGGACTCTACAAGATTTAATGGCGGCTTTGTAGGATTCATTTCTTATGACTACGCAGCTCAGCAGCAAGTTCATTATAGACAGCGCCAGCAGCCAGCACTTTTTATTGGGCAATTCTCTACTTATTTAGAACTCAACCCTCAAGGATGGATTTTTAAAAGTAGTGATCCTCAAGCGAAACATATTTTTCAGCAGATTCAGGCTTTACTTGATCAATTCCAGGATAAGTCTGAATTTAATTTAGTTTCTCCATGTACAGCGCGTTGGAATAAATCGGCTTATCAGGAGGCTTTCAGTCAGGTTCAGGAATATATCAAAGCTGGTGATTGTTATCAGATCAACCTGACTCAAGAATTTTCAGCACAAGCTAAAGGCTCTGTGTTAGCTACAGCAGAACAATTTTGGCAGCTAACCAATGCACCTTATGCTGGTTATTTACGCGTAGGTGAGTTTGAGCTGTTAAGTTGTTCACCAGAACTGTTTATTGAGTTTCAATCTGAGCGACGGATTATTACCAAACCGATCAAAGGCACGATGCCGCGTTATATAGATCCAATATTGGATGAGCAGTCCAAACAGACCTTAAAAAATTCTGAGAAAGATCAAGTTGAAAATGTGATGATCGTGGATTTATTACGTAATGATTTAAGTGTTTATGCGGAAACTGGCTCAGTTAAAACACCAAAGCTGTTCAATATTGAAAGCTTTAATCAAGTTCATCATATGGTTAGTGAGGTACAAGCTACATTAAAAAAAGATGTAAATCCATTTAATGTTTTAATGTCCGCCCTTCCTGGCGGATCTATTACTGGTGCACCTAAAATCCGTGCCATGCAGATTATTGAAGAACTTGAAGATGCGCCACGAGGTGCATATTGTGGCTCAATGGGGTATTTTAATTTTGATGGAACTGGTTCCTGGAATATTCTGATCCGCTCAATACAGAAATACCAAAATGAGATGTCACTATGGGCTGGTGGCGGGATTACCATTTCATCAGACTGCGATGCCGAATACCAAGAATGTTTTGATAAAGTCGAAGCTATGTTGAATCTACTCAATACTTGGTACACACCTGAATAAATAAAAAAACGACTCAATTGAGTCGTTTTTTTATGAATCTCACCCCTTGATGAGCATTGCTCCGCAAGGGATAGATTCACTTAAATCAAAATCTCATTTTTCAATGTATCAATCAAACGTTGATTCTGCTCATCTGTACCAATAGTAATACGTAAGAACTGATTGATACGTGGCTTATTAAAATAGCGCACGATAATACCATGTTCACGTAATTCAGATGCTAACTCACCTGCATCTTTGCTTGGGAATGATGCAAAAATGAAATTGGCAGCCGATGGTAAAACTTTAAATCTAAGTTCTTTTAACTGTGTTGTCAATTTCTCACGGCTCGCTATCACTTTGGCATTTTGCGCTTCAAAGTAAGCTTGGTCTTCAAAGGAAGCTACTGCTGCTGCAATGGCAAAACGATCCATTGGATAAGAGTTAAAGCTGTTTTTAACCGCTTCCAATGCTGCAATTAAATGTGGCTGCGCAATCGCAAAACCAACCCGTAGACCTGCTAATGAGCGGGACTTAGACATGGTTTGGCAGACCACCAAATTGTCGTATTTCTCAACCAACGCCACCGCTGATTCTGCACCAAAGTCGACATAGGCTTCGTCAATCACCACAACCGAATTTGGATTAGCTTGAAGCACTTCTTCAATTGCAGATAAACCCAGTGCAATACTGGTTGGTGCATTTGGATTGGTAATAATGATGCCACCATTTGGCTGTTTATAGTCATCGACTACAATTTCAAAATCATCATTGAGCGGCAATACTTTGGTTTCGACACCAAAGAATTGGCTGTATACAGGATAGAAACTATAGGTAATATCTGGATAGAGCAATGGCAATTCTTGAACGAAGAATGCTTTGAAAATATGCGCTAAAACTTCATCCGAACCATTGCCGACAAAGACTTGCTCAACTGGCACACTTTGCTGTTTCGCAATCGCGTGCTTCAGTTCAGAGGCATCAGGGTCAGGATACAAACGTAAAACATCCGCACCATTTGCCAAGACATTCTGCACTGCTTCCACCACTTTTGGTGACGGTGGATATGGGTTTTCATTGGTATTTAATTTTAAAAGATTTTGGATTTTAGGCTGTTCACCTGGTGTGTACGGCTCAAGCTCACGTACTTCAGGACTCCAAAAACGCATTTGTTCTGTGGTGATATTCATTTTTAAATTCTCAAAATTCCCTCTCCTGCTAGGAGAGGGTTAGGGAGAGGTGTATCAATTCCCCCTCTCCTAACCTCTCCCAAAGGGAGAGGAAAATTTATTTCTTAATAAATTTCTGTTTAATATCTTATTGATAACGATAACGTGCAGAACGTGCATGTGCATCAAGATTTTCTTCTTGCGCCAAGATATCAGCAGTTTTCGCTAAAGTTTTCACGCCTTGTTCAGAGCACATAATCAGACTTGAACGTTTTTGGAAATCATATACGCCCAGTGGTGATGAAAAACGTGCTGTCCCTGAGGTTGGTAAGACATGATTTGGCCCTGCACAGTAATCACCAATCGCTTCAGGTGTATAACGCCCCATGAAGATCGCACCAGCATGACGAATATCTTCCGCCATTTCCTGTGCTTCATCTAAGCACAGCATCAAGTGTTCTGGTGCCACTTGGTTAATGAGTTCAGCACCTTCAGCACGATCTTTCACTAATACCAGTGCACCACGGTTCTCGATAGACGTACGTGCGATCTCAGCTTTTGGTAAAGCTTCTAAGTGTTTTTCAATCCATTCGCCAACTGCATTCAACAACGCTTCATCAGGTGTAATGAATACTGCTTGCGCAACCGTGTCATGCTCAGCTTGTGACAATAAATCCATTGCCAGCCACTCAGCATTATTTTCACCTTCTGCATACACTAGAATTTCAGAAGGTCCGGCAATCATATCGATACCGACTTGACCAAATACCGCACGTTTTGCCGCAGCAACGAAACGGTTACCCGGGCCTGTGATTTTATCTACAGATGGAATGCTTTCTGTACCATAGGCTAATGCTGCAACCGCTTGCGCACCACCAATGGTAAATACACGGGTCACGCCTGCCAAATATGCTGCTGCAAGTACCAATGGATTTAAGTCACCATTTGGCGCAGGTACCACCATAATAATTTCAGGTACACCTGCAACATGGGCAGGTACTGCATTCATCAATACTGAAGATGGATACGATGCCAAACCGCCCGGTACATAAATACCCACACGATCAAGTGGTGTGACTTTTTGACCTAAGGTATTACCTAAAGCATCGACATAGGTCCAGCCATCTTGCTTTTGTGCTTGGTGGAATTCACGTACACGGTTGGCAGCGAGTTCTAAAGCTTCACGCACTTCAACTGTTAAACCATCAAAGGCAGCTTTCAATTGTTCTTGAGTCAGTTCCAGATCTGAAAATTGATGCGCTGGATGTCGATCGAACTGCTGAGTAAGTTTAAGAACATGAGCATCACCATGCTGACGCACATCAGCAATGATTTGATCTACGGTTTTTAAAAGTTCAGGATCACTCACTGTTTCAAAAGCTAACAAGTCAGCAAATACCTGCTTGAAGTTTTGATCTTGAGTCGATAAACGTCGCATCAATTTACCCACAAGGTTGATATGGAAAAGATTAGTTTACCTGTTTTAACAGGCTTTGTGGTTATCTATCTACTTTCTTGAGCATGAGTTTTATTGGAAATAGCATTCGGCAAAATTGATGATTTCTCTAAACTCTCTATCAAATTCTGAATATAAAAAAAACCGTCCTTGCAGACGGTCTTTTAGAACAATAAAAATTAAGCTTTTTTCGCTTGTTCACGTGCTTCAACTGCTTGTTCAAGCTGTGCCAAAATTGGATTGAGCAAGGCTTGTTTACGCTTAAAGCTGGCTTTATTGACAATCAGACGTGACGACACTTTACAAATTTCTTCCAATGGCTCAAGACCATTGGCACGAAGGGTATTGCCTGTATCGACCACATCAACAATATAATCGCCTAGACCTACAAGTGGTGCAAGTTCCATAGAACCATAAAGCTTGATCACATCAACCTGCTCACCTAGGCTTGCATAATATTGACGGGTTAAATTCACATACTTAGTCGCAATTTTAAGACGGCCTTTCGGACGTTCCATACCAACCTTGCCTGCTGTCATCAGTTTACAGTTGGCAATTTTTAGATCTAATGGCTCATAGACATTTTGCGCGCCATGCTCCATCAACACATCTTTACCTGCCACACCGATGTCTGCTGCGCCATTTTCAACATAGGTTGGCACATCAGAAGCACGTAAAATCAGAATACGAACGTGTTTATGGGTTGTCGGGAAAATTAGCTTTCGAGACTTATCCGGGTCTTCCAGCAGGTTAATACCTGCCGTTTCAAGTAACGGTAGAGTTTCTTTTAAAATACGGCCCTTACTTAATGCTAAAGTTAAACCATGATCAAAATTGCCCATTACGTCAAAGTTTGGATCATCGTTTCTCATATCGCTCATTAACTTACTCGCTTAATTTGGGCGCCTAAACCTTGTAACTTCGCTTCGACATCTTCATAACCGCGGTCAATATGATAGATACGGTCAATCACTGTTTCCCCTTCAGCGGCAAGCGCTGCCAGTACCAAAGAGAATGAAGCACGTAAATCTGTCGCCATCACTGGTGCTGCAGAAAGTTTTTCCACACCTGTCACCACAGCATCATTACCTTCCACCTGAATATTCGCCCCCATACGAGCCAATTCAGGAACATGCATGAAACGGTTTTCAAAAATCGTTTCGGAAATTGTCGCAAAACCGCGGCCAATTGCATTCACTGCCATTAGCTGCGCCTGCATATCTGTTGGAAATTCTGGATGCGGCAAAGTACGGAAGCTGACAGCTTTCGGGCGTTTACCCATCATATCCAGTTCGATCCAGTCGTCACCACGTGTAACTTCTGCACCCATTTCTTCAAATTTTTCCAATACTGATTCAAGCAGGTTTGGATCTGTATTCGTTGTTTTTACTTTACCACCAGTAATTGCAGCAGCAGCTAAATATGAACCAGTTTCAATACGGTCAGCAACCACAGCATATTCACAGCCATGCAGGCTTTCAACACCAGTGACAATCAGCGTATCTGTGTCTAAACCTTCAATCTTGGCACCCATTTTAATCAGCATTTGCGCAAGATCGGTAATTTCAGGTTCACGTGCTGCATTACGGATTGTCGTTACGCCATCTGCCAGCACAGCCGCCATCAGAATATTTTCGGTACCACCCACAGTCACCATGTCAAAGACAACTTCGCCACCTTTCAGACGACCATCAACTTTGGCATGGACATAACCAGCTTCCACCTGAATTTCAGCACCAAGCGCTTCCAAAGCTTTTAAATGCTGATCAACAGGACGAGAACCAATCGCACAACCGCCAGGTAAAGACACCTGTGCACTACCGTAGCGCGCCAGCAATGGACCAAGCACCAAAATGGATGCACGCATAGTTTTTACTAACTCATATGGTGCAAACTGGTTATCCAGGGTTGAAGTATCCGCAACCACAGTATCACCTTCATATTTCATGGTGATCCCGAGACCGGCAATAAGTTTAACCAATGTGTTTACATCTTTCAGATTAGGCACATTGGTCAAGGTAATGGGAGTATCTGCAAGAATCATTGCAGCCAGTAGTGGAAGTGCTGCGTTTTTCGCACCGGAAATACGCACTTCACCTTCGAGCTTATTGCCGCCCTGAATTAAAAATTTATCCATTAATCTATTAAGCTCCAAATAAGCTTGCTTTGCGCCATTCTTCTTTGGTCATTGCGCGAATTGTTACGGCATGGACTTCACCACTGGCGATATAAGAATTGAGAGGAGCATAAACAGCTTGTTGTCGAGCAACTGGTCGCTTACCATCGAATTGATCATCCACAATACGGAGATCATATTTGCCGCCCTGACCACTCACAGCAATGTCAGCCTCTGGGAACGCGGCTTTTAAGATTTCAGCGAGCTGTTCATTATTCATCACAAGACCTCTTATAGGACTAAGGGTGTAAAACGGATCATTTTACTATAAATAAAAAAAATAATTCATTAGTCACATACATTATATATATAAAAAAAGAGGCTTTTAAAAACCTCTTTTTCCATTCTGCCCGATTATAAAGCCAATGGCTGATAATTCAGGTTCATTTTTCGATATCGATCAATTTGTTTTTTTAATTTTTCTGTCAAAAGCTTGATCGAGGTATACATATCATCGGCATTGGCATGCGCAAAAAATTCGATTCCCGGTAATCTGATAATCGCTTCCGCAATATGATTACTGCTTCCTTTTTTAGAGCGCTTATCAATCTGATGATCTTTTGAAAGTTTAACCTGCATACTGTTCACTTGATCCAGATGTTTAGTCATCTGCTGGAACTTTGTTTTTATAGTATCTTCAATTGCTGGCGTAATAGATAAATGATGTCCACGAATTGTTATTTGCATAGTTCTATCCCTCAACTTCGTTAGGATTAGACGAGTCACAGTCAAATGATTCGATGACAATAACCAATGCAAGGTTACAGTTCAGAAATTGGATCAAATCATTTTACGGTTCCTCAAAAGAAAAAGAGATTCATCATAGTGTCATGATGAATCTCTAGAATAGTCAGATTTTAAAACTTAGATCAAGACCTTTCGTTCAGAAGATGAAGGAATATGTAACGATTCACGATATTTAGCGACTGTACGTCTTGCTACATCAATACCTTCCTCTTTTAACATATTGGCAATTGCATTATCCGACAACGGCTTACGTATATTTTCCTCAGAAATCAATTTCTTAATCTTGGCACGAATCGCAGTTGAAGATGCTTCCCCACCCGAAGTCGTACCGACATGACTGGAAAAGAAATATTTCAATTCAAAAAGACCACGCGGTGTCAGCATGTATTTATTGGTTGTCACCCGAGAAACTGTTGATTCATGGAGCTCCACTTCTTCAGCAATATCACGTAATACTAGAGGTTTCATCCCTTCAGCACCAATTTCTAAAAAAGCTTTTTGATGTTCGACAATACAAGTGGCTACTTTTAACAAAGTCTTATGACGTTCATCGATACTCTTAATGAAATTTTTGGCTTCCAGCATCTGATTTCTTAAATACTGGTTGTCATCACTTTGATCCGCACGACGAATCATATTGGCATAAAACGAATTCACACGTAGTTTTGGCATCACGTCAGGATTCAACATTACTTGCCAGCAGTCATTCTTTTTCAACACGACAACATCGGGCACCTGATAATCAGATTCACGATCTTCAAATTCCAGACCAGGATGTGGCTTTAAGGTTTTAAGTAAATCTACTGCACAGCGTAACTGCTCTGGATTCAAACCAGTTTGCTTAATTAGCCGAGGTAATTCGTTGGTAATGAGTAGTTCATAATGCTGTAGCAGCTTGATTGCATCATTACGACAAGGTGTGGAAACTGGCAAATTATCCAGCTGAACCATCAGGCATTCAGCCAAATTGCGCGAACCGACACCAATAGGCTCTAATCGTTGAATATGTTTGAGTACTACAAGGACTTCATCATCTTCAATTTCCTCCTCATAGCCCATGCTTTGTAACAAGTGTTGAACTGAGGTGGTAATTTCCGAAATTTGGACTTCAAGAAAGCCCTTATCGTCCAGAGAATCGATAATGCAATGCGCAATCAACTTATCAATTTTAGAAAAATGTAGCAGATTTACCTGTTCAATCAGATGTTGCTGCAGACTTAAATGTCCCTGCCGATTATCCTCACGTTCTTCGTATTCAGCTGCACCTAAACTAGTGGGCTGATGGGTATATACATCATCCCAATCAGTATCCACAGGCAAATCATCAGGCAAATGATCTGCATTCAATTCATTGGTTAAGTCTTTTTGGTCATGCTCAACTTCAGAAGTAGATAAACTTTCTAAATTTGATTGTTCTTCAACTTTTTCCAGCAAAGGATTACTATCTAGCTGTAACTGAATTTCCTGTTCAAGTTCCAGACTCGACAGTTGCAATAATCGAATTGCTTGCTGTAATTGTGGAGTTAATGACAGCGAGTTCGCAACTTTTAAGCCCACTGATAATTTCATTGTTACCCCTCATTATTCAAACCGCGCTTTCTAAGCAATTTTTATGCCGCTTTATTTTTTTATAACATAGATTTGTTAAATTACATACAATTCCTTGTATTTTTTATGCACTATTTAAGCTATTTATTTTAAATATTAATATTAATTAGTATCTTATTTTTATCAAATGATCTTATTTGCTTTTAAAAATTGGAAATAAATTAAAAAATTACATAAAAAAACACCCCCTGTCAAATGACAGGGGGTGTTTAGAATAATGAGCTGGCGATGACTTACTCTCACATGGGAAACCCCACACTACCATCAGCGCTAAGAGGTTTCACTTCTGAGTTCGGGAAGGGATCAGGTG
>NZ_JBQEOL010000034.1:0-9200 GCF_052044895.1 Acinetobacter sp. 22323 | reverse complement strand
CTAGGCATTAGCCTAGGTCTTAAATTTTAAAAAACACATAAAAATTAAGGCTATAGTCTCAATTTTCAACTTCACATAACGTGTATTCTATTAATTTTAAGAACTCTTAATTATGCCTCTAAAATATCGATTAGCTGTTCCTTAGTTAAAGTATAAGGCTTACCAAGCTCTTGCCATTTAGCAATCATTCGTTCATATACATGAACTTTAGCTGAATGAGAGTTTCTGTTGCCTGCTTGGATCACATCAACATAGCGATTATCTTTTTCCAGAGCATCAACAAAACTCATAAACTCAGGCTCATTATTCCCATCAAAACCAGGGAACTTTACTTGAGTATCTGAAATACCACTTTTATCAGATAATCGACTGTAAGTATCACCAATTAGTTCATAGACCTGTAGGATATCTAAAACAAGGTCAGCATCTTCCGATGGTAAGTTTTCAGAGAAGTAATCAAAACTTTGAGAGTATAGCCACTCATGACCATCTCGTAGCTGTTCAGCTAACTTAAAGTGATAATCCGAATTATCCGTATTTAAATGACCTAAAATTTCATGCTGATTAGCTAGAAATAAACGCTCTTTATCTGTTAATTCAATTTTCATTTGTTCATCTTATAAAGTATTGGAACTCTATATATCTATTTATTATTTTATTTTTCAAGGTATTATCCCTATTAATTTCACTTAATTTATATTCCTTGTTTTAGCTTTCGAACAAATGGACATCCATCTCTACCATATCCTCCAAAATCAGGACGTTCAGGGAAAAACCATTGTTGACCATTCCAATCAACGTCATGAGTAGTAGGTTTTTGTGGATTGAATACAACTTTACATACTCCAAAAGGAGAGTTACTAGGATAAATATTCATAACAACGCAGTTACGATTACCTACCCTTATCCAATCATATGGTTTAATTTCTGGATGTTTCATGGCACTTTACCCCTTATTAGATACTTACTTTTAAAAATAATCTTTTAAATATTAAATATATATGAAAAAATGCTTTACTATTTAGTATATGCTATCTAGTATATTAATTAGATACCGCTTCGCCTCTGTCAACATTCTTGACATATATATATCGAGTTATCGATATATTGCCTACTAAGCGGTTTTTTTTCGTCTGGAGAAAAGTTCCTTGTTGATCCCATACAACAAAAGCTATCTAACATTAGATCAACAAATTGAAAAACTTAAAGTCAATGGACTGATCATTCATAATGAAAATTACGCTAAAAAATGTTTAATCAGTTACAACTATTATCGACTTAGTGCTTATTGGCATTTATTCAGACAACGAGATCCAAATGATAGTACTAAAAAGTTAGGTAAATTCGAATCAGGTCATACTTTTGAAGAAGTTATACAAATTTATGAGTTCGACTATCAATTACGTAAACTAATTTTTGAAGCAATTACTGATATAGAAACATTTCTAAGAACTCAGGTCGCCTACCATATACCGGGTATCAACAATGATGCATTCGCTATGTATGATCAATCACTGTTCTACATGCGATCACGTAGAAATTTGAAAGGTATCGACTATCAGGGGTTGATGAAAGGTATCAACACTGAAATATCCCGTGCTAAAGGCGAAGACTTTATTAGTCACTTTAAGAATACTTATAATGATACTTATGATGACCACCCAAAACTACCATTTTGGGTGCTAACTGAAATTGTGAGTTTCGGCACTTTAAGAAAAATTTACAAACACCTTAAATCATCACATAAGCATTTAATAAGTGATAGTTTCAATATTGGTACGACATCATCAAGTTCACCATCTCCATACATTCATATAGATAAGGAAAACTTAAACAGTCATTTATTCTTAATTAATAAATATCGTAATGTTTGTGCTCATCATGGCAGGCTTTGGAATAGAAAAGTTAAGGATGTACTTACTGCTGATGCTGCTACAGAACTACAAATATCTGACCATACAAATGGTGGGCTGTATGCCCTAATTATTGTCATTGCTAGATTACTAGAGCCTACAGGTCACGCTAAAGATTGGAAAGATTCAATATATTGTCTTTTAGAAAAAAACTTTCCGTTAGGAGATATCACAAAGTTTACAACACTCCCCTTGGACTGGCATAAGCATCCAATTTGGAAATAACCAAACCCCGATAAATATCAGTTTTTTTATTAATATGCTTTACATTTTTTGAGATTATTTAACATAAAATCTCTTATGCGAAATTTAGGTCTTATCCCAAATAAATCCATTAAAAAGATCTTTATCTTTCTGCTTATTTTCTTCGGTCTTATTTTCCGTATTTAAAAATTGCTCAAAATCGGCTAATTGCTGTTTAAACGATTCATCATTTTTTAATTTATTTAAAGCCCAAGCTCCCAGTAGAATTTTACGTCTCGTATCATCTTTACGTTGCTGATCAGAAACTTTCTTTTTTTCACGAGCAGCAATAGCTTGTTTTTGTGCTTTTAGTTGTCTTAATCGTTCTTCTTGCTTTGCAATTTTTTGCTCTAAAGTTTCAACACTCATACCATCACCATCTCAAGGAATCCCCCTCAAGCATAGGTCTGTTTGAATTGAAATTCAAGACAGCCCATGCTATCGTGGTTTTCCCGAAGGGCGCACTTAGCCATTGGATTTCATCCAATGGTGCGACAAGGGGTAAATCCCCTTTGTAATCCCCTGACCAACATATACATGTTGGTAATTTCGATAAATCGAAATAAAGAGCAAAAGCAAAATGGCGATATATCATTTTTCAGTTAAAACGATTAGTAGAGGTAATGGACGATCGGCCGTTGCTTGTGCTGCATATCGTTCAAGTGAAAAATTGGTATGCGATTTTTATGGAAAAGAACAAGACTACACAAGAAAAACTGGTGTCGAATTTACAAAAATCTATGCACCTGAAAATACAAATACTGAGTTACTCAAGCGCCAAACACTTTGGAATGAAGTCGAAAAGGTTGAACGTAGAAAAGATGCATTACTTGCAAGAGAGTTTGAGATTGCATTTCCCAGTGAGTTAAACGCTGAACAGCGTGAAAATATGCTCAATGAACTTTGCCGAAACCTCGTTAAAAAATACGGTGTCATCGTTGATGCTGCTATTCATGCACCTCATACAGACAGTGGAAGTGATGAACGCAACTACCATGCACACATCATGTTCACAACCCGAAGTATTAATGAGCAGGGTGGCTTTTCAGCAAAAAAATATAGGGACTTCAGTCGTGACAATGGCACAGAAACTGTAAGCCACTGGAGAGAATCATTTGCAGAGTTATGCAATCATCACCTGGAACAAAATGGATTTGATGAACGTGTCGATCACAGAAGTTATGAAGACCAGGAAAGTGACCTAGAAGCAACTCAGCACGAAGGTCCTCAAGCGACATACCTCCGGAGACGAGGGATATTTACAGAAATTAGTCTGAAAAATGATGAAATTAAGCTACGTAATTTAAAAATCAAAAAGGTCATCGCACTGGATGAAAACATCAAAGTATCTGAGGATCTTGTTCAAAAAGTACGAAGTGAGCTTCAGTTTCAATACTCTCAAGCTGAGTATTCAGAAAAAACTTCTCAGAAACTTTATGAATTCCAAAATGAAGAATTATCAAAATTAACAACAAAATTAGACACGATGAGTTCTGCAATATCAGAACTACGCAAAAAAGAGCCTTTATTTTTTAAAACAAAATGGATCAATCAAATAAATGACCTGATCGACCAACACAACACCCAACTAGACATCCAAAAGCATATTTCTGGTCTTAGTGAAATAGAAAAAAAAGAGAGATATTCTGATCATTTAAATAAATGGACAGAAGAAAATCAGCTGCTCCAGCCTAAAAAGTCTTTTGCAAAACTTGACGAACCGAACATCACTGTTAAACAACGAAAACTTAATGATCAAATTTCAAATATAGATCATCAAATTTCTGAAATATCACGCAGAGAAACTGAGTATCAAGAGTATGTACGCGATCAAAGACTGGAGATCATAAATAGTTATATATTTGAAGAAGATAACTATGGAAATAAATACTTTAGTCCTCAAAATGGTGAAAAACAAAAGCGACTATATGCAGAAGAAATGGAAGATCTAAAAATCCAAGAATTGCATGCGGCTTTTACAAAAAAAATTGAGACCGAAGCGCAGCAAGAGTTTTCCCAAAAAATAGCAATACAGCTCGAAAACGACCGAAAAGATCGTGAATCTAGAGAACAGCAGTTACGTAAAGAACGAGAGCAACAAGAACAACGCTATGCACAAGAACGAGAGCAACAAGAACATTTGGCATTTTTAAGACGCCAAGAACAAGAAAAACAGCAGAGAAATGAGCCTAAAAAGCCAGAAAATGACAATAACCATGACTACACGCCTTAGCAATCCCATTTAAGCGCAAAAAAACGGGGGTTTTAGCGACTTTTGATAGAAATACAGTAAAACTATAGTTGATAAAAATAAAATCGCTTAGAACGCAAATGAGAGCCTTTTAGCGAGTGTCTACGAGCGACACAACGAAAGGTTGCTTATTCCCCCTCTGAAAAACCGTTTTTTATTGAATTACTGGGGACAGTGATTAGCGAGTGTCTACGAGCGAAGTATTGATGCTTTTGCTCGTCAAAAAGCATGAGCATAGCGAATGCATTATTCATGTTTTGCTTTTTGAATCCTTGATCATATATGCAAAAAACTGCCCCCACGAAGCGAGTGAAACGAGCTTCAATAGAGTACGAGCTTTAGCGAGTACCAAGGGCAGTTTTAATAACTCACTTTGGAAATAAATTCCCTTTTATTCTTTTAAAAAGCTTTTAAAAGCTTTTAGACCCTCTGAAAACCTTATGCAGCAATAGTTTCAAGCGTTAAAAGGGTACAAATAGCATGATAAAGGGTACAAATAGCATGATTTTATCGTTTAAAAGGGTACAAATAGCATGATTAAAGGGTACAAATAGCATGATAAAGGGTACAAATAAATTATTGTACCCTTATGTTTATTGGTGTACATTGTTTTCTCATAAGGGTACAAAAATCATGTTCATTTTTTATAAGGTTTGATATCTGAATGAATAAAGAAAATAGTTATGATAAATCTTATCCAGTAACAACAATGGCTATTCAAAACAAAGTTACTGAATGCTTTAAAAGCATGTCTGTAGATGAAAAAAGAATTTTAATTATGGCTTCTCCGATTGCTAGAAATATCGATGCAAGTGAACAAGATCAAATCTTAATATCTGCTCAACAATTTGCTGATGACTGTGGTATCAAAGTCAATTCTGCTTATAAACAAATTGAAAATGCGTCAAAAAAACTAGTAGATCGGTCCTTTTCATACGTTAATGATAGGGGGAAAAAGGTCTACTCTAACTGGGTAATTGATGCTACTTATGAAGATGCAGGGATATCTTTAAGGTTTACATCTATTGTTTTGGTGATGTTGAAAATTTTAGATAAATACAATCCATACACTCGTTATAAAAAAGATGTAGTTCTAAAATTAAAAAAAGACTACTCAATAGACTTTTACCATTTAGCGAAAAAAAATCAGGCAAAAAATGGCTTTGAATTAACGCTAGATGAAATGTTTACAGAGTTTGGTTTACCAGAATCTTATAGAGATTTGAGGAACTTAAAACGAAGAGTTTTGAAGAGCTCATTAGATGAAATTAATGAATTTACCGATGTAACAGTTGACTATAGTCCAGTTAAAAAAGGACGTTCTGTTGTCGGCTTTAAGTTCACTGTGAAAGAAAAATCTAAGCCAAAATTAATAGCTCCTGAGCGAGATCCAAAAACAATAGATATATTCTGCAACCTGTCTGATGCTCAAATTAACAAGTACAGTGCTATTTTATCTAAACTTTCTGAGCTATCAGACCTAAGTAACTTCCAGGACTATCCTAGTTTTGCCCTTTGGATTAGTGGCATCTTACGAGATCCGAAAAGTGTAAGAGAGGAAACAGCAAAGCGGATTTTTAAAGCTCTTCATAGCAAGACGGATTTTAAACCATGAAAACTAGAGCTGAATTAGATGCAATGAGCCATCAAGAACTCAAAGACTATGAGCAAAGTTTACTTGCTCTGTGGACACCAAGAATGGCTATTGAAAGTGACATTGAAAGGTTAAGCACTAATCGCAACGAATTATTAGAAATTTTTAATCAATTAAAAAATCCTGATGCTCCTGAAAATGAGCGTTTAAAAAATTCTATTTTATCGCTCAAATATAAGATTGAAGATTTAGAAGATAAATTGGATGATCTTATTCAAGATAATCGCTTAAATCGTGCAGATTGAATTATTCAGTTTATTTAATTAAAACCGTGAAACATTGATCAAAGAATAGGCGTGGAACGTGAATAGTCACAAAAAAGCCGTTCCAGTGCGCTGAACCCTGGAACGTCTTAGTATAAGTTTATGATTTATATCGAATAAAAAACAGTATTTCGTATAACGTGTATTATGTTAATTTTAGAAATTCTAAAAAAGGGATAGTTTTTAACTATCCCTTTATCTTGTAAAAATTATCTTAGTAATAATACTGGTTTTGTAGAACTTGATAACAATTTGGTCGTCGTACTACCAATAAAAAACTGGCGTATCTTTGAATGACCATATGCACCAATCACAATCATATCAATAACGTTTTTTTCTTGATAATCCAATATAGATTTCTCAACATCACCTTCAAGCACACTATCAATGACATCAAAACCATTATTTGCAAGTAGCTCTTTTGCCCAAGTGACTTGTGATGTCATATCACTATTTGGCTTACCAACATATACCACATGAGCTGTCAGGGTTTTTAATAAAGGGCTATTTGCAATTTTGTCTACACAAATACGTGCAGTAGGACTTCCATCAAAAGCAATTAAAAATGACTGAGGTGGACTAAACGGTGAGGATGTGATTAACACGGGTTTATGAAGAGCACGAACAACATTTTCAATATGGGTTCCAACTTTACTGGAATTGTGCTCGGTTTCAGTTCCATGCTTACCCATAACAAGAACTCGAATATCCTCTTCCATTCCCATGATTGTTTCTAAAAGACTGCCATGGCGTTGAAAGCTTTGAGCATCAATAGAGAACTTCTCCAATAGATAGTTTTTTGCTTCCCGAAGAAGAATTTGGCCATGCTCTAGCTCAATTTTCCCCTTACGTTCTTCCAGTTCAACCAACTCGTTTAGCAAGGTTTCTCGACTTCCTAGACCAATTGCACCACTTAAATCTTGTGGTGCTTTCGCTTTTGGCTTATCAATGACATGCAATAACTGAAGAGGTGAATTCAATTTATCGCTAAACCAAGCTGCATAATCACAAACGGTATTTGTTGCTAATGATCCATCAATACATGCAATAATTTTTGACATAATTCATCCCTCTTAGTGGCTATTTAAGCGATCTAAAGCATCTGGCTTATCATGGATACCAAACTTATCGACTAACGTTTTACTGGCTTCATTCATTCCAATCAGTTCGACTTCTGTTCCTTCACGTCTAAACTTAATGACCACTTTATCTACGGCAGCGACCGCAGACACATCCCAAAAGTGAGCCTGACTAACATCAATCACAACTTTTGAAAGTGCTTCTTTGAAATCAAATGCAGACGTAAATTTATCTGCCGAGCTGAAGAACACTTGACCCGTCACCGTATAAGTACGGGTACTTTCAGGTTCATTAAATTCGGACTGAATTGCCATGTAGCGTTCAATTTTGTTAGCAAAAAATAATGCAGAAAGAAGAACACCGACTAATACGCCATAAGCCAGGTTATGTGTGGCAACAACCACAACCACTGTCGCTATCATTACGATATTGCTAGAGAAGGGATATTGGCGAATATTGCGCAGTGAATCCCAGTTAAATGTTCCGATTGAAACCATGATCATTACGGCAACCAGTGCAGCCATTGGAATGACTTTGAGCCAGTCACTGATAAACACCACCATAATTAACAGGAAGACCCCCGCACTAAAGGTAGATAAACGGGTACGACCACCAGATTTCACATTAATAATTGATTGACCGATCATGGCACAGCCTGCCATTCCGCCTAAGAAGCCTGAAGCGACATTGGCAACGCCTTGTCCTTTACACTCACGGTTTTTATCACTGGTGGTATCTGTTAAATCGTCGACAATCGTTGCTGTCATCATAGATTCAAGCAAACCGACGGCTGCTAATCCCAGTGAATAAGGCAAAATAATAGCTAAAGTTTCAAGATTTAAAGGAATATCAGGAAGCAAGAAAATTGGAAGAGTATCTGGTAATTGCCCCATATCACCTACGGTTCTTACATCTAAACCAATGAACAAGGCAAAGAGCGTGAGGAGTACAATACAGATGAGGGGAGAGGGTAAAAGCTTGCCTATTACTGGGATATAGGGGAATAGATAAATAATGGCTAAACCACCAATTGTCATCGCATAGACATGCCATGTCACATTGGTGAGTTCAGGCAATTGGGCCATAAAAATTAGAATAGCCAAGGCATTCACAAAGCCAATCACAACCGACTTTGACACAAAGCGCATCAATGCACCTAATTTTAGATAGCCTGCTAGGATTTGAATAAATCCTGTCAAAATTGTGGCTGCTAATAAGTATTGCAGACCATGCTCTTTAACCAGTGTGACCATTAATAAAGCCATAGCACCAGTTGCAGCAGAAATCATCCCTGGACGACCGCCTACGAAAGAAATCACCACGGCAATACAGAATGAAGCATATAACCCTACCTTAGGGTCGACACCTGCAATAATTGAAAAGGCAATTGCTTCAGGAATTAGAGCCAAAGCAACAACAATACCCGCAAGAACATCCCCGCGAATATTGGAGAACCATTGTTCTCGAATAGTGGATAACATGAAAATAGCCTATTTTTTTAAATTTTAAGAAAGGCTAGTGATGTGATATATACGACACACAAGCTACTACACCACATCACTAGACAGTGATGAGTTATTTACTGATTTAAGAGGTAAATAAACTTATGGTGGCGTAAGTGTCATATTAAGAAAGATATCTATTTTGGAGGATTTCGGGGGCAATCATAGCAGCTAGCCCCTTTTCTATCCACCCTAAACGCAGTACTGAAGTAAAAGCTAAGAATTATCATAGATAATTTTAGAATTGATTTATGCCCATTTAACATAATGGCGGTTATACGAAATAAAAAAAAA
>NZ_JBQEOL010000033.1:0-9900 GCF_052044895.1 Acinetobacter sp. 22323 | reverse complement strand
GGTAATCCTCCCATAAATAACCGAAGTTAAAAGTAGAGGTTAAGCAGCCATTAGAGGTGGCCTTCCTTTGTTTGCTTGGTGTGGTCTTTCATGGTTGTAATGCCACAACCAGTTTGTTGCATAATCTTGTACTTCATCCAAAGTATCAAATAAATGCTTGCTCAGCCAACTATAACGTATGGTCCGATTATAGCGTTCAATATACGCATTCTGCTGTGGCTTACCCGGTTGAATATATTCAATACGAATACCGTGCTCAGTCGCCCAGCGCACAAATTCGTGACTGATAAATTCGGGACCATTATCGCATCGGATCACTAACGGTTTTTCTCTCCACTCCAGCAATTGATTCAACGTACGAATAACCCTGATTGTGGGCACTGAGAACCCTGCTTCAATGGCTAGGCCTTCGCGGCGGTAATCATCAATCACATTCAATAATCGAAACTTGCGACCATCGGAAAGCTGATCATGCATAAAATCTAATGACCAAACCTGATTTTCTCGGATTGGTTCCTTCAATGGTTCAGGCGCATGCCGTTTTAGTCTTCTTCTCGGTTTAATACGCAGATTCAGTGCCAACTCACAGTAAATGCGGTAAACCCGCTTGTGATTCCAGCAGCAACTCTCAACATGCCGTAAATACGAGAAGCACAAACCAAAGCCCCAATCGGAATTTTCCTCAGTGAGTTCAATGAGCTGTTCAGCAATGAGTGCATTGTCATCGCTGAGTTTGGCTTGATAGCGGTAGCAGGTTTCACTAATGCCAAATGCTTTACAAGCCAAACGAATACTAATGGCATGCTGGGCAACTGCCTGTTGTGCCATCTTACGCCGGCAAGATGGCTTTACCACTTTTTTGCCATCGCTTCCTGGATGATTTCGGCCTTTAATCGCTCTTCCGCATACATCTTTTTAAGTCTGGTATTTTCGGCTTCTAGCTCTTTCAGTCGAGCCATTAATGATGTATCCATACCACCATATTTGGCACGCCATTTATAAAAGGTAGCATTACTCATGCCGTGTTCACGGCAAAGGGTCGCTACAGGTGTGCCAGATTCTGCCTGTTTCAAGATGGACATGATCTGACTGTCAGTAAATTTAGATGTTTTCATGCAGAATCTCCTGCTCGTATCTTAAGAGAAAATTCTACTTTTAGATCCTATTATTTTTAGGGGGGATTACCCATGCAATTGTCGCTTTGCTTAACATGTTGCTCAGTGTGGCCAGCCCTAGCGCGACAGCAGCCACATTTGTTGTTAAGCCTTCAGTACGGCTTTGTTGCACAAAGATTTCATAACTATATGATTTTAGAAGTTTTGATTATTTTTTGATCCAAAATTAAATTTATTTAAATCAGATGCTTACATATTTATGCAACAAAGCCATTTCAGAGTAAGGAATCTACTACTTATATAATAGAGATTCCATCTCCAAAACAGTACTACTGTATGAATGAGTTGTATTCAATGCAGGGAAGAATGTAGATCCTTAATACTAACGGAAAATTATTTTACTGAATTTTCATGTAAAGACTCATTTAATTGATCAATCACTGTCGTCCATTCACCATCAGAGTGTAGTTTTTCTTCTAAAAAATGACGTTGAGCATCAGTCCAAAAAATTGCTTGTGTTAAAAAAACATCTCCAGCTAGCTGATGGCTCTCTATGAATTTTGCAATTGCTTCTTCAGTAGAAGCTAAACCAAGCTGTTCAAATAATTTGGTCATTCTTGGACGTGTTTGAGTCATGTGCTTAGCCCACAAATTTATATTAGATCAAATTAAACATAACATGTTTATATTTAAACTAAAATATAAAAAATTAAATAGCTACTATTTTCTTAGACAAAATGATTACTACATTTCATAAATCAACCACCTACATAATTTGTTTGTTAAATGATCATTATTTTTCAATAAGATTATTTTAATAGTTAAAGATTTTAAATTTTAAAAATGACAAAAATGTAATTTTGAAGTCATCGCTCTGTTTCTGTCTCTCACTAATAATTGAAATATAAGAGGAGATGATGTGGTCTCATTAAATATAGATTTTATAAAGTCATCTCTAATGAACTAACGAATCAAGAGGAAACGTAAATGAAATTATTTCAAAATAAAATGACTGCTCTACGTAATGTTGTAGTAGCTGCAACGATGATTGTGGCTACTACAACTACGTTCGCTCATGTGAGTTTAGTGAGTGCGATTCCTGCGGAAAATGCATCTATCCTTAGTCAACCAAAGAACTTGACCCTTAACTTTGGTGCAGAGGTTATGTTGATGAATATTAAGTTACTGGATGCTCAGCGAAGAGATGTTCCTTTAAAATATAAAGTTACTCATGACTTAAAGAAATCCTTTGATGTCGCTCTTCCGAAACTGAAAAAAGGTAAATATACCGTTGTCTGGACAACAATGGGGAAAGATGGTCACAACATGAATGGTGAATATAGTTTCACTATCAAATCAACTAAATAAGAATTGATTACCTTTCAACATGTCAGTGAGGTGCTGGCATGTTGTTCTAGAATGGACAAAAATAATGATTTCTGAATATTGGATGTGGGCCACTTGGTTAACTAAGGTTATTTTATATTTAAGTGTAGCTTTTGTCGTTGGTGGAGCCTTTTGCTATTTTTTACTTAGACAATATCTTGAACTAAAAGAATCGATTCTTAAATATATTACAATTGGCGCTGGATTAGGCCTAATTTCCAGTACCTTGGGATTTTTTATTCTGATTGGTAGTTTTGCCAATACTGGTATTACAGGGATGGTGGACCCCACGTATATTAATATATTGGTTAATACTCCGACGGGGTATATATACGTTCTTCGTTCTATTAGTTTTGCTCTTTTACTTCTTCTCATGGTGGTTAAACTTAACAGGAACAAAGGTCAGTTTTCTATAATTGAAAGTTCAATATTTTGTATTTTACTTATCCCGATTATTTTTAGTTTTTCCCAGCTCGGACATGTCGCTAATTTAACCTTACTTGCTCAAATTTTATTATCAATCCATATTCTAGTTATGTCGTTATGGATGGGGTCTTTATATCCGTTATGGAAAACCAGCCGGGAAATAAGTGGTTTACCTTTAAAAGATCGCATGCATGTATTTGGACGTATTGCTGCTTTCATTGTTGGGATATTAATCGCCTGTGGCGCTAGTGTAGCTCTTCTTTTAATTAAAGATTTTAATACCTTAATCAATACTGCATATGGCTATGGTTTCATGGTTAAAATGTTTTTTGTTATAGGTATTCTACTTTTAGCTGCCTTCAACAAATGGTATTTCACCCCGCATCTTCAACATCCTAAATTTGCTAAACACCTTAGTCATGCCATTTTATTTGAGATGTTATTAGGTCTATCAATTCTATTAACAACAGGCTATATAACCACTGTCGTGGGTATTGAATAAGAGAATTTCAAAATAAGGTTATTGAGGAAATTTAACATTAGTACTTTTATCTTTTGTAGCTGAGCAATAAAGTTTCTACTGGACTGCCAGCTTACGACAATCAGAACAGTAAAATCGCATCATAAGGCATTTATATATTAAAGGTAGTCACCGGTTTTTAGCTTCAATCCATAAGAGTCTCATCTATTCAGTTCACTACTATTGATTGAAATAACTATCTTATAAATTTCAAAGTGATCGTAGATGACAAAAATGTCATTTTTAAGTCACGTTAATGTTGGTTAAGTACTTTTACTGTAGTCATTAGAACGCTATGCTTTAGAATACTCTGATGAAAACTATGGATGTAAACAGACCAAGTTACAGCAAGAAACTGATTCAGAGAAAGGCTGGTTGTATGGTGAAAGTTTAGAGTTACTGTTCTAATGGTTTAAACCAATATTTTGTTAAAAAGGAGCAACATATGAAATTTCACATCGCTAATATGACTTGTGGTGGTTGTGCACGAGGCATTACTACTGCAATTAAAGAGCTCGACTCGAATGCATCACTCGATATTGATTTACAAAACCGTATCGTTGAAATCAACACAACGGTTAGTCAGGATAAAGTCATTGCCACTCTCGGTGATCGTGGATTTACAGCTGAGCCTGCTTAATCTCTGTTAGAGTAAAGTGGTAATCCCTTATCACTTTACTTACTCTTGTTTTTCTCATCGTACAGATAAAATCTGTACTTGCTTGCAATAAAAGTGCTGCCTGAATTCCCAATTATCTTGGTTCGAGCTGATCTTCGCATATAGAACTCAGCATATCTAAATGATAGAGATCGTATATGAGTACCGAAATGACTGATACGCCACACTACAGTGAAACATTAGAGATTGAGGGGATGACATGTGCTTCTTGTGTAGGCCGTGTGGAAAAAGCTTTAAAATCTGTTGAGGGTGTTGAATCGGCTCATGTAAATCTGGCTACCGAAAAAGCAGTCATTTATGCGCATCAACCACTTGATCGCGCAACTTTAATTAAAGCCGTAGAAAAAGCAGGCTACGAAGTGGAAGTATTGCAACCGATAGAGCTTACGATAGAGGGTATGTCATGTGCTTCTTGTGTAGGTCGAGTAGAAAAGGCTTTAAAATCTGTTGAAGGAGTTGAGTCGGCTCATGTAAATCTGGCTACTGAAAAAGCGACTATTCAGGCAAGCTCATCTGTCACTCGTGACTCGTTAATTCAGGCTGTCACCAAAGCAGGGTTTGAAGCAAAGTCAGTTCATCAAACTACGGAAAGCTTTCAAGATAAAAAGAATATTGAATTAGAAAAACTTAAAAAAGATTTAATTTTGTCAGTCTTATTGACTCTACCCGTTTTTATTTTAGAAATGGGATCACACCTGATTCCCGCCTTTCATACGTTTATGATGGATAACATTGGCCAACAAAATAGCTGGTTAATGCAATTTTTCTTGACCACAGTAGCATTAATTTTTCCAGGCCGACGCTTCTTTAAAAAGGGCATCCCAAGTTTATTCCGCTTAGCACCAGACATGAATTCCTTGGTGGCTGTAGGAACATTGGCTGCTTATCTTTATTCAGTGGTTGCTACTTTCTTTCCAAGTGTCCTGCCACAAGGCACGGTCAATGTTTATTATGAAGCTGCAGCGGTTATTATCACTTTAATTCTATTAGGTAGATTTTTTGAAGCCAAGGCAAAAGGCCGAACGTCTTTAGCAATTCAACATCTAGTTGGAATGCAGCCTAAAGTTGCCAGAATACAGCTCAATAATCAGGTGATAGAAGTTCCGATTGCCGAAGTTCAAACAGGAACGATTGTAGAGATTAGACCAGGCGAGCGTATCCCTGTCGATGGTGAAGTTATTCACGGCCAAAGTTTTATTGATGAATCCATGATTACTGGCGAGCCTATGCCCGTTGAAAAAACGATAGGCTCTACTGTGGTAGGAGGAACAATTAACCAAAGTGGCAGCTTAAATATCAAAGCCACCTCTGTTGGTAGTTCATCAGTGCTTTCTCAAATCATCCGAATGGTTGAACAGGCACAGGGTTCCAAGCTGCCTATTCAGGCATTGGTTGATAAAATTACCATGTGGTTTGTACCTGTAGTAATGGGTCTCTCTCTTTTAACTTTTATTACTTGGTTTATCTTCGGCCCTGAGCCAGCCCTAACGTTTAGCTTAGTTAATGCAGTTGCGGTACTCATTATTGCATGTCCTTGTGCAATGGGACTTGCAACGCCTACATCAATCATGGTGGGAACTGGGCGTGGTGCTGAAATGGGTGTTTTATTCCGTAAAGGGGAAGCTTTGCAGCTGCTCAAAGAAACTAAAGTGGTTGCTGTTGATAAAACAGGGACCCTGACTGAAGGGAAACCAATTTTAACCGATCTGCATGTCTTAGAAGGGTTTGAATACAATGCCGTACTTTCACTTATGGCAGCCGTTGAATCAAAGTCTGAGCATCCTATTGCTCGAGCAATTGTACAAGCCGCTATAGATAAGGAATTAATTCTGTCTCCTGTTGCTGATTTCAAGTCAGTCACGGGCTATGGAATAGAAGCAACGGTGTCTGAACATTTGGTTCATATTGGTGCAGATCGATATATGGAAAAACTAGGTTTGAATCCTAATGTTTTTTCTCAATTTTCGGATCGTTTGGGAGAAGAAGGAAAAACCCCTCTCTATGTTGCGATTGACCAGAAACTTGCTGCCATTATTGCTGTAGCAGATCCAATTAAAGAATCAACATTTGCTGCAATTGAAGCGTTACATCAGTTAGGTTTAAAGGTTGCCATGATTACAGGTGATAACCGTCATACAGCTCAAGCGATTGCAAAAAAACTAGGTATTGATGAGGTTATTGCAGAAGTCTTACCTGAAGGTAAAATAGAGGCCGTTAAAAAATTAAAAAATCAATATGGTAAACTCGCATATGTTGGAGATGGCATTAATGATGCCCCTGCACTTGCAGAAGCAGATATTGGTTTAGCGATAGGTACAGGTACAGACGTAGCTATTGAAGCTGCTGATGTGGTTTTGATGTCTGGCAACCTGAAAGGAGTGCCGAATGCTATCGCTTTAAGCAAAGCGACTATAACCAATATTCGTGAAAATTTATTTTGGGCATTTGTTTACAATGCAGCTCTGATTCCTATTGCAGCAGGTGTACTTTATCCGCAATTTGGACTGCTACTTTCTCCTGTATTTGCTGCTGGTGCAATGGCTCTCTCGTCAATATTTGTACTAGGAAATGCTTTACGATTAAAACGTTTTAAAGCCCCCCTTGCAATTATTTAACCATTTTTTATATACATTGGCTTTGTTGCACAAAGATTTGAAATGCAAAGCGCCCCTAATTGAGCCAAATTTAAGGCGTAACTTGGGTAAGTGGTCGACCTAATTCCGTAAATCTGTTAAGGACTGCCACACGTGCATGGATCTCATTGACTTGGCTATCAAAACTCCTTGCACTGAGTTTATCTCCTAATAATTTGATGCAATGCATCTTAGTTTCAACCAAACTTCGCCGATGATGGCCTGACCATTTTTTCCATAGTGTCCTGCCTAAACGTTTAATTGCTCGAAGTAATTCATTTCGCTCTAGCGAGCTACTCTTTGTATCTTTCCATGGTTTCGCATTTTTTCTAGGTGGAATCACCGCATGGGCTTGCCGATCTGCAATGACCTGACGGCATTGCTTGGTGTCATAAGCTCCATCGGTATAAACAGAGTCAATCCGCTCATCTTGTGGAATCTGATTAAGTAAATCACCAAGCACCTGTGAATCACTGACATTATTGGTTGTAAGCTGAACTGCTCGTATTTGTAGGGTTTTAGCATCTATACCAATATGAAGTTTACGCCATTGGCGACGATATTCAGCTCCATGTTTCTTGCGTTTCCATTCGCCCTCACCTAGAAACTTCATGCCTGTAGAGTCCATGAGTAGATGCAGCCCATCGCTACTTTTTTGGTAGCTGATTACAATATCAATATGCTTTTGTCTTCTACAAAGCGTGGTGTAATCTGGAGCTATCCAATTTAATCCGCAAAGTTTAATCAGACTTTGCACAAAGCCAGTGACCATACGTAAAGACAGACGGAATAAGGATTTAATCATTAAGCAGCATTGGATGACTGCGTCGGAGTAGGTTTGATTTCGCCCTTGTTTACCGATGGACGGAGCATACCATTGCGTAGCAGGATCAAACCAAATGGCAATATTTCCGCGACTCATGAGTGCTCGGTTATATGCGGGCCAATTGGTTGTGCGGTAGATTTTGTGTGCAGGCTTCTTCATTTGAAAATTATATCGCTGAAAAACCCTTTACAGATAGGTTTGTGCAACAAAGCCATCCACGATTCATATTCAATCCCATGACTTTAAAGCGCAAAGCGTGTTGCAGATGCAGCTCTTATTCCGAGGAATTTTACACTGGTATCGCCCGTCGATAGAAACACCAGATCCGGCAGTCAGGACGTAAATAACCATTCCTCCAGTTTAAATAAAAAAACCTGCAGATTCGATGCAGGTTTTTTTTAGAGATAATCAATCGCGTCTTATTTGGCTTTACGCTCTTTTTCAATCAGGTAATTCACCACCTGAATTACTTTGGCATCATTGCCCTGCACAATATATTTACCATTCACGGTCACCGCTGGTACACCGCTTAACTGATATTGAGCAGTCAAATTTTTTGCCTGAGCAATTTTTGACGAAATCGGGAATGATTTATAAGTCGTGTTAAATTTCTCTTCAGAAATACCATAACGGGTATAGAACTTGGCCAATTGTGCCTGTTCTAAAATTGGACGCTGCTTGTCATGAATATCATGGAATAACTGTAAATGTGCTTTTTGACGCACACCCAGGGCTTCTGAAACATAATAAGCACGTGCAGCCTGTTCCCAAAGCGGGTTCATTGCAGCAGGTGTACGTACAAAACGGATATCTTTGGGTAATTTTTTCAACCAGTCCTGCATATGCGGTTCCAACGTGAAACAGTGACCACAGCCATACCAGAAGAATTCACGTACCTCAATTTTGCCCGGTTTTTCGACTTTGACTGGTTTTGCGACCACCTGATAGTCCTGACCTGCCACAAAATTGGCCATAGCATTGCCTGAAAAAGCCAAAACAGATGCGGCAACAGCTCCTAAAAGGAATTTTTTCATTGGGATTATCGTCCTCTAAATCATTATGCTTAGTGTATGGGTTCACTATAAATCAATTATGCCGGTTCCGTTTTCATGCTGCGAACTTTTGTGCTATCAGAACCGCTACATTAAAGTATGCGACTGATTTTAAGTCAGTTAATATGGCCATTCGACCGCTATGTGTTTTTAGATAATCACAAAAGTTAAACTTTGAGTAATAAAAACGGTTATAATTTCTACGATTAAAACGTAGTGGTCAAACCTACAGTAAATATTAGCTTCTTACTATTCTCTTCAGTAACAGCCGCGTGGCTCTGAGAATGATCTTCTGACATACAATAGTTTCCTTATTCTATTTACGATTAGCTGAGAGACTTGAGTAAGCCTCAATATTTCTGCTAAAAATTGCTTACTATAATTGGTCAAGAAGCTTTCTTTTCATTTATCCACCGGGACAATATTGGTAATAAAACCAACATAAGAAGGGTTGATGAGATAATTCCTCCAATAACCACATTTGCTAGTGGGCACTTTACTTTTTTCTCCAATTCCAATGCCTCCCTAACTAATTAGAGAGTTTTAAGCATTATTACATGAATCTTTCCAGTACTATTGTTGCAAATATACTAAGTTGCATATTTATTCCTGCCTATGTATAGGAGCATATGTAACCCTAAAGTTTAAAATAGTCTTTTCGGACTATTTAAAAATTTGAAAATGGTAAAGAATAAATTAAAAACAATAAATATATTTATCATTCGATTTAAAAAAATTAATTAATCTTAGTTACACCATACTAAAAATAACTAATTTTTAGTTTTCCTAGTTATATGTGCTTCATTATAATTTTGAATTAATTCTCTTCACACCCTTTGCTTTTTTCATTGTTAATTATTTCTAAATTTTTCTCTAAGAAACGAAGTCCCCCATCAGCAAAACTACTGGTTGAAAAAACTATAGTAAAAATAACTAAAACAATCTTCATATATATATTATTGAATCTAATCATATCTTGGACCAAAAAATAATTTCTTCATATACTAATTCCTAGATGTATACACCTAAATGACAACCAAATTACAAATTTGTAATTTTGTTAAGGTTTGTCCTAAAAAAAATAAATTAATACTATTTTAACAAAGATAAGTCGTTGCTGAAAAATTTGAATTGTAAGGGATTTAATTAGGCACTGTTGCAAATAGAGATTTGAGTCGATGATGTTCCCTTTAAAAAGTACTTAGAGACCGAAAACCCTGTTGATTAGACACACTTCACCCTGAGGCTGACCATAATAAAATG
>NZ_JBQEOL010000032.1:0-11972 GCF_052044895.1 Acinetobacter sp. 22323 | reverse complement strand
GGTAATCCCCCCTAAAAATAATAGGATCTAAAAGTAGAATTTTCTCTTAAGATACGAGCAGGAGATTCTGCATGAAAACATCTAAATTTACTGACAGTCAGATCATGTCCATCTTGAAACAGGCAGAATCTGGCACACCTGTAGCGACCCTTTGCCGTGAACACGGCATGAGTAATGCTACCTTTTATAAATGGCGTGCCAAATATGGTGGTATGGATACATCATTAATGGCTCGACTGAAAGAGCTAGAAGCCGAAAATACCAGACTTAAAAAGATGTATGCGGAAGAGCGATTAAAGGCCGAAATCATCCAGGAAGCGATGGCAAAAAAGTGGTAAAGCCATCTTGCCGGCGTAAGATGGCACAACAGGCAGTTGCCCAGCATGCCATTAGTATTCGTTTGGCTTGTAAAGCATTTGGCATTAGTGAAACCTGCTACCGCTATCAAGCCAAACTCAGCGATGACAATGCACTCATTGCTGAACAGCTCATTGAACTCACTGAGGAAAATTCCGATTGGGGCTTTGGTTTGTGCTTCTCGTATTTACGGCATGTTGAGAGTTGCTGCTGGAATCACAAGCGGGTTTACCGCATTTACTGTGAGTTGGCACTGAATCTGCGTATTAAACCGAGAAGAAGACTAAAACGGCATGCGCCTGAACCATTGAAGGAACCAATCCGAGAAAATCAGGTTTGGTCATTAGATTTTATGCATGATCAGCTTTCCGATGGTCGCAAGTTTCGATTATTGAATGTGATTGATGATTACCGCCGCGAAGGCCTAGCCATTGAAGCAGGGTTCTCAGTGCCCACAATCAGGGTTATTCGTACGTTGAATCAATTGCTGGAGTGGAGAGAAAAACCGTTAGTGATCCGATGCGATAATGGTCCCGAATTTATCAGTCACGAATTTGTGCGCTGGGCGACTGAGCACGGTATTCGTATTGAATATATTCAACCGGGTAAGCCACAGCAGAATGCGTATATTGAACGCTATAATCGGACCATACGTTATAGTTGGCTGAGCAAGCATTTATTTGATACTTTGGATGAAGTACAAGATTATGCAACAAACTGGTTGTGGCATTACAACCATGAAAGACCACACCAAGCAAACAAAGGAAGGCCACCTCTAATGGCTGCTTAACCTCTACTTTTAACTTCGGTTATTTATGGGAGGATTACCGGGGAATGCCTATTGCAGAATTAAGGCATTTAACAGGAAGAATTGGGGAACTTTATGTAGCTATGATGACCTTAGGACAATTAGCTGATTCAGTTAATCAGAGAGGTTATGATGTAGTTTCCAGTACTGGACGGCTTTGTTGCACAAAGATATCATAACTATATGATTTTAAAAGTTTTGATTATTTTTTGATCCAAAATTAAATTTATTTAAATCAGATGCTTACATATTTATGCAACAAAGCCTCATTTTAAGGGATGTTATCAAGTGCTACAAAATTTTTTTGAAAAGAGTAGATTTTTAGTTATTATAGTTATTATAAATTGCATACTATCTTCTATTTTTTTATATTTATCAACTATATATCTTCTAATTGATGCAATAATTTTTATTATAAAAAATATATATGCAACTAATTTTGAAGTAAAAATAGTTGTTGTTAAATTTTTAAAAATCCTCGATGTCTCGTTAATTGCTATTACATTTCATTTAATTTCAGCAGGTTTTTATAAATTATTTATTCGACAAGCTATTTTTGACAATAGTTCTTTTCTTAAGACACTATCAATTAATAAGTTTCATGATCTAAAACTTATTATATTACATGTATCTATTATAGTTATAGTCATCTTGTTTTTAGAAGATCTTGTTGCTTTTGGTGGAACTTTAGCCAACTTATATGCTGGTATTTCTTCTAGCCTAGTCATATTAGCAATAATTTTTACTTGTAAGCTATTCGATAATGATCATCACAAAGACGATGAATAACTTAAATCGCAAGGACTCATTTATAATTACTCTTTTATTTGAGCATTTAATTGAAGTTAAGATTAGAGATCGTCATGTATTGAGAAAAAATGTCTGATTCAAACTTCACTAAACTCAAAATTGCGTCAAAGATTGCAGCTTCAAATAGAAATACTGTACTCTTTCTTTAATCAAAAAATCTCCGACAAACCCGGTACGGTTCAAGTATAAGCAGAGGGAAACTATGGATGTTCTATTTTCGAATTTTTTAGATAAACCTGTTTGGATGTGGATTTTCTTTATCCTTATTGTACTTGTCCTGCTTATTCTAGATCTTGGAGTATTTCATCGTAAGGTAAGAGAGATTGGTGTTAAAGAAAGCTTAGCACTATCAGCATTTTATATTACATTAGGTTTACTTTTCGGCGCATGGGTGTGGTGGTATCTCGGACCCACGGCAGGGATTAACTATGTAACCGGTTTTGTAATTGAAAAATCATTAGCGATGGATAATATCTTTGTCATTGCAATGATTTTTTCATATTTCTCGATACCAAGAATTTATCAGCATAGAGTCTTATTTTGGGGAATTATAGGTGTAATTTTTCTAAGAGCTATCATGATTGGCGTGGGCGCAACACTGGTCAGCCAATTTTCATGGGTTCTTTATATATTTGCAGCCTTTCTTATTTTTACAGGGATAAAAATGTGGCTAAGTGTTGATAAAGAATATGAAGTCGGAAATTCTCCTATTTTGAACTTTATTAAAAAAAGATTTCGTGTCACTGAGCAGCTTCATGCAGAGAAGTTCTGGGTGAAAAAGATTGATCCAAAAACTAACCAATTAACCTGGTTTATGACACCACTTTTTCTAGCCTTGATCATGATTGAATTTGTAGATCTGATCTTTGCAATAGATAGTGTTCCTGCGATTTTTGCGATTACGACAGATCCATTTATTGTTTATACTTCAAATATTTTCGCAATTTTGGGATTACGTGCTTTATATTTTGCCCTATCAGCAATGGTCGACCGCTTCCATTATTTGAAGTACGCATTAGCAGTATTGTTAGTCTTTATTGGATCAAAAATTTTTATAGCTGATGGATTAGGTATAGCAAAAATTCCACCGCCAGTCTCCCTTTCGATCACGTTCATCATCTTGTTTACAGGAATTCTATACTCTCTTTGGAAAACAAAAGATCAAAGTACTCATAGGTAAAAATTACAATCCTTTAAATAATTAATAGCTACCAATAAAACAGTGGCTGTTAATTATTCTGATTATAAGTTTTCCTAAAATTAACATAATACACCTTATATGAAACACTTTATATTTATCATTAAATTTCAGTATATTAGATTAAGCCGCTCTAGGAAGTAAGGCACCAGAGCGGCTTTTTATTGATTATTCATGTTCCACGCTTAAAATTCGAACAGTGTTTCATGATTTTTATAAGTTAAACTAAATTTAGTTGCTAATCCCAATAAGCTATTCACTAACTTGTAAATATCGGTATACCGCCTGACGACTAATCCCAAAAGCTTTCCCTAATGCCATTTTCGATGGATACTTCCCCTCCTTCCATGCTTGTCGTAAAGCTTCAGCTTGGTCAGGCTTTAGTTTATGCACCCGACCTTTGTACTTCCCCTGAGCAGAGGCGAGTTTTATTCCTTCCTTTTGCCGCTCTAAAATGATCTCACGTTCGAACTGTGCAAAAGCACCCATCATTTGAAGCATCAAATTATCCATCGGGGTGGATTCGGCTGTAAAAGTAATATTTTCTTTTACAAACTGGATGGCGATCCCTCGTTTGACCAGTTTATCTACTTCAGTGACCAAATCTTTTAGGCTTCGCGCAAAACGATCCATTGAATGTACAATCACCCTGTCCCCTTCCCGGACATAGTTCAACATTTCCTGAAATTTAGGTCGGTCAGTATTTTTACCTGAAGCACGGTCAACAAAAATCCGGTCGACCTCAATTCCTTCAAGTTGACGTCCAGTGTTTTGCTCGACAGAACTTACCCGGACATACCCTACTTTTTGGCCTTTCACTTTTTCACGCCCCAATTGGATAAAAATGAACAATTTCGTAAATTATAATTCTTTAACACTAAAGTTACATGTTACTTATGATTAAAAATCATTTAAATGATACATAATTTCATGAACTTTCAGATTGTAACTTTAGGGTATACTTTAAAGTTGCACAAAACATCTATATGAAGACTAAAGTCCAAATTAGTGTTTATGTTGGTTCAATGTATTACATTTCGTATTTTCTATTTGTAACGTAATTTCAGTAATATTATGATTATGTTTTAGAACTTCTAAGGCCTTTTGATAGAGTTGATCTGTATTGCTATTCGGAGCAACCAAATGAGCAGTTAAATGAATATTTCTTGAGGATATAGCCCAGACTTTCAACTGATGAATCCCTTCAACGCCCTCTAGCTTCAATAAATCATTTCTTAACGACTCAATATCAATCTCATCAGGAACTCCTTCAAGCAGAATATGAATACTTTGTTTTAATAAAATCCAAGTTCGAGGTAAGACCCAGAAGCCAATTAACACAGCGATTACGGTATCAACCCACATCCACTGGGTAAAATAAATAACTATTCCTCCGATAATCACGCCTATCGATCCTAGAGCATCACTAAGAACTTCTAAATATGCACCTTTTATATTTAGACTTCCTTCAGCACTAGCAGAAAGGATTTTCATTGAAATCAAATTTATGACCAAACCAATGACCGCGACAATCATCATTCCAACACTTTGAATTTCAGCAGGATTCGTAAAACGTTGATAAGCTTCATATACAATATATATTGCTACCACAAAAAGCATCACCGCATTAAACAGAGCCGCTAAAATTTCAAATCGCTGATAGCCAAAAGTTCTTTTATCATCTGCGGCTTTTTTACCAATTTTGATAGCGGCAAGAGCAATAGCTAAAGCGGCTACATCAGTAAACATATGAGCTGCATCAGATAACAAAGCCAAACTTTGGGTAATAAAAGCAGCGACAACTTCTACTATTAAAAAAGTAGTCGTTAAACCTAAGGCAACCATTAACTTCTTACTATTTTCTTCAGTAACAACCGCATGGCTATGATCATGATGTTCTGACATAAAATATTTTCCTTATTCTATTTATGATGAGCAGAGATATTGGATAACAGCCAATATCTCTGCTGTAAATCGACTAATCTATTGGATTAAGAAACTTTCTTTTCATTTATCCAACGATAAAGCACGGGTAACAGCACCAAAGTTAGTAATGTTGAAGAGATAATCCCGCCAATCACTACGGTTGCCAGTGGCCGTTGAACCTCAGCCCCTGTTCCGGTTGCCAGCGCCATTGGTACAAAACCCAGTGAAGCCACACAAGCTGTCATCAACACTGGTCTTAAGCGCAAAATAGCCCCTTGCCACACGGCTTTATGCACTGGATATTTGTCCCTTAATTCCTTAATAAAGGTCAGCATTACCAGTCCATTGAGGACTGCAACACCAGATAAGGCAATAAAGCCAATTCCAGCTGACATCGATAATGGAATATCCCTTAGCCAAAGGAACAGCACACCACCGGTCAAGGCAAAGGGTACCCCGGTAAAGACCAATAGACTTTCTTTGACATTGTGAAAGACCGCCATCAGTAAAATAAAGATAGTGATTAAAGCCAGTGGAATCACGATTTGCATCCGTGCTTTGGCTGAAGCCAAATTTTCAAACTGACCGCCATATTCTATCCAATAACCACTTGGCAAAGTGTATGCTTTGAGCTGTGTCTGTACATCAGAAACAAAAGACCCTAAATCACGCCCTTCAACATTGGTTGTGACCACAACTCGGCGTTTACCATTTTCTCGACTGACTTGGTTGATTCCTTCAATGGTCGAGACTTGCGCGACATCCGACAATAAAATACTGCCACCATTTGGAAGCTGAATAGGCAACTGGGAAACAGATGCGACACTACGGTCTTGCTCTCCAAGACGTATAACAAAATCAAAACGACGATCGCCTTCTAAAATCTCTCCCACGCTTTGTCCACCAATACTGGTTGCCACAAGGTCTTGAATTGAACGCACACTCAAACCATATTGTGCAGCCAAAGTTTTATTTACCTCGACATTCAGTAATGGCAAACCTGAGGTCTGCTCAACTTTCACGGCACTGCTACCCGATATTTGCTGAATGATTTTGGAGATTTTAGTCGCCTCAGTATTGAGGACATTCATATCATCACCGAAGATTTTCACACCAACATCACTACGCACACCTGAGATCAATTCATTAAATCGGAGTTCAATCGGTTGTGAAAATTCACTATTATTGCCTGGAATCGTGGCTAAATACGTCACCATACGGCCACGTAATTCATCTAAACTTTCTTTAGGATTTGGCCATTCTGAACGAGGCTTTAACATGATATAGCCATCTGAAATATTGGGTGGCATGACATCTGTTGCAACCTCGGCTGTACCCGTTCTGGCAAATACTGCCTTAATTTCAGGGAAACTCTTTAAAAGAAGTTTTTCAGTATTCTCCTGAATACGTAAAGACTCTTCTAAGCCTGTACTTGGTGAACGTAACTGTTGTACCGCAAAGTCTCCTTCACTGAGCTGTGGTGCAAATTCACTGCCGAGTTTGGTACTGATAAATCCCGTAATCACTAATACACACAGTGCAAAAGTCAGCACAACTGCTTTGTATTGATACGAAATATCAAGAGTTTGCTGATATTTAGCTTTTAGCCATAACATCCAACGACTTTCTTTTTCTTGAATATCGCCTTTGACCCACAATGCCACAGCAGCAGGCACAAAGGTGATCGATAAAATAATGGCTGCAACAAGGGCGAGTACCACTGTCAATGCCATCGGATGGAACATTTTTGCTTCCACACCACTTAAAGCAAAAATCGGCAAATACACCACCAAAATAATAAGCTGACCAAAAATAAGAGGACGACGTGCTTGGCGGGCAGCCAGAAAAACTTCCTTAAAGCGTTCACTTTGTGTGAGAGGTCGTTTTAACAGTTGCTGTGTATGGGCTAAACGCCGGATACAGTTTTCGACAATCACCACAGCACCATCGACAATGATGCCGAAATCGAGTGCACCTAAACTCATCAGATTGGCACTGATATTTTTCTGTGCCATCCCGGTTAAGGTAAACAGCATAGAGAGTGGAATGACACAGGCAGTAATCAAGGCAGCACGGATATTCCCTAAAAACAGGAACAGAATGATGATGACCAGGATTGCTCCCTCTACCAAGTTTTTCTGAACGGTTTTAATCGCCTTCTCAACCAAGGTAGTACGGTCGTACACCGTTTCAATCACTACCCCTTTAGGCAAACTATTCTGAATATCTTGAAGCTTGGCATCCACAGCTTTAGAAACAGTCCGGCTATTTCCACCCATCGCCATCATGGCAACCCCTAAAACGGTTTCTTTGCCGTTATAGGTTGCCCCACCGGTTCTTAAATCATGCCCAATAGAGACTTGCGCAATATCACCAACCCGAATTGGGCTGCCATTTGGGCTACCCAGCATGGTGTTCTCAATATCAGAAAGCCCATTGAATGCACCCGGTACACGTACCGTCAGTTGCTGACCATTGTCTTCAATATAACCTGCACCTCGGTTCTCATTATTTTGCGCTAAAGCCTGTTGCAGTTGTTCTAATGAGATATTCAGTTGCTGCATCCGGTTTAAATCGGGAGAGACCACATAGGTTTTTTCAAAACCACCAATACTGTTGACCTCTGCAACTCCCTTAACACGTTGCAGTTGAGGACGCACAATCCAGTCCTGAATCTCACGCAAATCCATCGGCGTGTATGCAGTTCCATCCGGCTTTTTCGCATTCGGATCTGCCTTCAGTACCCATTGATAAATCTCACCGAGACCCGTAGAAACGGGGGACATCGTCGGTGCGATTTGTGCAGGCAACTCAGATTGCGCCTCCTGTATCCGTTGGTTAATCTGCTGACGGGCCCAATAAATATCAGTCCCATCTTTAAAGACAATGGTGACTTGAGAGAGTCCATAACGGGATATGGAACGGGTAAGCTCCAGATCCGGAATGCCAGCCATGGCATTTTCAATGGGATAGGTAATCCGCTGTTCGACTTCAAGCGCAGTAAAACCCTTGGCTTGAGTATTAATCTGGACTTGGGTATTGGTAATATCGGGTACAGCATCAATCGGGAGTTTCTGATAGCTATACACCCCGACCGCAATCCAGGTACAGACAAAGAGCAACACCCAAATCGCATTTTGTATGGAAAACTGAATGATTCGTTCGAATAAACCTTCTGGTTTTGGCAGATCAGAATTAATGTTCATGGCCTGCCTCGTCTTTTTCTAATTCAGATTTCAACAAGAAACTGCCTTGAGCGATATACTTCTGCCCTTCAGTCAGCCCAGAAATCACTTCAAGCCATTGTCCATCACTTGAAGCCTGCCCCAATTGCACTTTCTGTGCTTTTAAGTGGACTTGACCTTTTTGTTCTGAATCTACGATGAAAATACTGTCTTCACCTTCAATACTTTGCAGCGCAGACTTTTGAATCCGAAGGGCTGATTTTGCTGTAGCTTCCGGAATCAACACTCTCACTAGCACATTAGAACGCAACTCAGTAGCTTGCGCATCGAGTTTTGCGCGCACCACCAGACGCCCTGTTTGTACATCTGCCTGAGAGGTTAAGCTTTGTACAGTAGCTTTATAGATTTGATCTGAATCATTCACTTTAAAGTCAATTTTTTGCCCGGCTTGCAGTTGACCTGAGAATTGATTCGGCAAATTAAACTCAAGCCATAAATCTTTCAGCTGTTCAATGACAAAGAGCTGATTAGCCAGTTGCACATTTTCACCGACCACAATATCTTTTTGACTGATCACCCCAGAGATCGGTGCTTTAATCAGAAAACGCCCATTGTTATTGCCACTTGCACCTAATGCATTTAAACGTGCTTGTGAGGACTGGACAGTAATCTGCGCTTGACGGTAGGCATTTTCGGCACGCTGGTAATCCTGTTTGGCAGAAATCCCCTGTGACCAGAGTTGCTGTTCGCGCTGGTAATCTTTACGGGCCAAATCCAGATTCACCTGTGCCATACGCAGATTTGCCTGTTGGTCGATCAGTTCAGGCACGATTAGTACAGCCAGCGTTTGTCCTTTTTGCACGCTCTGTCCTAAAGCCACATTGACCTGCTCGACATGACCACTAAAATTAGGCGATATATGCGCTTGTTGATCGGTATTCACCACCAATTTACCTGGCAGGGTTGTCAGCTTTTCAACCAATCCTGTGGATGCAACAGCAACTTTTAAACCTTGTTCAACCATTTGTTGGCTGGTCAGTTGTATTTCGCCTTCTTCAGCATGTCCTTCTTCAGAACTATCTTCATCAGAATGTTCGGCATTTCCCTCATCATGACCATGCCCCTCAGATTCAGTTTTTTTTGAACTTAACCAAATAACCAGACTGACCAAGACCGTAATCAGAATCAAAATTGCAATCATGAGAGACTGGGATATTTTTCCGTTTTGCTTGGCGTTCATTTTATCGTGCTCCCCCATTGATTAAATTTTGCGATGCTTCGACTGCCTTTTTATTCAGTTGTGTATAGGCATCCGAACGGCTAATTTCTTCATAACTTGTGCCAATACTGAGTGCCTCAGCTGCGAGGGCAGTTTGCCAAGCTTGACGTAGAATTTGTAATTGACCCAATCGAAGATTCTGCAGTTGGGTGGTTGCTTGCTGAACGTCGGTAATGGACAGTTTCCCTGCCTGAAACCCTTGTAAAGTACGGCTCTGAACTTTGGTCGCCAAAGTAACTTGTGCTGTTGTGGCATCGAACTGGCTACGTAAACCTTTGAGCTGATGCATGCTGTTGGCAATATCGAGTATTTGTTGCTTCAGCTCACGCTGCTGCTGTTGGTTCATCAATATTTGCTGTTGCTGGACCATCGGGATCGCATATTGCTGGCGGTTGAAAATATTCAGTGGAATAGCCACGCCGATTGCCAAAGTCGTATCGTTGCTTTCATTAGGGGTTTTGCTACGATTCATGCCTACATTTAAAGTCGGATTGGGACGTGCCTGAATTCTTAAATTTTCAATTTGATGATCCGATTGCTGAATGTTCAAGGCATAGAGTTTTTCTAGCCACCCTTCAGCAATATACCGTTGCACAGTTTGGAGACTTTGCTCTGGCCAAGGGATAGCGGTTTTATTCAATTGAAGATGTGAAGATGTTTCTCCCCCCCACAAATTAGACAGCTGACGACCGGCAGCTTGTTTATTCAGCATCGCTTGCTGATAAAGTCGTTGGATTTCTAGCGCTTCAATTTGGGTACGCTCAAAATCAACCAGGGCAATACTGCCTGCCTGATAGCGTTTCTGGGCACTGTCCAGATTGGCTTTACTTGTTTTTAACTGTACTGAATAAGCAGACTGCTCAACCTCAGCAAGTGCAAATTGCGACCATGCAAATTTAACAATCAGTTGGCTTTGTGCCTTCCATAATTGCTGTTGCAATTGGATTTGTTGATTCGAGGTATTGGCAATCACCCGGTTCAGCTTACGCTGACCAAATAGATCTAGAGGTTGACTAACGCCAACATTGAATTCCTGTTCTTGACCTGAGCCAAAGCCAGACTGTTCTAAACTTATACTTGGATTCTGCCATAACCGACTTTGCTGAATATTCAATTCAGATATTTGCTGAACTTGTTGCCACAGCTTGTCTTGAGTCTGGTAACTTTGTACTTTTGCTAAAGCGGATTCAAAGCTGGTAACGTTTTCAGCATAGCTATATTGCATAGCCGCTGCACATATACAAGCAACCAAGCTATGACGCAAGAGTATAATTGATTGTGAAGACATGATTTTTCCCACTTATTTAAATAATAAAAGTGGTGGGAATGTTTTAGGCTACCCCACCATGAGCGGGGAAAATTTGGGAGGTGGGCTTTGTTGAAACAAGTCAGGAGCCTGATAGCTGTTTTTCCAATGAAATTGTGGATTCACTTTAACTTCAGAGCTTGGATGAAACACATCTACTTTTTCATTTTGTACAATCAAATGCGTCATCGATGGTAGATGATCTTGATGATCTTCACCGATTTCTAAATCGCTACTGAATGTTTTTATGTTTTCTGACTGTCCATTATGATCGTGTTGACGACTATCGCTGGCACACAAGGTATTTTGGTGATGACCAAAATGATAACTCTGCTGTGATTGAGGCTGTTGTTCATGGACACAAAAGGCCGCCGCCACATTCCAAAAGCTTTGGAACATGAACAATCCAACCAAGACTGTAATCCATGTAGTAGAACGCATCATCATAACAATCGAAAAATTTGTACCAAGTATAAGGCTTAGAGCCACTCCAAGGTCAAGCTTAATAAATTAAATTAAACATTCAATGAACACTGAATAGCCGGCACTTTTGCAAATTTACCTTGTCTCTATAAGCTCACATCAATTTCAGGTAAGAATAACAATAGATAGTGAACCGTACCGGGTTTGTCGGAGACTTTTTATTTAAGTTAGGCCACCTGACCTAACGGGTTAATCTTATCATTGTACATTGCTTCAAACTCAAAAGGCGATACATTGTCAACGGCATTCTAAAATTGACCCCTTTTACCTTACAAATGGCAAAGTAAAATTGACCCCTGAAATCAGAGAAAGAGCGGTTCAATTACTAATTGAATCTGAAAAAGATTATCCTTCTACTTGGGCAGCAATCACAGCTATTGATCCTAAAATCGGTTGTACTCCTGAAACATTGCGTGTTTGGTATCAAAAATATTTAGATCAACAAAATCCTGTCAAAGTACAACAGATATCTGATCAAGAAAAAATGAAGGGTAATCCCCCCTAAAATACTAGGGCGTGTCCTCATTTGAAGAATTGGTTTTAAATACTTAAAATCCTCCTTTGAGTTATTTTTATTTCTATATTTTCAATGGCACGTACTCTTCTTACCGATGATATCT
>NZ_JBQEOL010000031.1:0-13545 GCF_052044895.1 Acinetobacter sp. 22323 | reverse complement strand
CTGACACGAATAGCATTACAGAAGACAGCGTCCCTAATCCAGTCAGTGGCAACGTACTGACAGGAGGCGTATCTAGTGGAGATACAGCTGATACCCAAGGCGCAGACAAAGCTAACGTCAGTGGAGTACAGGCTGGAACAGTTGCGTCAGGTGAACACGTAGCAAATGGCGCATTGAATACAGCAGTGAATGGAGAATACGGAACATTAATTCTCCGTGCTGACGGTAGTTACACCTACCAATTAAATAATAACAATACGGATGTAAATGCCCTTAAAGATAACCAAAGCCTCCAAGACGTATTTAGCTACACCATTACCGATGGAGATGGAGATAAATCGACAGCGACCATTACCATCACCATTAACGGACATACCGATGGCGCACCTAACGTGGTTATCACTGATCATAATGGATCAGCGCTTGGTGCGAACAGCATTGCCGAAAATGCAACGACCCCAGTACAAGGCGAGTTTACCGTCAACGCAGCAGATGGACTGAAATCTATCACGATTGGTGGCACGACCATTCTGACCAGCGAACTCTTGGGTCTATCCCCGACCACACCAAAAACAATCATAGGTACACAAGGAACACTGACCCTTACCGACTATGATCCAGTAACAGGCAAAGTCAGTTATAGCTACCAACAAAGTGGCACCAGCAAAAACCACAGCGGTGGTGATACTAGCGTAAGCGATACTTTCCCAATTATAGTGACAGACAATGCCAATGAAAGCTCAGCAGCGACGAATCTGGTCATTCTCATCACAGATACCGCCCCAGAAGCCAAAGCTGACACAGGCACAGTGACAGAAGACGGTGCAGCACTTGAAGGAAACGTGATCACAGGTGGCAGTAGCAACAGCACAGATGTTGCTGACAGTTTAGGTGCAGATGCAACACAAGTGACAGGAGTCAGCAAAGGAAGCTCAACAACAGAACAAACAGGTAATGTTGGTGGAACAGGACTTGCAGGTGACTACGGCACACTGATACTCAATAGCGATGGTAGTTACAGCTATACCGTTGACCCAAATAATGCAACCGTGAATGCATTAAAAGATGGAGGCAAGCTCACAGAAACATTTAGCTACACCATTAAAGATGCAGATGGGGACTGGAGTACCACAACATTAACCATCACCATTAACGGACATACTGATGGCGTACCAAGCATTACACCGAACGATGAGAACGGAAACAATGTTGGTGGTCAGATTACAGTGTATGAAAGTGGTCTAAGTACAGGTAGCAATGCAAGTGCAGCGAGCGAATCTGCCAGTGGAACGATTCAGATCAATGCAGGAGATGGCTTAAGCAGTATTAACATAGGCGGACAGACCTTTAGCCTTTCACAATTACAATCACTGAGTAGCAGCAACCCATCGGCAGCGATCAACGTCGCTGGTGGAACCATCGTTCTAAATGGTTTTACGGCAAATAGCAGTGTAGGTGGTATCCCAACTTCAGGTAGTTTGAGTTATACCTATACTTTGAACAACGCCCAGACACATAGCGCTGTTGGAAATGATGGTTTACTTCTGAGTGGCATTCCACTGAGTGTCACAGATGCAGGAGGGGTAACCACAACAGGTAGTCTGGTTGTACAAGTGATTGATGATGTTCCAACTGCTGTGAATGATAGCAATAGCATTCCTGTAGGTAGTTTGGCAGTAGTTACTGGTAATGTGGTCAGCAACGACACGAAAGGTGCAGATGGCGCACGAGTAACTACAGTAAAATCAGATACTGCTGGTGGGGCAGATGTCACGATTAATCCAGTTGGAAACTATCAAGTTAGTGGTCAATATGGCACATTAACGATTCATTCCGATGGTAGCTATAGTTATGCACGTAATGCAGGTTCAGCTGGTGGTGTAAGTGACGTATTTACTTATACTTTAACGGATGGCGATAACGACAAAGCAACAGCACAATTGACAATCACTATTGCTGATGCAACCCCGACCAGCACAATACCAATGGCTGGTGGTGCAACAACGACAGTCTATGAATCTGGTTTAAATGGTGGTACAGAAGCTTCAACTAATAAAGAAACCACCAGTGGCACAATTAGCTTTACCTCTCCAGACGGTCTGGCAGTCAGTGATGCAATCAAGCTGGGTGGGCATACTTTAACTACCACGAATCAGAGCTTTTCAGATGGTCTAACTGCGCGTTATGAATACAATGCAGCAACTGGAACGGGTACGATTTATTATAGTTATACCTTGCCTGCAAAAACGAGTGGCGATAATACAACAGCTACTTTCGCTGTTGAAATCAAGGATGCTGATGGAGATAGTGCAACAGCAGGGAATTTGGTCATCAATATTGTTGATGATGCACCAATCACCGTAGCGGATACAGGAAGTGTTACAGAAGGCGCGCTTTTGACCAAAGATGCAGCCAGTGGTGTACTTTCTAACGACCAGTCAGGCGCAGATGGTTGGGCTATTGGTGGCGGTGTAGTCGGTGTTGCTAAAGGCAATACAGGTACAACTTCGAGTACTGGAGTAGGAACAAGCATCACAGGTGATTATGGTACGCTTACATTAAATGCCAATGGTAGTTATAGCTATAAAGCGGATCCAAACAAAATAACAGCCAATGCACAGGATGTATTTACTTATACAGTGCGTGATGCTGATGGTGACTTAAAAACATCTACCCTTACCATTAATGTGCAGGATGTTACAGCCAATCCATTAACTACAGTGGGTAGCGTACGTGAGGATGGGATTGATGCCAATGGTAGTCAGCCTGCGGGAACAGATGCAACCAGTAATAGCAATATTGCTACGGGTCATCTCAACTTACAGACTGGCTGGACGGCAATCGCAACAACTGGCACTACAGCAAATGGAACGTATACCGTCAATTCAAATGGTACTTATAGCTTTACTTTAACTTCAGCAACCAAAGATTTAGCAGGCAATGAAACCAATAGCTTCACTTACACTGCTGTAGACCAATATGGCAATACGGTTACCAATACAGTGACAATTACGATTGTTGACGATAAACCTAAAATCAGTGAGAACGATGCAAATGTTGGTCGTGTAACTGTTGATGAAACTAATTTTGTCTCAGGTTCTGTTTCAGCTACAGATGCTAATTTTGTCAAAGATGTATTCACCCCTGTGTATGGTGCAGATGGTCAAGCTACAAGTAATGCGTTGATTTATGCACTTAACATTAGTTCCAATGGTGTGGATAGCGGATTAGATACCACCAGCGGCCAAAATGTCTTGCTGTATAAAGTAGGTAATCAGATTGAAGGACGTGCGGGTAGTGCATCAGGCGATGTGGTATTTCGTATCTCCATTGATCCGACCACGGGTGCTGTTACCTTAACTCAATCAGAAGCACTTAAACATCCAGTGGGCGGTTCTTCTTATGATGAAAGTCTTTCTATCAGCAATGCAGGTTTAATTACCCTAACTGCAACTGCTACAGATGGTGATGGTGATGCGGTCACCAGTGATCCTGTTGCGGTAGGTGATCGTTTTATCTTTAAGGATGATGGGCCATCAATTGGTTCTGAGCCAGCAGTAACTTCTGTAGATGAAAAAGGTCTAGCGACAGGAAGTGAACCAAACACATCGTTACTCACCGCAGAAGGCAATTTGAGTGTGAGTTATGGTCAGGACGGTTCAGGTAATGGCGGTGGTTTAAGCTTTGCTGCAAATCAAACTGCTTTAAAGGCAGTGCTAGATAGTACAGGTAATAGCGGTATAAGCTTTAGTATTAATACGGCAGGTAACGTACTGACAGCCAAGCGTGGCGGCAGTGATGTGTTCAAAGTCACTTTGGATACGACTGCAGGCAAATATACCTTTGAACTATTGGGTTCATTAAACCATCCAAGTCCTACTACACCATTGAATCTGAATTTTGACTTTATTGCCAAAGATGGTGATGGCGATACGGCATCTGGTAGTTTCGTTGTTCAAGTGATTGATGATGCACCAAAAACTGAGATTGTGATCACGATGGATGAGGATCATAGTTATGGTCCGTTCACCACCTCAGCTGATTCACGACTTGAGAATATTACCATTCAGGATGCGAATGGTAATACCATTGCTGGAACAGATAACGGTAATGGAAGCAAAAGTTTCAGTGTTGCACATGGCACTGTGACTGTAGATGAGGCTGGTCGAATTACTTATAAACCTGCCGATAACTATAGTAACTATGATGGAAGCTCTTCGACCAGTCCCGATACATTTAAAGTATTAGTTACTGATGACAGTGGGCAAACCACAACAACCAATGTGACTGTAAATGTAAATCCAGTCGCAGATGCTCCTACCTTAACTGTTGTGGATGATGAGGTTGAAACCCCAGAAGATACAGCGGTAAGTTTAGGCTTAAAAGCACCAGTTGTAACCGATAATACTGATCAAAATGGCAATACAACAACGGGTGATAGCCCAGAACGTCTAGGCGTGATTACCTTAAGCGGTATTCCTGCTGGCGCAGCGCTCTTATCTGGTACTGATACTACATTATTCACATCGAATGGCGGCAATATCTCCATTTGGTTAACCGATGTTAATCATCCGACTGATGAAACCAAGCCAACAGGTGCTTTGGAGATGACGTCTGCTGAGTTTGAAGCATTAAAGGTTTTACCACCTGCGGAAAGTCATGCCAATTTTACCGTAACGGTAAGTGTAACCAGTTATGAAGTTGAGGATAGCGGTGCTAAAGTTTCTGGTGTTAACGGTGCAACCAGTACTGCAACAGTCGTGGTCAATGTTCAGGCGGTTACGGACGGTATTGATCTGAAAATTTCAGATGGCACTAGTTTTGTTGATACAGACAGTACGACACCTGTGATTAAAGAGATTGAGGAAGATACTGCACTTAATTTGACTAATTTGTTGCAAGTGACATTGGCGACTGGTGACGATGGTAATTCGATTGCCGACACCGATGGTAGTGAGCAACGCTGGATGACCATTATGGGGTTACCAGAAGGTACAACCTTAACTGTAAGTGGACAGCCTCACACCATTACTGCAACAGAATCGTCGAATGGCTATCGAATAGACATTCCAAATAATTACAATGGCGTTTCACCAAGCTTACCATCGATTACAGTGACACCACCAAAAGACTTTAGTGGTGACATTAACAATATCCAGATCACGCTACATGCGCAGGACCAAGATAGTGATGGTGTAGGTAATGGGCCGACTACTGTAACTAAAATTACTGACAGTGTTTATTTAAATCTACATGTTACGCCAGTAGCAGGTGATGTCGCAGCAGGTGATGTTTCTACCAATGAAGACACAGCAGTTGCTTTCCTGCAAAATGTAAGAGTGACGGATACAGGTACAGATACAGGTACAGAAGTTATTACAGAAGTCGCATTTGAAATTCCGACAAGTTGGTTCGTGATTGCTCCAACCAATAACGGAGGATGGAATACTCGTGGAGATGGTTCGAGCAGCTCCCCATATACCATCACTTTTGACAACAATTTGAGTGAAGCACAGCGTGAGGCTATCTTGGATGGTTTCACAATTTTGCCGCCAGCACACAGTAGTCAAGATGCAACCATTCAAGTGAGTGTTACATCAACAGATACCAATGGTTCTGATACAGATACCAAGACTGTAGCATTGCCAGTAAAAGTCACTGTAAATCCTGTTGCTGAAATCGTGGGTAATCTTTCTGGTTCAGGTGATTCTGACAAAGATAGTACAGCTGACCTGACCATGACAGGTGGTCACACTTACACGACAGCAGGTGCAGAAGACACATGGTATACACTGGGTACTGAGAGTGGATTTAACCTTGCCAATGGCTGGACGAATCAGGACGCAGATGAACTGACTTATGCACATTTAACTCCTGAGTTAGTTTCAGGGGATAGCTATGCGACAGTCATCGGATCACAATTCAAATGGACTGATTCCGATGGTGAACATACTGCGACTTATACAGGCACACCAATTGATGTACCTGTTAGTGCATTGTCAACATTACAGTTCTTGGCTCCTGAAAATGTATCGGGTACTTTCAAAATCAAAGTTGAAGCTTATACAGTAGACTATGATGATGACAATGAAGGGACTGGCACACCAGCGACAGCAGTATCAGGTGAGGCTTGGTTAGAAGATATTATCATCGCACCTGTTGCTGATGGTATTAATACCTTGTCATTAAATGGTCGTGCGATTGGTTTGGAAGATACGCCAATCCCACTGTCGATTACGCCAAGAAGTTCTGATCCATCAGAAACCTTTAATATCACCATTTCAGATATTCCTGATGGTGCAAAAATTATCTATGGCGGTGTAGAACGAACGATTACTAACGGTTCAGTCACGATCTCTAACTTTAGTACATCTACGCCACTGACGATTACTCCACCTTTTAACAGCAATGAAAACTTTACCTTAAGTGTTACTGCGACGACGACAGATGGTAACCAGACATCTTCTGGATCAAGCGTGTTGTCTATACCTGTTACAGTTTATGGTGTAGCAGATACACCGACAGTTACCTTAAAAGATTATGACAGTAATCAGTCTGGTGTACAGTCTTATACAACCACTGAAGCTAATCTGGATGGTACTGCCCAGCATAAAGTGTCACTCTCTAATTTGATTGAAAATGTTTCATCGATTGATAATACAGATGGCTCAGAAAGCTTTACCCTTCGTATCACTGGCTTAGCCAAAGATTTCAATCTGGGTGGACCAGCCACTGTTTTGGTCACTGGCACAGGTGAAGAACGTGTCTGGGTGATTAAACCAACAGATTTAAATAATGTATTTATCACAGTACCAGAGAATTACAGTGGCAATGTGAATTTCAAAGTTGCAGGCGTTTCTACTGAAAATGATGGTGATTCCAAAACTGGTGCATTAACTGATGTTAATTTCATAGTGACACCTTCTGCCGAAGCAGAAGCAACGACCAGTGCGACACTGGTTGAAGATGAAATTACGACCCTGAATTTTGGCATTGTTCATGTAAATGGTGACAATGACGAAACTTTGGGACATGTTTGGATTGCACAGGATCAGGCGGCAGGAGCAAACTATACTTTATATCTGGGTACTGGCACATCGGCTGTTCTTTTAAGTAATGCAGGCTTACCAACTGAAATGATTGATGGGAAGACTTACTATAAACTGACTGCTGAACAAGCTCAAACCCTTGCAGCTAAAGGTGGTGATCAGCTTGATGGTGATCAGGGCTTCTTCACTTACAAATATGAAGTGACCGATAATCATTATGGTTCGGTGCAAACCGCACCAGCGGACACGGTGGTTAAAGATGGAGAATTAAAATTAACGGCGAGTGCAGTTACCGATGCTGTTGAGTTATCTGTTACTGGTATTTCTGGAATAAGCAATACCACTTCATCATCAGATCAACATGAAAATGATGATGCTACTCCAGACACCGCAACGCTCACTGCAACGGATACTGTGACCGTTAGTCTGAACGTCGCTTCGATTGACCATGATGGCAGTGAACACGTGGTTCGTATCTTGATCGAAAATGTGCCAGAGGGTGTAACTGTACAAGGTGCAAATGTTCAACAGATAGGTGCTGGTACATGGGTACTGGTCTATCAGGCAAATAATGCACCTTCAATCAACGCACAGGGTGGTATTGATGTACCAGTCACTTTCAAGATTGGTTCCGACGCGGATGGCTTAACAGACCATCCGATTAAGATAACTGTACAGACACAAGATCTAGGGTCTGATTTGACTGCTATAACAGACATCAAATCTGATTCAGTGACATGGTATCTAAATACAGATTTTGCTGAGGCTCCAGGCAGTAAAGCACCGCTTATTGACCAATGGCAATATAATGATGCATCTGCTACGGAAGATACACCATTTAAATTAAGCGATGTGGTAGATCAAGCCATTACCATTCAGGATAATTCGGCAAGCAACTTGTTTACTGTCACCTTGAAAGATTTACCAGCAGGTACAATCGTCAATGGTATGGTACAAACCATGATCGATACAAATAATGATGGTAACCCTGATACCCCAGTATGGACAGCAAGTGTTACGGTAGATCCGAATGCCACTGATGCCGAAGCCGAAGCTGCTTTGCAAAATCTGTTAGACAGTATTGTGATCACGCCACCAGCAGACTGGAATGATAATGGTCAATCTGGACAGTTCCATTTCGATGCGACACTTACGACTTCGGTCTTGGGTGGCGCTACCGAAGAGGCAACGATTCAAGACATGACGATTCCAATCGCTCCTGTGACGGATAATCCGATATTCACCATGTCTGGAGATAGTATGGTGGGTGAGGGTGCGACAGCAATCACAAGTTCTATTACACTCGACCCTGCCGATGGAAGTTTTGGTAAGGTTGTCGATGGTAAAATGTATGTGCAGGTCAATGCTGCTGATACAACCGATGCCATGGAAGGTGGTCAGCTATACATCACGGGTAGTACAACACCACTTGTTTTACAAAGTGTAGATATTGATGGTGATGGTACAACTGATGGTGATTTCTACGTCATTGACATTGGTGAAAATGGCGGAACAGTAGACTTAACGTATACCATGCCAAATGGTGAGAAAACTGTACCAGGTAATGTATCATTTACTGCTTATGCAAACGTACAAGAAGACGGTGCAGATGTTAAAGCAGTCAGTGTCACGGGTTCTGTGGAAGTTCAACTGATCAATAATGGTGTAAATGTTGTTTCACAAAACTTTATTGGTAATGAGTCAGAACTGGCAACTAAAGCCAATGCAATTGAGCTGACTGGTGCAGGTGGACTAAGCGTGAGTTTGAACGATTCAGATGGTTCAGAGTCTTATGGTGCAATTTTGCTATCTGATGTTCCAAATGGCTTCTTGGTTTATGTCGGAAATGATGCGGCATCCGCAACGCTTGCAAGTAATGCAGGTGGTGATGGCACAACCAACACTTGGGTACTCTCAGAAAGTGGTGGACTACCAGTTTATGTTGCGATATTACCGCCGATACACTGGAGTGGTACTGTTGAAAACTTACAGTTGGTTGTAACTTCTGGTGAAAGTAGCTTATCTCCTTTAACTGAAACCAAAGACATTGGAGATTTGGTGGTTAATGCCGTAGCCAATGGCGTTGATATCAAACCGACTCAAACTTTCGGTAAAGAAAATGAGATTATTCCACTTAACCTGAATGCATCGATGCATGATCCAAAAGTTTCAGAAGTTGCAAATGACAGCAGTACTGAAACTATGACCATTAAACTCACAGGTCTGGGTCAATATGCCTCTTTTTATATCGATGGTGTACAGATTTCATCTAGTCAAATTACAGTAAGTGGAACTGGATCAAGTACGACTTATACCATTACAGGTTTAACCCAAAGCAATATAGATAAGTTAGGCTTTAAACAGGCGAAAGCAGCTTTAACTGATCAGGATTCAGCGACTACAGGTACACAAATCGGGGTAGAAGCATGGACAGTTGAAAGTGGTGCTGGAAATAGTGCATCTGCTCATGTTTCTACGAACATTACTGTAAATATGACGGCCCAACGGGCTACAACAGGTAATGATACCTTGCTATATACAGCAAGTAGTATTAATGCTGGAGCAGGTACAGATACGATTCAGCTCCGTTCTGGTGAAACTGTATCAGGTGCTACTTTGGCAGCAAATCTGAAGAATGTTGAAGTGCTGGATTTGTCTGTAAATGGAGCAAATAATATCACTAGCCTGACAGCATCACATGTATTGACCATGACTGATGCGGCACATACCTTGAAGATCAATGGTACTGCTGAGGATACTGTTGGACTTGGTTCAGGCTGGACACAAAGTGCAACCAATAATGGTTATGTGACATACACCAGTACCGTATCGGGTACGGCTGTCACTTTGCTGGTGAGTGAAAATGTTCATACCCAATCTGGAGTAAATCCATTATCAGCGAGAAGCTTCAGCGTAGCTGAAACCAGTTCGGATGATGTGATTGTGGCCAAAGCGGGTAACGATACCATTACGACGGGTCAGGGTCACGATACATTGATTTATAATGTGCTAGATGCGAGTGATGCCAAAGCGGGGCATGGTATTGATCATTGGACAGATTTCGGTTTTGGTTCTACCGCAACAGATAGCAATGCCGAAACGATTCAATTCTCATCAGAATTCTTTAATGATTTGCTTAGTGATAGTGATTTGACATCATCTCATCTTTCACAAGTCGAAAAATTCATTAAGGTTGACTATGATGCAGCAACTGAATCTGCAACCGTGAAAGTAGATCGTGATGGTGAAGCAAATGGTTCAAATTATCAGGATCTTTTGGTCTTAGAACATCAAACTTCGAATGTAACGCTTGCAGAGCTGTTAAATAATCATCAAATTACGATTGGCTAACTTATCGTGTTGATGAATAAAAGTTGCCCCATCCGTGGGGCAATTTTTATGCTAGATGTGAATAATTTCGCTAAATCATTTAATGGCAAAACAAAATTCCAGTACAATGCTTGAGTTTTGATTTTCCTCATCATTATTATAGTCGTGAAACAATATCATGAATAAACGGGATGTATTAATAAAGACGAGTTTATGTTCACTTCTTAGCCTTTATATGCCTGAACCGTACCGGGTTTGTCGGAGACTTTTTTATTTAAGTTAGGCCACCTGACCTAACGGGTTAATCTTATAATCGTACATTGCTTCAAGCTCAAAAGACGATACATAACTCAGCGCATCAAGCACCATATCTGTATTCTTACGTGTTGATACTTTCCAGCCAACAATTGCACATGAAAAAACATCAATAATAAATGTGGTTTAGACCCAATCTGAATGAGTTTTAATATATGTGAAGTCAGCGACCTGAGATACCGTCTTGGTAGTCAATCAGGTTTTGAGATTATTCGGCTAATAAATAATCTCTTTGATAGGCAGTCTGATGTTTTAAGTAAGCATCCGCTGAACGCCATCGCCAAGTTTTAACGGGGTTCAGGTTTCCAGCGGTGAGGTAGTAATTCTTCTATTTGGGGCACTTTATGTGTTGGCAACCTTTTCAGCACATCACTTAAATAGGCATACGGATCCAAGCCATTCAGCTTTGCTGACTGGATTAAAGTCATGATATTGGCAGCTCGTTGACCACTGCGCAGCGAACCTGCAAATAGCCAGTTCTTACGCCCCAAGGCCCAGGGACGCATTTGGTTCTCTATCCAATTATTGTCAATGGGTAGATTGCCATCATCCAGATAGCGGCTTAAAGCAGTCCAACGTTTTAGGCTGTAATTGATCGCCCGGGCGGTTGGAGAACTCGATGGCACCGTCAGCTGATGTTGGTTGAGCCATTCATATAGTTGTTGCATGACCGGTTGACTATGCTGTTGTCGGTATTCGCAGCGGTCTTCCGCTGTACCATCCGTCTTTTTTCTTAATTCTGCTTCTATCGCATATAATTTCTGAATCAGCACTAATGCCTGTTCAGCGACCTGACTTTTCTTGGTCACATGTAGTTCATGGAATTTACGACGTGCATGTGCCATGCAGCCCACCTCAATGACCTGACCTGATCTAAAGCGTGCTTTATAACCACTGTAATCATCACAGACCAAATGACCCTGCCAGCCTTTCAGGAAGTCTTCAGCATGCTGGCCAGAACGGCTATCTTGAAAGTCATAGATCACTGCCTGAACTGGATTGTACTGTGTGCTGGCATAGGCCCAGACATAACCTTTTTTGGGCTTTTTCTCATTTTCACCCATCTGCATGACCGTCACCGGTGTTTCATCTGCATGGATCACCTGCTGTTGCAGTACCACCTGTTTTAAGGCATTGGCCAGAGGTTCCAGTTCCACCCCACAGCGGCCAATCCAGTCAGATAACGTTGATCTAGACAGATCAACACCTGCGCGTAGAAAGATTTGACGTTGACGGTACAAAGGCAAATGATCGGCATACTTTGACACCAGCACATGGCTAAGCAATTCAGGTGAAGCAATGCCTTTATCAATCACATAGGCTGGCATCGCTTGCTGAGTCAGAGTGTCACACTGATCACAGACCCATTTACCACGCACATGCTGTTCCTTATAGAACTGTGCCGGTCTGAAATTCAGTTTTTCACTGACATCTTCACCGATACGACGCAAGGTACAGCCACAACTGCATTGTGTTGATTCAGGTTCATGCTCAATACGGAGGGTGTGTAGATGATCTGGCAACAGCCGACGTTTAGGTTTGTTGACTGGGGCTTTCTGTGCAGCTGCATTGGTTTTATCTGCATTCAGTCGTTCCAGTTCCAGATCAACCGCTGCAATATCTTCTTCAACCGCTTCATCCCAGAGATGGATTTGTTTTGCGGTTAGATGTTCGTTTTTACTGCCGAATTTATGCTGTTTAAATAGTGCAAGCTCATGCTCGTATTTTTGATTGAGAATAGAAAGATGTTGAACTTTAGAATCTAATTGCTGATTGGTGACTTCAAGATGTTGAACTCTGGCATCTAATTGCTGATTTGATTGTTCCAGTTGTTGTTTAGATTGTGCCAGAGACTGATGCTGCATCGCCAACTGTCTGGTAAATTCCAGCAGTTGTTCATGGGTCAGTTGGCTTAAATCAGGCAGCGTATTCATGACCGCAGTATGCCTGAGGTCATGATGCAGAGGAAATAGAACGTTTGGAGAATAGCAGAATGGATGAGCCTGGTTTAGAGCATTGTTACCACTTGCTGCAGTCCGATTCTTTGCCAGGGCAAACCCTGGATCAGTGCCTGTAACTGCTCCGGGCTGATCGCCATACTTTCACCCTGGTGAACTTTAGCCCAGTGGAATTTCCCCTGTTCCAGCCGCCGGGCACACAGCCAGATACCCAGTCCATCATGCACCAGCACTTTCATACGATGGCCACGCTTATTACAGAACAGGTAAGCGCAATGCGGTTTGATGTAGCCAAAGGCTCTCAGCACCTGAGCCATGGCTGTATCCATCCCTGCACGCATGTCCATCGGCTGGGTAGACAACCAGATCTCATCAATACGAATCATTGAGTCAAACCCTGGATCAGCAACAGTAATTCAGTTACTGACTCCACCGGCCAGTCGATCTCGATCATCTGATCCCTTGCGGAACTTGGTGCCTCATGTAATGGAATCCTGATATGAGCGACAGCTTTCTTCTCTGGCACAGGTGGTAGAGGTGCTTCTTGTTTGACTGGAGTCGGGTGAAGAATGACCGGAAGAAAGTCAGTCTGTGGAATGGATGGGGTTTTTAATGCAGGGGGCATTGATCTGGACTGACGAATCCATTTATGTAGCAGATTGGCATTGATCTGATGTTGCATTGCTACCTTGGCCACTGATGTATCTGGCTGCTGGCATTGCTGAATAAGTTGATGTTTAAATTCAGCTGTGAAGGTTCGACGGGGCTTTTTTAGCGTTGGTGCACTGTCTATAACTGTCTTTAAATCCATAAATAGGTGTCCACTTAAATTTAAGTGGACACTATCGCGGTATTAATGAGTTAGAAAAAGTGGGGTTCAGCGGACGCTTACT
>NZ_JBQEOL010000030.1:0-15270 GCF_052044895.1 Acinetobacter sp. 22323 | reverse complement strand
TAAGTTGACAAAAATAACTAATCATGCGAAAAAGTTTTTTTAGTTAACAGATGTTCACACATGCCTCGAATTGTTTCTGTACCACTTAGTTTAGAACAGCGAGAACGACTCATTTTTCTGGCCAAGCATGCAAAACATTGGCGTGAAAGACAACGTGCCCAAACTATTCTCTGGCTTTCTGAAGGTAAAAGTGTTGCGGAAGTTGCCACTCTACAAGAACGTATCCCAGAAACCATAAGGCTACAACGCCGACGTTGGGAATTGTATGAGTTTGAATCGATTAAAGAAGGTCATCGCTCAGGTCGGCCCAATACATTGATCTCAGACTATCAGGCGAAAATCCTAGATTGGGTCAATACAAGTCCACTCAATGCAGAACAAATCCGAGTCAAACTACATGAAGAATACGAAGTGTCCGTGTCTGTTGAAACCATTCGTAAGTTTTTACGTGATTCAGGTATGGTCTTCAAGCGTACCCGTCATAGCTTGAAAAAAAAGAGATCCGATTGCATTTGAACAAGCAACACAGCAGATTGAAAAATTACGAGAGCAAGCGGCACGTGGTGAAATTATATTAGGTTATGTTGATGAAACAGGGTTTTCATCTACACCTGATAACCGCTATGCGTGGACAAAGATAGGTGATGTTCATGCGGTTGATGCAATAAGATTAAAACGAGTTAATGTCATGGGGTGTTTGCTTTCAACGGGGAAACTGGTGACAAGTTGTTTACAAGAGTCTGTTACAAGCACTTGGTTTTATGCCTATTTAACTGGAATAGCTCAACAAGTAAAACAGACTTATAACCTTCCATTGGTTCTTATTGTTGATAATGCCTCGATTCATAGAAGTAAAAAGATGGCTGATTACAGAGAGCTACTTAAAAGTAACTTTTCGACGAATTTGTATTTTATTCCAGCTTATAGCCCTGAGTTAAATCGAATCGAGATGGTATGGAAGCAGATGAAATATTATTGGCGAGATTTTCAAGTCATGACAGCTGATAAAATAGAGCAATGGGTGGAGAGAGTATCAAACCAATTCGGAAAAGAATACATGTTTACTTTTTAATGACAGCTTATACTCTTAATTGGAGTTGGTTTATTTTCATCAACTTGGGTAATGGCGGCAGTTAAAGAATATGATTTAACAATCGCTGAACAAACTGTAAATATCACAGGAAAACCAGTTGAGAGAATTACTGTAAATGGTAAATTCGTTGCACCACTTCTTGAATTTGAAGAAGGTGATGAGGCCGTTATCCGTGTTCACAATAAGTTAAAAAATCAGGACTCTTCAATCCATTGGCATGGCTTATTATTACCTGGAATTATGGATGGTGTACCTGGATTTAACAAATTTAATGGCATTGCCCCTAATAAAACTTATGAATATAAGTTTAAAGTCCGCCAAAATGGTACTTATTGGTATCATTCACATAGTAAAGGACAAGAACAAGACGGTTTATATGGTGCTTTTGTTATTTATCCTAAAGATAAAACTCCACTAACAGCTGCTGAAAAAACCGATAAAGATTACGTTGTTTTGCTTTCTGATTTTCATAATTCAACAAGTGATCAAATTATGAAAAATCTTAAAAAAGAAGCAGATTACTATCAGAACCGTCGCGAAACAGTATTCGATGTATTAAAACAAGTTAAACGTGATGGATTAAAGGCAACTTGGCAAGACCGCTCTATGTGGAATCAGATGCGGATGTTGAAAACAGATATGTCCGATGTGACTGGTTATACATTTTTAATGAATGGCAAAACACCTCAGCAAAACTGGACCGGTAACTTCAAAGCTGGTGAAAAAGTTCGCCTTCGTTTTATTAATGCTTCCGCTATGTCATTCTTTGATGTACGCATTCCAAACCTAAAAATGACTGTAGTCAGTGCTGATGGTCAACCTGTAAAGCCCGTTCCTGTAGATGAGTTCCGTATTGGTACTGCTGAAACCTATGATGTCATTGTGGAACCAAAACAAGCACATTACCAAATTGAAGCTGAATCTATTGATCGTACCGGTTTTGCAGTGGGAACATTACATGAAGAAAGCAGCCCAGCAGTCAAACAAATTGAGATGCCTAAATCTCGCCCTCGTGCTTTATTAACTATGGAAGATATGGGGATGAGCCATGACATGTCATCTATGAAAGATATGAATCACGATATGTCTTCTATGAAAGATATGAATCATGATATGTCTTCAATGAAAGGCATGAATCACGATATGTCTTCTATGAAAGGTATGGATCATGATATGTCTTCAATGAAACATATGAATCATGATATGTCTTCTATGAAAGGCATGAATCACGATATGTCTTCTATGAAAGGTATGGATCATGATATGTCTTCTATGAAAGGTATGGATCATGATATGCCGATGAATAGCTCTACTGTTAAGGCGGCTTCAGACAAGAATGATAATACCGTATTTGGATGGGCAAATGCTTCAACACCTGAAGGTAATAAAGCATTGCAATATAGTGATTTGCAATCGTTAGATCCTCAAAAAGACACTCGTGCAGCTGAACGTGAAATAGAGATCCGTCTTGGTGGAAACATGGAGCGTTATATTTGGACAATGAATGGTAAAAAATTTAATGAAGCCGACCCACTAGTGGTGAAGTATGGTGAACGTATTCGCTTAAAATTTGTCAATGACAGTATGATGGCTCACCCAATGCACTTACATGGCATGTTTATGCAGCTTGAGAATGGTCAGGATCCAAGCAATATGCCAAACAAACATACGGTAATTGTTCCACCTGGGAAAACGATAACCACTCTACTCACAGCTGATGAGTTAGGTGAGTGGGCTATTCATTGTCACCTGCTTTACCATATGAGTGCAGGAATGATGAATAAACTCATTGTAGCTCAAGTGGAAGATGGTAATTCTACAAAGACTGTTCCTCAGTCCCAAGTAAATGAGAAGGGAGTAAATCCACATGCACATCACTAATAATTTGTTTTCAAAAACAACTTTGATGATTGCGCTATTTGGATTATCAAATCTAACGTTCGCTAAAAATGAAACTCCTGTACAAGAAAGTAATATTACAAATGGTATGAGAGTCTTATTACAGGAGTCTGGTGGCTTAAGATATAGCCCCCAAGAATTGTATCCAGAATATTATTCAATGGAAAATGCAAATGGGGGAGATAATATTATTTTGACTGCAAGAAAGAGATCAGACGGATCTCACGATGATCATCTTAAAGAACATGGCGGACAAATTTATCAAGTAACAAGACTTGAAAATGCATGGATGGTTGATGAAGACGGTAAGGGCAACCTAGGAACAAAGCTTGAAACTTTGATTGGAACAGATGAAAATCGTCTATTTATTGAAGCCAATTCGGAAAAGTCAGAAAGTAATGATCCAAAATATGCTGTATCAGCACTTTATAGCCGTAATGTAGCCCCATTTTGGGATGTACAAGCTGGGGTAAGATATAGTGAAGATAAAAATAACAGCAGCAGCGATCGAGTGGATGGGGTTATTGGTATATTAGGTCTAGCTCCTTATTTCTTTGAAACACAAGCATATCTTTATGGCGGTGAGAATAATTTTTGGGGAGCAAGTTTTGAATTAGAACGTGATTTGCTTTTAACTCAGAAACTTATTACTCAACCTTATATCGAAGCAGATGTAATATTTAGCGATGATTCTAACTATGCTGCAAAATCAGGTTTATCAGAACTAAAAACTGGTATCAAAACCCGATATGAGATTACTAAGCGAATTAAACCTTTCATTGATGTTGCTTACCAATATGAAAAAGGACAGAAAGCCACTTCTATGCAAGAGGCAACAGAGTCTGAAAAGGGATGGAAATATGGTGCAGGCATCGAATTAGTTTTTTAAAATAGTATGATTTGGATTCATGAATGGTAGCTTCGGCTACTATTCATGTCTATGAATCACACACATAAATGATGTAATGCCCATAAGCAGATAGTGTCTATGAAAACACTCATGTTTATGGGCATTTTTTATGTAGATAATCTTTGATTAGGTAGTTGTAAAATACAACTATTTGGCAATCAATAAACAACTATTGTGAAACCAAAACGAAATCAATTTATAGGCAGGATATTTACTTTACACAAAGCAGTTGATCCCACTTAAAGTAGTTCTGTGTTAGTCGATCTCGTGACATATTCCATGTTCTGTTCAGCATTAAACTCGCGCCTAAGGCAATTTTGGTTTTGCCATACTTAAGATGAATCGCTTCAAGGGAATCCATCAAGGAATTGCTGACTTCGATGTGTTTCATATCAGTGAACATGTCATACACATGGTTTTCCTTTGGTTCGAGACACGTCAGAATCACGCCGCATTTCTTGAATGCTATATCCTTTGCATACAGGCCATCAATCATCGTTGTAGCGAGTTTAGAGAGCACCAATAAGTTGTCGGTAGGTTCTGGTAAAGCTAAAGATAAAGATTTGTTGTAGAAGGGCTTTGAGCTATCAAATGGGTTTGATTGAACGAAACCAATCAGACAACCACACAACAAATTATCATCTCTCAGTCTGCTAACAGCATCCATGACATACAGCGACATGGCTTCCTTGAGATCATCTGTGTGATAGACCCTCTGCCCAAAGGAGCGACTAGCAATGATTTGCTTCTTTGCAGGTGGAGTATGTTCCAATTCAATGCAAGCAATTCCATGGAGTTCCAATAAGGTTCTGTGCATCACTACAGAGAATTGGTCTCGGATCATCAGAGGGGAAGCCAAGACAAAATCCATCACTGAATGAATCCCCATACTGTTGAGCCTCTTCGTATGCTTTCGACCAATGCCCCATACTTCACTTACATCAATTGCTTGATATACGCTCTCGGCTGAGCATGGATCCATTGAAACCAAGTTGCATACGCCATTGAAGTAATCGTTCTTCTTGGCAATATGGTTTGCGAGTTTCGCTTCAGTCTTTGAGCGTCCTATGCCAATACATACAGGTAAACCAAGCCAAGAAAACAAACGCTGACGAATCTGATGGGCATATTCAGTCAAGTCGTAATTCCCTGCATGAGCTGTCAGATCCAGAAAGCACTCATCAATCGAGTAAATTTCCTGCTCTTTAGGAGATACAAAATCGGATAGGATTTTCATGAATCTGCGAGACATTTCTGCATACAGTGCATAATTGCTCGATAGCACCTGAACATTATGGCGCTCTACGATGTCCTTGATCTGGAAGAGAGGAACACCCATTTTGATGCCCAAGTCTTTGGCTTCTTGGGAACGTGCCACAGCACAGCCATCATTGTTGGATAGCACAATGACAGGCTTATTGTTCAGACTAGGGTTGAAGACACGTTCACAACTGACATAGCAATTATTGATGTCTACAAGTGCATAGATCTTCTGGTGAGCTACTTGCATGAGCATGAAACCAATCAAGTATTAACGCTTTCTGAATGGCTTGATGACAAAAGTCACTACACCCCAAATTAGCATTTCCTGCCCATCTTGCAGATGAATGTCGGAATACTCAGGGTTCTCTGCTTTAAGCCAACGATTATCATCACTTTCGATCATGAGGCGTTTTACAGTGAACTCATTGTCGATCAGTGCAATCACGATGTCTTCATGCTTGGCTTCAATGCTACGGTCTACAATCAGTTCGTCATCAATCTCAATACCTGCATCTCTCATCGAAAGCGATGCGACCTTCACAATGAAGGTTGCAGCCTCGTTTTTGATGAGGTGTTCATTCATATCCAAGGTTTTGTCTATGTAATCCTGAGCAGGAGAAGGGAAGCCAGCAGCAACCTTTTCTGAAGCCAAGGGAATACTCATCACCGAGCTTGGATTCACTAAGGTAATGGATGCTATATCGTTGAATTTTGTCTTGGTTGATTCTGCTAGGTAGTTCTTGATTTCAATGACACGAGACTCTGGTACTCGAACGACCTTGGTTGGTTCATCATACAATGGTTTTCTTCCTGCACCATCTCTACTACCACCGCGTTGTCCAGCCATATAATTCACTCCCCAATAATTGAATATGTAACATAATCAAAGAATATGGAGAGATTTTTGCTAAGGCAATGAAATTACGATGAATGGTTGATGTGAATCATCAAATGATGTTCCTTTGAGCAGACCTTTACTATGTCAACGTAGAGGTCAAACCAAGAGGAAGAATAGTTAGTGCCGCCTTCGGCGGTGTTTTGGGATAACCGATTAATGCAAATCCAAACCAAAGGAAACCACTATGAAAATCATGAACCGTACCGGGTTTGTCGGAGAGTCAATATTCTCAGAGACTATCCCGATGACAAAATTAAAATATACCCCTGAAATCAGAGAAAGAGCGGTTCAAAAAATTTGAAACCACCATCTTAATGATATACTCTAATTGATATACATTTAGATTGGGTTGTTTATAATGTTGATGCTTCGATTACCTGTAGAATTAGAAAAACAGTTAGATCAACTGGCTGAAAAGAGTCAAAGAACGAAATCATTTTTAGCCAGAGAAGCTATTTCTATGAGTATTGAGAGCTTATCGAAAAAATATATACATGAAAACAAAGGGTTAAGTTACATGAATATTAATCTATATGAAACTCTCGTTAAATTTTTTTCTACACCAGTTAATTTAGAAACTGAATCTAGAAAATCTAAATTTATTATGTTTAGTGAGGACGGGAAATTATTTGTTCACAATAACAAAGATAATATTCGCCCTTTAAGCACTGATGAAGTTGATAATTTTTATAAGATTTTTAAGGAAACTGGAAGTCGATCTCCATCAACCTATACCGATGTAACCTTCAACTCATCATATATTCTTGCTGCACTATCTCATTTAAAAGAACAAGCTATTATTTAAATAGCTTATACAAATAAAAAACCCCGGCATCCTGCCGGGGTTTTTTATTGGAACATTAGGTCTTTGTGCTCTTGCATGTCTTATATAGCGCCATCCTGGTGCTTATTTTTTATTATATGGAACTTCCTGTTCCTGACCATTCAATAATATGAAAATTCCAGTATGCCGCATAGCAGCAAAGGGCCGAGATTCACGTAAGCCTAGGCCTACAAAATAGCCTAAATTTTTAAGTGATTGATTATTATATTAATATACAAGTGTACTTCGTATAACGCCCATTATGTTAAATAGAGGGAAAATCTATTTTTAAAGTGATAAAATTATTGCAGTTATTTTAAGAATAGCTGCTTTTGATACTTGATCATCTATCCTAATTAAAAACTGTTTTTTAATAATTTGGAATATAAATAAGATTTAGTTAAAATTAACATTATTCATATAAATTAACATTATGTATTACATTTACTAATAATTTAAAATAATTAGTAGAAAAAAATTATGTTTTAATTATTTCTTTGATTATATAAGTTGAGAGTAAAAAATGATTAATACGGAATTTTCAAAGTGTATTTCTGCATGTACAAACTGTTCACTTATTTGTACTGAATGTGCAACTTCTTGTTTAAAAGAAAAAGATTTAGAGATGATGCGTGAATGTATTCAACGTTGTCTAGAATGTGCAGATATTTGTCAGTTATGTGTGCGTATGCAACAACATAACTCACCTTTCCTCAAAGAGATTTGTGAGCTTTGTGCTAAGATCTGTGAATATTGTGCGGAAGAGTGTGAAAAACATTCACATGATCATTGTAAAAAATGTGCTGAGGCTTGCCGTCAGTGTGCAGAAGAATGTCGAAAAATTGCCATGTAAAATACTTCAATAATGTTAATTATATGGCTCTAGACTAACATAATCATTCTGCTAGTCTAGAGCCTTTCCTAAAATTAACATAATACACCTTATACGAAGCCAAAAATGGGAGCTTTAAGCTCCCATTTTTAGTCTTTAATTCGCTTTTTCGCTTCGTCATAAACTATGCTATCAGCTCGTTTTCCGACGGTAATGAGCAGCATAACTACCTGATCATCTTTAACTTGATAGACAAGTCGGACACCAGCTTTTAATAATTTGATTTTATAGCAACCTGCAAGATCGCCTCTAAGCATATTCTTTGGAATATGTGGCTGCTCTATGACTTTGGCTAGTTTCTTTTTAAATTGATCTCGTATAGCAACAGGGAGTTTTCCCATTCTGCTGTAAAGTCCTTGTGACGTAAAAGCTTATAAGTCATCTAATGTGACTTCCTCAAACATCTCTTTAGGATCATTAATGCGCTTACGGACAAGAGCTAATAATTCTTCATCTTCTTCCGAAAGCAAAGCTTTTTTGACAGGCAGTTTCCCAGTCGTAGCAACATACTCAAGAATACTAGTGAAGAAATCAGTAGGTGCAATACCTTGCTCTTTAAGGATTGAATAAGATTTTTCTTTAAGGGCTTCATCGATCCTGAAGTTAACAGTAGCCATCATATTTCCCAAGTATTTAATGTACTAGGAATATTGTAATGCAAATTGCATTACAAGTCGTGTTATTCCCAAGTAGAAATGTCCTACCTTAAAACTAAATAGAAATGTCCTATACAGACATTTCCAAGTCAAGCACAGGATTTAGATTTCGTTGTTGAATTGCTGTTTTCTGTGCACGTCTGCTTGGCATCTTTTGAGAACGATTGCGTTTATTTTGTTGTTCTAGTTCTTCATGCTGCTGTTGAATATGGGCTAATACAGAACCCAAACGTTTATTTTCAACAATCTCTCGCTGGTTGAGCTGACTTAATTTATCGAAGATGCTGTAATTGATTTTTCTTCCCTGATATTCAATCGCGACTGTACTATCCGGGTATTCCAGAAACTCAAGATACTTACCAATCAATCTTTGGTTTTCTTCCGTGTTTTCCAGGAGATATACGCATTTATCATAAGTGATCGTCAGGCTATTCGTGACTCTGCGGGGTTCACGCCAGGTAAAAATATCATCTAATTCTTCGGCTGTTTCAGTGACAGTCCGGTGTAGATCCTTGGGATTAAAGGCCATCTTGGCAAACTTCTGATTGAACTGCTCAATGAAGCAGGGTAGCCAGGCATTGGCTTCGGCAATCGAACTGATGCCTTCCAGACGCATTTCTTTGATCAGACGGTCCTGAAGCGTTCTATTGGCTCGTTCTACACGGCCTTTGGCCTGTGGTGAATTAGCGAAGATAATATCGATATTCAGGGTGCTGAGTACGCGCCCAAACTGGGTAATCTTGGTGTCTTTCTTACTGCTTTGATTCACCCTGAAGACTGAATGTTTATCGCTGTAGAAGGCTAAAGGCTTACCATGCTGCTCAACATACAAACGTGTTGAAATCATATAGTCAAAGGTTGATTCCGACTCACAGAAGCGTAAATGCTGTAATTTGCCTGTGGCATCATCGATAAATACCAGCAGACAGCATTTAGGGGCTCGACCTTCAAACCAGTCATGGTGTGAGCCATCAATTTGAATCAGTTCACCATAACAGTCCCGGTTATAACGAGGCTGATACGGGCGTTTCAGACGCTTGGCGCGAGGAATCCATAAATCGGCTGCAATCATCCAGGAACGCAGTGTTTCCACTGAAATATCAAAGCCATGAACGGTGGTGAGCTTTTCATGCGCTAAAGTGGGTCCGAAACCATGCAGTTGATCAGAAACAATATTGAGGCACTTGAGTCTGAGCTCTTCAGGAAGCCTGAAATTGCTGATTTGACCACGACCGGCATGGGCTAATGCAGCTGGGCCTTGAGCTTTGTATTTCTGCAGTAAACGTCTGATCTGACGCTCTGAAATATGAAGTAGCTGAGCAGCTTGGGACTGGGTTATGCGTTGATCACAGATTTCCTGCAAGACCGACAATCGTTTAAGTTCTTTATCCGACATAGACACCAACATATCAAACCGTCCGCTAAGAAAATTGCAAAAGCGCATATTCTAAAAGCGGACATTTTTACTTTGGAGAAACCGGACATTTCTACTTTGGGCTTACAAGTCGACTTCGCATAACAGCCATTATGTTAAATGGAAGGAAGCAAAATAAGTTAACATTTTGCTTCCGGCCACATTAAGCTAGAGTTTTATTTAAATAAAGCTATTTAGTAATCATTAAATTAATTAAAATCTAAATCTAACACCTGCTCCATATAACCAACCTTTTTCAGAGTTTGATTCTATTTGCCACGACGTTCCATCATTCCCTTTTGAATAGTCATAGCCAATGTCAATATACGGCATGATCTTTTTACTGATTTCATAGCGAGTTTCAAGCCCTGCTGTCGCACTGCTTAAACCAGTTTTTTTCGCATATTTAGAATCATCACTAAAGACCACATCCAACTCTAAATAGGGTTGAATAATCAACTTTTGCGTAATCAGAAAATCACGTTCTGTTTCTAGGCTAAAGCCCGCATAACTGTCTTCTCCCGCATAGAGATAAGCATCAGTTTCAAAGAAATATGGCGCCATACCATGTAAGCCAATCACCGCATCAACACTTTCTTCTGTATCTTTGCGATGATCATCGAGTTCAACTTTTTCACTGCGATAACGTGCACCAATCTGTGCATCCCAAAAGTCTGAAATCATACGGCTATATAAAAGTTTGGCATCGTAATGTGCATCATGCGATTCTTCTTTATCGGCATGAACTTTAATAAAAACCTTATTTTCATCTGTGCCAATACGGGTTTCAAACTCTGACTTTAAACCGCCTGTGCCATCTTCATTGACAAGCCACTTATTGTCCACCGTCGTAATCGCATAAATTTGCGCACCGTGTTCTGAGCGATGATCATAATGTAAACTCTGCTGAGCATTCGCATCGGGTACAAGATGTAAATGATTAACCGTAGATGTTGCCTGATGTTGTGCATGATTCATCTGACCATGGTTCATTTGTATCGACTGATTTTGACTAGAAGATGCAACAGCAGCTGTCACTTTTGCAGGTGCACTATGATCTTCGCCATTATGTGCCAAACTCACTGCGCTAATCATCAACAACGAGCTTGCTAAAACAGTTTTAGAAAAAAGATTAATGGTGCGCATGTTGATCTCCTTTCTGTACTTTTTGATCTTGCTGTTTCTCTGTTGATTTGTGATGCATTGGCTGATGACCTGCATGTTGATGGTTCATCGGTGCTGAATGTGCAGCATGATTCATTTTCCCCATCATCTGCATGTGTTGTGCATGCTCTTGTGGAGAATGCTGTGAATGATCCATCTCAGACATCGCTTGATGATTCATTGATGGTACATTTTTTCCATCAGTCTGAGCAGTTGAATGATGCCCTTCGTGCGCCAAACTTAAGCTTGTTAAACTCAATACCGCAACAGAAAAAAACGCTTTAAATACAAAATTAGTGATGTGCATGTCCAGCTCCTTTTTGCTCAGTTACTTGGTGAGTTTGAGTCGAATTTGTACCTTGAATTGGCGTTGTAGACACTTGTTCATCGCTAACATTTGCCACGATCAACTTGTTCATCATTCCTGCACTCATGTGATACAACAAATGACAATGGATTGCCCATTCGCCCAACTCATCCGCAGTTAATAAAGCAGTCACTGTTTTACCCGGTGGTACAATCAATGTGTGTTTATTCGGCATATCTACCGACTCTTGACCATTCTCCAACTGCATAAACATGCCATGTAAATGCATGGGGTGCGCCATCATACTGTCATTAATAAATTTGATACGGATACGCTCGCCATACTTCACTTTTAATGGCTCAGCATCGCTGAATTTTTTACCGTTAATCGTCCAAATATAACGCTCCATAGTACCGCCCAAACGCACTACTAATTCACTGCTAGCTTCACGAGTATCTTTTTGCGGTTCTAAAGATTTTAAATCACTATATTGCAAGGCTTTATTGCCCGCAGGTGTAGATGCATTTGCCCAACCATAAACCACTTGATCATTTTCTTGTGGTTTTGCTGTGCCATGCTGTGAATGATCCATTTTCGAGTGATCCATGCCTTGCATATCGCCATGGTTCATTTTTGAATGATCCATTTTCGAGTGATCCATGCCTTGCATATCGCCATGGTTCATTTTTGAATGATCCATTTTCGAGTGATCCATGCCTTGCATATTGCCGTGGTTCATTTTCGAATGATCCATTCCTGCATGATCACCGCCACCATGTCCCATATCTTCCATGGTCAAAAGTGAGCGTGGACGTGGTGCAGGCATATGAATGCCATGTGTCATAGGATTTAATTCATTGTGCAGTGTACCAATCGCATAGCCTGCACGGTCAATTGACTCAGCTTCAATTTGATAATGTCCGCCTTTTGGCTCCACAATCACATCATAAGTTTCAGCTGTGCCAATACGAAACTCATCCACAGCAACAGGTTTTACAGGCTGACCATCAGCACTGACCACAGTCATTTTCAAGTTAGGAATACGGACATCGTAGAAAGACATCGCAGATGCATTCACAAAACGTAGGCGAATTTTTTCATTCGGTTTAAACATTCCTGTCCAATTTTGTTCAGGTGTTTTGCCATTAATGAGGAAGGTATAACCTGTAACATCCGACATGTCGGTTTTTAGCATACGCATCTGATTCCACATTTTGCGGTCAGACCATGTCGCTTTTATGCCATCACGTTTAACCTGCTTCCAAACATCACCCAAGGTTTCACGCTGATCTTGATAATATTCAGCTGAAATTTTAAGATCTTTCTGAATTTGATCACTGGTTTTTTCATGAAAATCTGACAACATCACCACATAGTCACGTTCAGCTTTTTCATGTGCTGCCAATGGTGTTTTACCTTTTGGATAAATCACAAAAGAACCATATAAGCCGTCCTGTTCCTGTCCTTTAGAATGAGCGTGATACCAATAAGTCCCGCTTTGGCGAATCTTGAATTTATAAACATACTCGCTTTGAGGCTTAATACCGTTAAAACCATTAAATCCCGGTACACCATCCATAATGCCCGGCAACAACAGTCCGTGCCAATGAATAGAAGAATCTTGGTTTTTTAAATTATTTTTCACGCGAATGATGGCTTCATCACCCTCTTCAAACTCAAGCAAAGGCGCAGGAAATTGACCATTTACGGTAATGCGCTTTACAGGCTTTCCAGTTGGGCTGACCACTGCTTCATCAATAACAAGCTGATATTCACGCACTTCGGCAAAAACCAAAGGCGACGATGCAAAACAAATACCTGCTAATAGGTACGAACTAATTTTATGAGACATAACTTAACCTTAATTTTTGAAAAATAAATAAATTTTAAAAAAATTGGTTAAGTTTTAGGAGGACGTGAAATTTCTTGCCAATACCCATTTAGATATTGGTTGGGGTAATAAAAATTAGGCTGATCTATAGAATAGAAGGTATCTAGGGGATCTAGCGAGCTTTGCAAAGAATGAAGATATGAGATCTGTGTCTGGCAGGATAAGCTAGAACATTCCTGACACTTTTTGTGATCTATATTCTGATTAAGAGCTAAATGATTATGGCAATCGGTATTCGTCTGTACTTCGTGATTAATACCATGTTGAGTGACTTGCTGTGCTTGATCTAAACAATGATCTTGGCTCATTTCAGTTTGCATATTGATATGCATTATCTTTACTGATGCAACAGACACACTACTCCATCCTATGGCAAAAACCATAAGAAAACAAAACCAAAGTTTTTTGGAGAGATGAGTCAACACGAATGCTATCTAGGAATAGAATTTAATCCAAAATATCTTAACGGAATTTCAAATATTTACAACCCAATATAATTTAGTAGTTTCTCTAAAATTAACATAATACAGCTTATACGAAATTATTTTAATTTTTCATTTAAAATCAATCATATAATTACACAACAAAAAGCCCGATCACACTAGATTGGGCTTTTTACGTGAACAGTCATGTTCCATGCCTGTATGGATAGTCACTACATTTCCAGGCGTTCAAGTTTCTTAATGATTTCAGCTTTCGCTTTATCCAATAACTCTGGATTCGTTTTAGATGATAGTAATTCTTTAGGCTTATTCCCGAGAAAATACGCTATTCGCTCCGCATTGGCTCCCGAAGGATGGGGTAAACCACTTAAAACCTGATTACTATTAAGGATACCGTCCTGAATCAGCATTTCAAATACCTGACATACTTTCGGCCGGCTTTGTTGCATAAAGGTTTGAAAGGCTGATTTCCCTTAAGCTACTCAAATTTAAGAGACAACTTGGGTATGAGGGCGACCTAATTCTGTGAATTTATTCAAAACTGCCATGCGTGCATGGATCTCATTCACCTGACTTGGAAAACTCCGCGCTGTTAATTTATCGCCTAATAATTTGATGCAATGCATCTTGGTTTCAACCAAACTTCGACGGTGATAACCAGACCACTTTTTCCAAAGCGATCTGCCTAGCCGTTTGACTGTCTTTAATAATTCATTCCGCTCTATAGACCTCGCTTGCTGATCCTTCCAAGGCTTTGCATTCTTTCTAGGTGGAATGATCGCATGTGCATCTCGATCTAAAATGACTTGTCGGCAGTGCTTTGTGTCATAAGCACCATCTGTATAAACAGAATCAATTGGTTCATCCAAGGGAATTTGAGCAAGTAAATCTTCGAGTACTTGAGAATCACTGACATTATTTATGGTGAGTTGTACTGCACGTATTTGCAGGGTTTTAGCATCCATAGCAATGTGAAGCTTACGCCATTGGCGACGATATTCAGCCCCATGTTTCTTGCGTTTCCATTCACCTTCACCAAGAAACTTCAAACCAGTAGAGTCTACGAGTAGATGCAGTCCATCACTACTTTTTTGATAGCTAATCGCAATATCAATATGCTTTTGTCTACGACAAAGGGTGGAATAATCCGGAGCTGTCCAATCTAATCCGGAGAGTTTAATCAGACTTTGAACAAAACCTGTGACCATACGTAAAGAGAGTCGGAATAGTAATTTGATCATTGAGCAGCATTGAATCGCTGTATCGGAGTAGGTTTGATTTCGACCTTGCTTGCCTTGTGATTGTGCATACCACTGAGTCTTTGGATCAAACCAAATGGAAATATTACCTCGGTTAATTAAGGCTCGGTTATAGGATGACCAATTGGTTGTACGGTAGATTTTAGAGGCAGGCTTATTCATTTTGAAATTATATTGCTGAATAAGCTTTTGATGCTAGGTTTGTGCAACACAGCCCTTCTCAATTAAGACCTAGTCATAAGTTCATAACTTATGTAACTTTATAATTTCATCTTCCTGGCTAATTAATCCAGATCAGTTCTTCGTACTAGTGGAACATGTAATTTTAGTGCTGCACTTCCATATATGGACAAATCCC
>NZ_JBQEOL010000029.1:0-22263 GCF_052044895.1 Acinetobacter sp. 22323 | reverse complement strand
AAATGATCTCTATAATATACACAGCCATCGGGGACGTGGCGAAATTGGTAGACGCACTGGATTTAGGTTCCAGCGCCGCGAGGTGTGAGAGTTCGAGTCTCTCCGTCCCCACCAAATTTACTTATGAGAATGAGTAGAGATGGTCGAGTAGAGGATTGGTGTAATGGTAGCATGACGGTCTCCAAAACCGTTCGTCAAGGTTCGAATCCTTGATCCTCTGCCATTAAAGTTTGAGAAAGCCGGCGATAAGTTGGTACCCGATGGGGACGTGGCGAAATTGGTAGACGCACTGGATTTAGGTTCCAGCGCCGCGAGGTGTGAGAGTTCGAGTCTCTCCGTCCCCACCACTCAAAAGAGACAAGGTTGATGCCTTGTTTTTTTTTTGCCTGAAATTTTATAGCTATAAAAAAGCCCATCGAAATGGGCTAGCTTGGCGTTAACTTAAGATGTTTGAATTGATCTTTCGCGTTAAAAGTGACGCAAATTAAGCTTTCAAATGGTCTTCGAATTCTTCACCCAATTGCATCGCAAGGGTATTACCAGAGAGATCACAGGTCACTAGACCGTATTCTTTTTTAAAACTAAATGTAAACCCACGGTTGTCTGCCAAGGTACGTACGGAATACCCCAATTTTTCAAGCCATAGACGGAATGCCAGAAGATTTTTTGCTTTCACCACTTTTTTCACGAGATAACTCCTTCATCACTGTTCCTTAATAAATTAGGGTGAATAAAAATTTTTTAAAGGGGGAAATTTTAAAAATTCTTTAAATTTCCTGAAAATGCTTTTTTTATAGACAAATAATTGGATGAATTTTCACTAATAAATAGCTAAATTTATGATTTATGAATGCTTTTAGATGTTGTAACTAAATATTAGAAATCGTACTCTGATTGACTAAAATTTAAGCATAATAAAGTTTTGAGTATGTAGCAGCTAGGGGGCATCTACAACTGGTCGAATTGTTATTCATTTCAATTTGGGTAGAGATTGCAGCAATCATCTGGTTGACCATTTTTTGCAATAAGTGGTCCTCGATCAATGTGTAGAATAATTTATACTTGTAAAAAATAGTGAGTCTGAATATGACACAAGTAAATATTGAACAATATGTAAAGGATTGCATTGAACGTATGCAGCAAGAGGATCAGACACCGGTTGCTGTCATGTTGGGACATGAGGACTGGATTGAATTTACCGTACAGTCTCAAGTGGCATATACGCCATTCGGGAGCGCAAGACGTTATCAGCCAGCACTGGGCGGTTTATTACTGGTTCGGGTGGATGAAATGCATGCTTTACGCGTTGTGACCCAAGCAGAGCTGGATGCCTACGCGCAAAGCAATCAGATTCTCTAAAACCCTAATTAGAAATTATCTTTCAAGGTTCTTAAACGGGCAAATTCTTCAACGCCGTCTGCACGCAAGAAAGGATTGGTTTTAAGTTCAATTTCAATCGTGCTGGGTAAGGTGCATTGGCCTAGCATTCTCAGACGTTCGACCTGTTCATGGCGCTCCTGAATTTCCAGATTATCCGGTTCTGCATGCAGTGCAAACTGGGCATTGGAAAGTGTATATTCATGTGTACAGTACACCTTGGTGCGCGGGGGTAATGCAGCCAGACGGCATAGAGAGTGGTACATCTGTTCAAAAGTACCTTCAAACACCCGTCCACAGCCCATTGCAAACAGGGTATCACCGCAGAACAGCGCATCTAGCGCATCAATAAAGTAGACAATGTGGCCTAAAGTGTGTCCCGGTACACTGATGATGCTGACATCGATACCATGAAAAGCGAATTCATCTTCATGCTCTAGAGGATGACTGATGAATGGAATTTTACTCAATTCCTCACGAGGACCATATACTGGAATGTTTTTATCCTGAATCAGTTCGGGTACACCGCCAATATGGTCTTTATGCCAGTGGGTTAACCAGATTTGTGCCAGTTCAAGCCCATGCTGTTGGCAATATTCCTGTACCAGTCCGGCTTCTGTGGGATCAACAGCCACGACCTGTTTGGAGTCTGTATGTTCCAGCAGCCAGATATAATTCTGTAAGTTATTTTTGACGTCTATACAGTGAATTTTGAAAGGCATCATTTCAGTTAAACCGTTCGAAGTTATTTAGTAAATTAGCATAATTACCCGGCATATGGAGATGCTGGGTCAATGTTTGTTGATGATTCATGTATCTGATTTTAAGAGTGTATAGGTTGGGTGATCAGTCTATATCATCCGCTGAAACCGGATCACCAATGCTATAAAAATGCCCCCCTGCAATATGGTGAATGCTGCGCCATTCACGCTCCACGTCCTGATAATACCAGTGTCCATCACGGAACACGCGCTCGTCAGCATAAGCCGCAATGACCTTGCCAATAAACAGGTCATGAGTTTGCTGATTATGGGGTTCAGGAATCAGTTCACACAGCAGCCAGGCTGCACAACCACTTACAACCGGAATGTCTGACTGATCAAACTGGAACAGTTCCACACCACATTGTTCTAACTTATCGGGTTGATCATGCATGCTGATCGTTCCAACAGCTTGCACCATGTTCAGCTGTTTAAGCGTGGGAACTTGCAAAGCAAAGTAACCAGAATTTTCAATAATTTTGCGGGTTTTGGTACTTTTATCTAAAACTACAGTGACTTTAGCTGGCTGGAATTCTAGTGCACAAGCCCAGGCTGCGGCCATAACATCCGTATTTTCCTGATCTCTGGCAGAGACCAGCACCGTTGGACCATGATTGAGCAAACGATAGGATTTTTCCAAGGGTACAGCTTTCAGATGGGGATTAGACATTGCAAACCTTAAAATAAAAAAATGTACGTGCTAAAAATTATGCACTTATTGGCTTATTAACATATATAAATTTTTTTGGCGAAAAAAGCTTTTAAACTAAAGCGCTAAACAAAAGGAGTTTAAGCAATGAAAATGTATCAAGTGGATGCGTTCACTACGGAGCTGTTCAAGGGCAATCCCGCTGCGGTGATTGTGCAGGATGAGTGGCTGGATGAGAGCCTGATGCAAAACATTGCGCTGGAAAATAATTTATCTGAAACTGCCTTTGTGAAGACCATTGATGCAGAAAACTATGAAATTCGCTGGTTTACGCCAACGAAAGAAGTTGATTTCTGTGGGCATGCGACCCTGGCCAGCAGCTTTGTATTATTTCTGGATTATACCTCGCATAAAACCATTCGATTTCATGTAAAAAATCTCGGTATTTTTACAGTTAGTCAAGATGAAGATGGAAAAATCCGTATGAACTTCCCGATCCGTCGGGCAGTTTTGGTCGATGAATATCCTGCTATGTTGCGTGGAGCTTTGACCAAATCTTTTAAAAATGTCTATTTAAATGAACAGGCCTATATTATCGAATATGAGTCGGTACAGGATGTGCTGGATGAGACTCCGGATTTTGAATTACTGAAACAGGTCAATGACCGCCGTACCGCGATTACAGCGACTGGCGCCTTGCTGGATGTCGCCTTAACGGCGGGTGCAGAACAGTATGACTGTGTATCGCGTTATTTCGCGCCAAGTAATGGCATTAATGAAGATCCGGTGACAGGTTCAATTTATACCGGAATCGTACCGATCTGGGCAGAAAAACTCGGAAAACAGCAGCTGGTTGTTTATCAGGGATCAAGCCGGGGTGGTGTGCTGTATTGCGAGATGCAGGATAATGACCGGATTGAAATTTCAGGTTATGGCAAGCTGTATATGAAAGCTGAAATTCTGCTTTAATCAGATAGAATATCTAAAAGCTGCTGTGAACAGCAGCTTTTATAAAAATACAACTCACAACAAGAGAGTCATTCTCTATGATGTTCACTGAATAAAAAGTTCATGTTTAAATTTGCTGGATCCAGAATGTCACTACGTTTTAAAAAATTAACACTTTCCATGTTTTTAATGGGCGCAGCGACGCTCAATTTTGCTCAACCAGTATTGGTAAAAACAGAACAAAATATTGAAGAATATAAACTGGATAATGGTTTAAGAATTGTCCTTGCACCAAATGACAAAGAAAATAAGACTTTTATGAATACGGTCTATTTCACCGGTTCATTGAACGATCCGCAGGGGAAAGGTGGTCTGGCACATCTATTAGAACATTTAGCCTTTAAAGGGACTGAAAATATTAAAGGCGATGAATTTCAGCGTCGTCTGGATCAGTACACACTCTCATCGAATGCCAGTACGGATTATTATTCTACCAAATATACCAATCTGGTTCGCCCTGAAAGCACTGCACTGGCTGCGGTAATTCAGCTTGAAGCAGAACGGATGGATAAGCTGGTACTACAAGAAAAATATGTACCAACTGAAATTGATATTGTTAAACGTGAACGTGAAATCCGTCTGGATCAGCCATTTTCAGTATTGATGGATCAAATCTTTAAATCGGCTTATGGCAACCAGCATCTCGGTCGTCTGCCAATTGGCGATTTAAACGAGCTGCAATCGATCAATATGCAGGAACTGAATCAATTCTACCGGACCTGGTATGCACCAAATAATGCCTATATGGTAATTTCAGGCAAGTTCGACAAGAAACAGGTACTGAAATATATTGACCAGCATTTTAGTCCAATCAAGGCACGTTCTGTACCAGAACAGCCGAAAGTGCCGGAGTTAAGTCCTGAAAAGATTAAACAGCGTGAGTTTACTGTGGCCAAGGGTAGTGATTTTGCCAAATTCAATATCTATCTGAACCGTTCAGAAGTAGCTAAGCAGAACGCATTATCGGTAACACCAACGCTGTACACCTTGCAGCCGAGCGGACATCTGTATCAGGGAGTTGTCGAGCAGGGAACAGCGACAGCTGTACAGTCTGCCACCTGGCTAGATAAGGACTTCAATATGGTTTTCATGGGAGCAGTCTATGCGCCGAATCATGATGCGAAAAAGGTTGAACAGACATTACAGGCTGGTGTCGAGCAAGGCAAAGGTTTTAATGAAACTGAGCTGAACCGCGTCAAAAATATGAGCCGTAATGCCGCTGAAAACATTAAAAATAATGCAGCAGCACTAGGTTCACGCCTGAGTGATTATATTGCATCTTCGAATGGAGACTGGAGCAAATATTTTAAGGATCTGAATGCAATTCAAAACCTGACTGTGGCAGATGCTAACGCTATCTATAAAGATTTTTTTAAGGCGGAATACCGCATTCAGGGCAATATTGTACCTACGCCTGAAGATCAGAAAACAGCCAAACAGCAAGAGCAGTTTGCAGCAGCCAAACCAACCCTGGATCAACAGCCTGTCACTGAAGAACCTTTAAAAGATGTTTCGGTTTACCAAGCTGAAGTAAAGCAGTATGTGAAGGAGTCTAAAAAGCTACTGACCAGCAAAGAAAAGCAGATCCAGCGTGGCAAACTGCAAAATGGCATTCAGTATGCTTTGTTCCCAACCCAGACTCGCGATGACAAAGTCTATTCGACGATTGCCCTTGATTTTGGTACAGCTGAAACACTCAAGCATAAAGGAGAATTGCTGGATCTGATGGCTTACTTGATCATGCGGGCTTCTGAGACTCAGAGCCTGCAACAGATTTCAGATAAGACCATTGAAGTGAGTGGCTCGGCCAATGTCAGTGCATCAGGCAATGGCCTGAATATTTCGATTTCAGCCAAGAAAGAATATTTTGAAGAATATTTTAAATACATTCTAAATGTATTGAAAAATCCGACTTTTGAGCAGAGCCAGTTTGACCTGATCAAGTCTCAGTCTTTGTCCAGCTTAGACCGTCCTTATACAGAACCAGATACAGTGACCAGTCTGACTTTTGCGCGTCTGCTTGAGCGTTATGAGCCGGGAGATTTACGTTATCACTTTGAACCTGACTTGGCTAAACAGCAGATCAACGCAGCGACGCGTGAACAGGTCCAGCAACTGTATCAACGTTTCTTTAAAACCCATCATGCCCGCGTTGCGGTCACTGGTGAATTTAAGCCTAAGGCGATGCAGACGCTGATCAAGCAGGAATTTGAGGGCTGGAAGAGTAATGAGCCTTATGCCCGCCTCAAGTCTGAATATGTCGCGCGTACTGCTGAAAAGGTACATGCACTATCGGAACAGCGCGAGTTTGGCAGCTATGTCGCCGCCATTTCAATTCCGGTGGGTTCAGATCATCCAGATGTACCTGCATTACTGGTATTAAGACACATTTTGGGTGATTCACAACTGTCTTCTCGTCTGGCACAGGAATTACGTGAAAAGAATGCCCTGGTCTATGGCTTTAGTGCCAATGTAGATTTCGCTGAATGGGACAATGCCGGTGCGTTGGCCTTTGGCGCAAACTATACCGCAGGACGCTCTGGCCAAGTATCGGATTCAATACGTAAAGTGATTGCTGAGCTACGTAGCAAAGGTGTTACTGCACAAGAAGTCGAAGCTGCAAAAGCCAGTATTCTGAAAAAACGTGTCACAGCACTGGAAGATGATCGCCGTATTCATAGCATGCTGGTGCCTCAGCTGGAACGAAACCGTGACCTGAACTATCGTCAGAAACGTGACCGCGCGGTGGCAGCCTTAACCAAAGCAGATATCGATGCAGTGATTCAGAAGTATCTGAATACTGATCAGCTGGTAGAAGTGATGTCGGATCAATATGGGCAGCCAGTAAATCAGACCACGCTTACGAAACGTTAAATCTGCCTAATTCTGATAAAATTGACTAAAAAACCTCCTCAATACAGGAGGTTTTTTTATAAGGAAGGGAAATGTTTATTCTTTAATAGTAGTAAATATCTTCCATAAGGTGAAAAGTAATGGATATTCCATAATTTCTGGCCATTTTCTCAACCTTTAAAGCCGGTAAAAACCTTTAGCATTGTCATAAAAAACAGATTTTAAAGCATTTTCATCATGACTATGTACGATATCGCTAAAGGCATCAATGATATCAACTAGATTTGCACTGACCCGATCCATCGGAAAATTGGAGGCAAACATGGCACGATCCGTTCCAAAGCATTTTAGGGCATGCTGAATTAGAGGTGTTGCAAGTTCAATCAGCTGTGCTTTGGAAGCTAATTGTCGCTGCTGATGAAAATGATGACCCAGCACTGGCATAAATAGCGCAGAGATTTTGGTCATGACATTCGGACATTCTGCCAGTTTGGCCAGATCTGTTTGCCAGTTTTCTAGAATCCGTTGCCTTTCCTGTGCAGTTTTTCCGGTACCTTTACCCACTGTGCCAAATAGTCCAACAGGTGTGCCGAGATGATCCAGAACAATCGGTGTTTCAGGGAAAGTCTTGGCAAGATGAATCACATCAGAAATCTGGGTGGAATAGACCCAGGCATCAAAACTCAGCCCGGCTTTGGCCAGATGTTCAAACCCTTTCAGGAATTTTTTATTAAGGTACAAATGGGGTTCATCAGCCCAGGCATGCACGCCTTTATCCGGATGCACGGAAGCCATTTTACGGATCCCACGAAACTTGGGCGAAACTTCCTGATGGAGTTGCAGTAATTTTTTAAAGTCTTTCCTGCGTGGATCCGCCGTAGCCACAATTGCACCTAATGCCAGATCGTGTGCCTGAAAAGGCAGACCGGCTACAAATCGGGTTTCATTCACGACACCTGTGCCTTTGTGTTCATGCCAGCCAGCTTCAATATGTACCACCTGTTCAACCTGATAACGACCAATATCCTGTTTATAATGGGCAGGTAAATAAGGTGCGGTAATGTGTTCAGTCAGGCCTATCGTTTCAATAATTGGTTTGGGATTCAGGAGGCGCACCATACGGTCCAGCAGGCGAGGATGCTTACCAAACAGTTTGACTGCCAGTGCTGCCGCATGAGGGGTGTGATAGGGATCCCACTGATGGATATGTGGGTCGATGATGGGGAAGCTAAGCTGCATGACTTTCCTTGTTGTTATTGGAATTATTCTTATTGCTATATAGAAGTAAAATAATACGGGCGTCAATGCAAAAAGTTGATCTAAAAATGCCAGGTATAAAAAAAGCCCCGAAGGGCTGAGCATTAATGATCGTGGTCATGATCATGTTTATGCTTGTTAGCATGGAATTCTTCGTTATGACGGAAGCGCAAATAGTTTTCGAACTGCTCGCAGTATTCATCATAATTGTCTTCCAGCATCATCTGGAACTGCTGAAGAATGTAAGACATCACCTGATCTTTGGCATCACGCATTTCATTGCCGTCTTTGAAATTGTTGGCTGCCACCCAGGTATTAAAACGGGCAGTTGCAAACAGCATCGAAGCGCTGACTTGACCACGCTTTTCTGCAGGATTGTCCTGAGAGCCTTTTTCTACGCGGCTAAACTCATTGGCTTGCTTGATAAATTCATCAGCACGTTCAAAGAATGCAGCATTTAATGCTTCTTCTTCGGTTACATCGGTCGCTTCAATCTTTTGAACCATGAATTTTTCCTGACACTAAAATCTTAATCGACTTATTATAGGCAAAGCCTTGCAGAAACTAAACCTTTGCCTTAATCTAAAAATAGCCTAAGCATAAAAATGTGATTCCCATGCAAGATGCAATTGCTGTACAAAGCCTAAAAAGTGACATTGCCTTATTACGTCAAAATATCTGGCCACCAGTCAATCTGACCAATGTTGAAGGACTACCAATTTATTATGGCAGCAAGTCGCAGGTGGAAGAATATTATCATCAGTGGACGGGTCTGATTGAAAGGGCGCAGGATCTGTTTCAGCCTTTTATGGAAGATGAAGTGCTGGATGCAGTTCATCTGCCTAGCCATTTAAATCTGCCATTATTCTATTTTCATGTCGATCGTATCCGGATCAATAAAACCCGCGCCAAAGAATCAAAAACTTTTCGCGGCATTGCCAGTCTGGTAGAAAAATGCGGTCAATTCGAGCCGGCACAGATTCAGGCGATGCAACGCTGGCTAGACAGTGATGAGACAGCAGCGCTGGTGGCACATCGGGAATTTGTCGATTTACGCACTTATGTGTTCCAGCATGGGCAAAGTGAATATACCCGGACTCGATTCTATGTGAATGGTATTGTTCTGAGCGTAGAGCAGAATTTCGAACTGGTAGATGCACGAGATAAGCCACGTAAACAGCGCAGTGACAGTTATAACGATCCGCTTGCCGATAACAATATCTGGAAAGTTTACGGTAAATATCGTTAAGTATTTACTGATCTATTTCTTCCAGAAAGGCTGTACCTGGGCAAATTGCTGTAACTCTGCCTGAATTTCCTTTTGCAGGCGCTGTTGCTCCGCATGTAACCAGCCCAGCACAAACCATGCTTTAGGCTTTCGTTTCACATAAGGTTGATATAGGCTTTCTGCAACATGCAGGTCATTATATTGACCCAGGCTTTCCTGTAGCGGTTTTAACGCTTTAAGATAATTTTTCACCTGTTTGGCTGGAAACAGGTTTTGCAGAAATTCGATGTTATAGCGTAAACGCTTGACCCGCTTACGGGTACGATGCTGATCTTCAATTGCCAGCTCACAAAACTGTTCAGCATCGGCACAGATCTGCTGATGTAATTTGCCTAGACGCTTATACAGCATACGAATATCTGTAGCGACCTGTTTAGGTTCAGCCTCACTATAACGCAGTAAGTCCAGTATCAGATAATTGGTTTCTGGTTCCCGGAATAACTGTTCTACATGGACATTTTCTTCTGTTGCCGGTGGTAAGCTCAGAATCGGTGATCCGGCAGCTTCAAGTTGTGGCAATAAGCTTTCTGCCAAGGCATCGCGATCACGTGCTGCACCGAGTTGCTGAAAAAGCTCAGTCAGTTGCTCCACCCAAATAGGAGGAATTTCTAGCTCATCGACATTAAAAAAGCGTAAGGCACTGCGCAGACGACGGATAGCGACCCGAGCTTGATGGATATGTTCACTATTATAATATTCAGTAGATAGCGCCGTTGCATTAGGAAGTAGGTGCTGCAAAGTATTTCTAATAATTTTCTGCAACATGCCATGTAAGTTATCATCCTTGCCTAATACCAGCGGCAGTTGATGTTGAGCAGGTGTAATGCTGCTGCCTTCAAGCAAAGCATAGCCACGATCTGACTTGCTACGGCTGTCTAGCCATAAGTCATAACGTTGGATCCAGGGTTGTACAAATTCGATCAGTTCACTCAGCTGTCCCTGTTTGAGTTCAAATTCCAGCTCATAAATGGCAATAAATTCTGTACCATGCCGGATTTCACCTTGATCAAAAGCAATTTCAATCACACTGTTTTTATAGTTTTCTACATGAATAGAACGTTGCACTTCAGTTTCAAATTGCAGATGTAAAGGAATTTTTAGTGACCCTAATGCTTCTTTGAGCAGTTCACTGACTTCAGGATAATTTTTATAGTGTTTAAGGTCACATTGTTCAGGCTGTTCTTTTCCTAACTCAAATTCCACCTCCAGACGTTCAAAAGGCTGTTTCCCAGGAGCTTTAAGGGTCTGTAGCCAGATTTCATTTTCTAGGCGCTGCCGTAAAGCAATGCCATGCTCGCGCAGCTGTAACTCAGTCGTATCAAAATAACGAGCCCAGAGATGATTACGCACTAGCGTTAAACTGATGAAGTCTTGTTGCAGCTGTGCGTGCATGTGGGAGGGGACTTGAAATTTGAGTTCGATTTCTGCCATCGGGTGCTCCTCCTCGATACGGCGTCTAATAATTATAATAGTGAATATAGCCCAAAGCGTTTGGAAAAGATAAGCTGCAAATGCAACAAAAAAGCACCTCTGCGACTGAAGTGCTTTAGGATAGATTTTCTACAACTGCAATAAAACTTGATAAAGCGACTTTATTTTAAAAACTTGCGGCTTATCAGAAACTGTTCTGTGGCCTCTAGCAGTTTTTGCGCATAAACTTCCTGCTTTGCAGTCAGCCAGCCCAAGACAAACCAGTCACTGGCTTCAAGCTCAGTCTGCTGAATATAGACTGCTGAGGAGGCTAGAGTCTGGTATTCAGCTGCTGCCAGCTGCGCATCATTCAGCGCCTTGCTGTATTTCTGTAGATTTTTCACATCATAAATTGAGGTCAGAATTGGAAAGCTGAACTTCAGTTCCTGAATACGCACCGCAAGTAGATCCAGTTGTTCAAAATCATGGATTTCAGTCTGGTTCATCTGCTCTTGTAAAGCTTTATATTGCTGTTGCAAAGTTGCCTGCGCTACGGTTTTTAAATCCTGTGTGCTTTTGACATCTTCTTTCAGGCTAAAGATCAGCAGTTCCAGATAGTGATGCACATTCTGTGTCGACTTCACCAGATTACCCAGTTTTTCCTTGGCATATAGAATATCTTTACTCAGGTTTTCTGCAGTAGTCGGATTCTGTAAAAAGGCGGCTAATGTGCTTTGCATATGCTGTAAATGCTGCAAGTGTTCAAACTGCTTCTTAAAAGCTTCCAGCTGATGTGCCCATTTGTCTGAAATGCCAGAATGCCAGTTTTTAAATAACAGAACACTTAGATACAAATGCTCTAGCGCTTGCTGAGCCTGATCGATATGATCCTGCTCTGCGACCTGCGCTGAAATTGCTGCGATATTAGGCAGTAAATGCTGCATCTGCTGGGCGATCAGACTACATAAAGCTTTGGCTGCACTATCTTTTTTGCTGAGCTGGAATTCTTTAGCTGGTACCGCTGGGCTAACTTTTTGCTGCGTTGCAAGCAGGTTACCGATTTCTGCTTTGCTGCGCACATCGAGCCATAGCTGATATTTCTTAACCCATTCAAAGCTAAATGCCAGCAATTGTTCAACTGAACCACTTTTTAGTTCGAATTCGACTTCATGGACTTCCTGTTCGGCATCTAGAGTACGGATCGCACCGATATCGAGGGCAACTTCAATTCCAGTGCCTTCATATTCAATCACGCGCAGGGTACGGGTGATATCCGTTTCAAACTGTAGCTTGAGCTGGCTGATCTGATCACCCAGTGCGTTATTTAAAATTTGTTGCGCTTCTGGTGCAGTGGCATAAATATTTAGATCCAGTTCAGGTGCCCGTTCCAGTTCACCCAGGTCATGATTATGTTCAAAACGTTCAATATGGCTTTTACCGGCTGCTTTTAAGGTTTGTACCCAACGAGTGCCTTCCAGACGCTGACGCAGGGCTACGCCACTTTTTGAAAGCAGACGGTCTTCGGTGTCATAGTATTTGGCTTGCAGTTGAATCTGTTCGGACTTCTTCGGATCAAGTGCCTTTAACAGCGCAGTGCGGCGTGCTGCAGGAATCTGAAATTTAAGTTCAACTTCAACCATGATAAATATCCTGTTTGTACTGTCTATAAAGGTGATAGACAGAGCTGATGATGCTTTGTATATGCTGTGGATGTGAGCACATACACGCTGCAATCATGTTTTTAATTTTTAAGTCGAAGATTGTAACTAAAATCATTTTTTTAGTAAGACTTGACCAGGCTAAAAAAATCATGAACCTGTTTAAATTGATAGAATTTATTCATGCCTAAGCAGTTGAAAGCATGCTAGATTCAAGGAAAATTAAACATAGCTGAGAAAGCTCACTGCATGAAATCGCACTTTTAAATGTTTAAATAATGCGCTAATGTGAAATTAAAAATATCAGGATGATGCCATGAATGCACAAGTAGAACCTAAAGCGAATCTGACGCTAGCAGTTAGCCAGCCAATGCCGATCCGTGATTATCATGAATTTTATCGATTTTATCTGACTGAACACCGCAATATTATGAGTCGCCGTCTGCATGTAGCAGGGAGCAGTATCGGGCTGTATTTCTTTAGCAAGGCGATCATACAGCGTAAACCTAAATATTTTCTTTATGGACTGGCATCGGGTTATGCCTGTGCTTGGATCGGACATTTTATTTTTGAGAAAAACAAGCCCGCTAGCTTTAAGCAGCCACTATATAGTTTTGTCTCGGATTGGCGTATGTTTGCTGATGTATTGCGTGGCAATATCAGCCTGATTAGTCGTGATCAGGACAAGATTCCAAGTTAAAACGGATTAAAAAATAAAAAAATGTATTGATGGGTCATCAAAATTACAGGAAAACGCTTGCAAGCTTAGAGTTAATGTTCTAATAATTAAGGCGTTGTCTAAAGGTAATATTTTACCAAAAGATATAGCAGCAAGAATTACACAGTTTTCCATGCCTGGAGTGACCTTCTCCGGGCTTTTTTTATGGCCAACATCCGGCAAGGTAAAATTATTACCTGACATTCTGCAATGCTCCTACAAATTGGGTGCATAAAAATCAGGGTATCAAATGAGTGATTCATAACTGATGATTATTTTTATGTGATTTATTTAAGTCAAATAGCAGATATAAATTATCCATGAAATTATTAATTTTCCACATTAAATGAACTGGTTATTTTGATACTGCATTCCTTGTATTTATTTACTGAAAATATGTCGTTATATAAGTTTGCATGGTGTCATCATGCTCTTGGTTATGCCTATAATAGCTGATGTATTTTGAATGGCGGCAGTCATGCGCGGTTTATATTTAATTACCAATGATGATCCAATTGAACTTCTTCTTGCGAAACTTGAAGGTGCGATGGCAACTTATGAAGTTGCAGTACTTCAGTATCGTCGTAAAAAAGTGGCGAAAGAAAATCAGGCTTATGAAATCGAATATATGAAACAAATGTGTGAACAATATAAAGTTCCATTTGTGATTAATGATGATTTAGAAACTGCGGTAAAATATGGCGTAGGTGTGCATTTGGGGCAGGGTGATGGTTCCATTCGGGAAGCTGTTGAACGGTTACCTAAAAATGTTTTGATTGGTCGTAGTTGCAACAACTCACTTGAGCTTGCTGAGCAAGCCATTGCAGATGGTGCAAATTATGTGGCATTTGGCGCGATCTATGCCACTGATAGCAAACCTGAAGCGGGCAATATTGGCTTGGAAACCTTAAAACTGGCCAAGCAAAAATTAAATGTACCCATCTGTGCAATTGGTGGCTTAACTGTTGAAAACTCGAAAGAGGTGATTGAGGCAGGTGCGGATCTTTGTGCGGTTATTAGCGATGTTTTAGGTCGTTCAATGTCTACTGTTGGTCAACGTGTGTATGACTGGTCAGAACTATTTGCTGAACAAGCTTAATTTTTTATTTCTTACCTTATTTTTTTGAGTTGAGTGATTCTCATGAGTTTATCTCCAAAGCAAGAACAACTATTTAAACAAGCCAATAAACATATTCCAGGTGGCGTAAACTCACCTGTACGTGCTTTTAACGGCGTAGGCGGTACGCCAGTCTTTATCGAAAAGGCACAAGGTGCTTATCTATACGATGTTGATGGTAAACGTTATGTGGACTATGTTGGTTCATGGGGCCCGATGATTCTGGGTCATGCGCATCCAGCGATTATTAAAGCTGTTCAGGATGCTGCGGTAGATGGCTTAAGCTTTGGTGCACCGACGGTTCATGAAACGACTTTGGCGGATATCATTTGCGATATCATGCCATCAATTGAACTGGTTCGTATGACCAACTCAGGTACTGAAGCAACGATGACTGCGATCCGTCTGGCACGTGGTTATACTGGCCGTGACAAGATCGTGAAGTTTGAAGGCTGTTACCACGGTCACTCTGATTCCTTACTGGTAAAAGCAGGTTCAGGCCTGTTGACCAAAGGCGAGGGCGAAGCGACTTCTGCGGGCGTACCAGCGGACTTTGCAAAACATACCTTAACACTTCCATATAATGACATCGCTACCTTAAAAGAATGCTTTGCTAAGTTTGGTTCTGAAATTGCGGGTGTGATTGTTGAACCTGTGGCAGGTAACATGAACCTTGTAAAACCGATTGACGGTTTCCTTCAAGCCATTCGTGATGTATGTGATGAGCATGATTCAGTTTTCATTATTGATGAAGTGATGACAGGTTTCCGTGTCGGTCTTGGCGGTGCTCAGGCACATTATGGCGTAACTCCTGATTTGACCACTTTAGGTAAAATCATCGGTGCAGGTCTGCCAGTGGGTGCATTCGGAGGTAAACGTGAAGTGATGGAATGCATCGCACCGCTTGGTAAGGTGTATCAAGCAGGTACTTTGTCAGGTAACCCACTGGCAATGCGTGCTGGTATCGAGATGTTTAAGCATCTGCGTGAACCGGGCTTCTATGAAAAACTGACTGCGCAACTTGAGAAACTGCTGGTTGGTTTACAAGCTGCTGCGGATGAAACTGGTATTCCGTTCAAGACCCAACAAGTCGGTGGTATGTTTGGTCTATACTTTACTGATCAGGAAGACATCACCAGTTTCGATTCAATGTTGAAATGTGATGTTGATGCTTTCCGTAAATTCTTCCACGGTATGTTGAAACGTGGTGTGAACCTTGCACCTTCCGCATTTGAAGCTGGCTTTATTTCTGCTGCACACAGCGATGAAGATATCGAATTCACGATCCAGGCTGCTAAAGAAACTTTTGCAGAAATGAAAGAGTAAATTTGCTTTTTTAGAATCCTCCCTAACCTTCTCTTGGGCTTCATTTTATAAGCAATGCTTTTAATATTCGCTCAGGAGAAGGTATTCATCGTTGTAAATAAAAATCACACCTCTCCCTAACCCTTTCCTAAAAGGAGAGGGAAGCTTCAGTTAATTTGAGATCAAAATGCAAACCAAACATTATTTGACTTTAAGCGATGCAGAATTTTTATTAGATCAAGCCCATCAATATGCGATTCAGAATAACTTTAATGTCAGTATTGCAGTCGTAGATGAAACGGGTAATTTGCTGGCGATGAAGCGTATGGATGGTGCTTCACCTATGACTGCCAATTTATGTCTGGAAAAAGCACATTGTTCTGCAATTAGTCGCCGTCCATCCAAGCTTTTTGAAGATATTATTAAAGGCGGCCAAATGGGCTTTCTGACAATGGATACCTTCTCGGGTATGTTGGAAGGTGGTGAGCCGATTCTGTATCAAGGGCAGTTGGTGGGTGCGATGGGTGTATCTGGTGTAAAGTCATTTGAAGATGCGGAGATTGCACAGGTGGCGATTGAGAAGTTTTTGGCGCAGCTAAGCTAATTCAAAATAGAAATTGATTAACTCAATTCAATAAATTGTTCCAAAATGAAGCGTGGAACGTGAAATATCAAATAAAAGCCCAATCGGTAATGAGGGGGGTTTTCTATATAAAATAAAAATCGTATTTCATGTCAAGTTTATTATATTAATTTTAGAAAAAGTTTAAATTTACCTTTCGAATATTTGGCCTATTTCTAGTCTAGTGTAACCACGTTCTTTAAAGATCAAAACAATAGCTTGTCTATAATCTTCAGAAGTAGAAGTTCTATATTTATTAATTAATTGCTGCTCAGAATTAAGCTGGAGGTCATTTTTTATCGTCAATACTTCTGTAGAGACTTTATTAAAAATCTTGAAATTCAACATACAGGCGCTCTTTATCATTATTGTAGCGGCCCGACTACAACACACACCTGCCTTAGCTTAGCTAGACACCCTTAGTGACAAGGATTACAAATTAAAAAAGAATCTGCAAGTTTTTCTAAAGATGGAGCATGAATAATTTACTAAATTTATGTCTATTTAATATAAGGGTGTTATATGAAATTAGTTCAATAAATGTTTGTACAATCAAAATTTTTTCAAATTGAGACTAGACTAAAATAGCATGAATCCTCATGCCATTTTGTATTTATAAGAGTTTACTATGCTGTACCCAATGCCTAAAAAAATCCAACTCGCACCATCTCAAGCCAAATGGCAATTGGCATCAGCACAATCTGTTTTAGTTCTTGTAGGCTTACAAAATCTACGCATGATACAGGGCATTCAAGACAGTGTGCTTATGCACAACCTGATTCAAATCAGCAACAAAGCCAAAGCACTCGATATTCCCATTGTTGATCTGTACGGTGATGATCTGATTCAAGGTATGCAGCAACTCGGTGAATATGCCTCAACCCATCCACAGTTAATCTTTGCAGGCACAATCACCCCAATGTTGAAACAAATCCTGCCACATTTACAAAGTGTGACTGAGCAAATTTGCGTGATTGATGATGCGATCCTATTGCCAAATCAGGAACAGCATATCCAGTGGATTGATAATATTTCGGCACAAGGCTTGCATCATATGAATAGTTATAGCTTGACCCGATTATGGAATCTGAGTGCGCCAGCAGAATATGTGTTGTCGAGCAAAGGTATTATGTTAGCAGTAGCTGAACAGCTGGATATGGATGCACTAAATATTGATCCACATGTAGATTTAAGACAATACGGACTAGACTCGATCGCTGTGGTAAGCCTGGTTGGTGTGTGGCGCGCTAATGGTGCAAATATCCGTTATGAAGATGTTTATGAATATCCTTCACTAGAAGAACTGGTGAGTTTTGTTCTGCAATCAACACGCAGATAATCACGAATTGGGTAATTTTCTTAATATAATCGGAAATTTCATCGGCAATTACAGAAAACGACATTGTAATTCTGTGCCAAGCTTTCTATCATTGCCGCCTTGTTTTGCGCGATCAGCCAGGGATTGAACTTTGAGCAATTTTCTAACCGAACATCTGATTCATCGTGATGACGATTTTATGGTCATTCATAAACCGGCAGGTTTACTCACGGTACCCGGTAAAACAGAAGATTTGCAAGATTGCCTGATTAACAGATTAGTAGAATTAGAACCAAAAACACTGCTTATTCATCGTCTCGATCGGGACACTTCAGGAATTCTGGTCTTTGCCTTAAGCCGTGAAGGACAAAAATCTATTTCGCGCCAGTTTCAGGAACGCCAAACCGATAAAACCTATCAAGCTATTGTAGCCGGAACATTAGACGGTGAAGGTACTGTCGATATACCGGTGATCTATGATCCAAGCCGTCCACCATTACATGTTGCTGAACCAAATCATAATAAGCCCGCATTGACCCACTGGCAGGCAGTCGAGCATTTTGAAATTCAGGGACAGCCCGTTACTCGCGTCAAACTGACACCCATTACCGGCCGTTCACATCAGCTCCGTGTACACATGCAGTATCTCGGTCATCCAATTATTGGCGATACTTTATATGCTACAGTGCAACAGCAACAGTTGATGCCACGCCTGTGTCTGCATGCAGAACAGCTCAGTTTTATTCATCCTAAAAATGCAGAAAAAGTCGAGTTTTATTGCCCTGCACCATTCTAGGAAATACTTGTTTAATCGTCGTTATTGATGCCCACTTTTGGTGGGCTTTGTGTCAAAATATATTGCTTGAAGGTGTGAAATTTTGCTCAAATGATGTGTTATTTTTGAGCATAATCTTTACAGTCTTGTACTTAAGATAAAGGTGGAAAAATTGCAGCAGTTTGCTATTGGTCAACGTTGGTTATCAGATACTGAAACAGAACTCGGTCTGGGGGTTCTCATTGATGTTGATGAGCGATCGGTCAGCATTTTATTCCCGAAAAGCGACGAAACCCGTGTCTATGCACGTAGCAATGCGCCTTTGTCTCGTATCATTTTTAATGTAAATGATGAACTGCAAGACCAGGAAGGCAATACCTGGACGGTTGAATCTTTTGAAGATCGCAACGGCGTGGTGCGTTATCAGGTTGTACGTACTTTAAGTGATGGTACTGAAGAACGTAAAGCTCTGAATGAAACCCGTATTGGTGCAACCATTCAGTTGTCTAAGCCATTAGACCGTTTGTTGGCTAGCCAGATCGATTATAAAGAATGGTATGATCTACGCATTGAAGCCATGCTCATGCAAGCCAATATGCAAAGCAGCCCGTTACGTGGTCTGGTTGGCTCACGTGTAGGACTGATTCCGCATCAGCTGTATATCGCACACGAAGTCGGTAAACGTTTTGCACCACGTGTATTGCTGGCGGATGAAGTAGGTCTGGGTAAAACCATTGAAGCCGGTTTGATCATTCACCAACAGCTAAAAACCGGCCGTTCTGAACGTATTCTGATTCTGGTACCAGATTCACTGCAATATCAGTGGATGATTGAAATGCGCCGTCGTTTCAATCTGGAATTCTCACTATTTGATTTAACTCGTACTGCATCGATCAAAGAACACGATCCTGATCTGAACCCATTTCTGACTGAACAGCGCATTATTGCTTCTATTGACCTGATGATTGACCACGAAGACCTGCGTGAGCAGGCGCTTGAAGCTGGTTTCGATCTTCTTGTTATCGATGAAGCGCATCATTTGATGTGGAGTGAAGAAGAGGGAGGTAACGACCGTTACGATCTGGTTGAAGAACTATCTGAAAAAACACCAGGTGTATTATTGTTAACGGCAACACCTGAACAGCTGGGTGTGGAATCGCACTTTGCGCGTTTACGTTTGCTGGATCCACAACGTTTCAGTTCATTAGACCGTTTCCTGGATGAGGAAGCACAATATCAGCAGACTGCAAAAATTGCTGAAGTGCTAATGTCAGATATGCCACTTGAAGAAGGGCATCTGGCAGCACTTGAAGGTCTGCTTGGTCATCGTATTGAAGATAACCCTGAGCAACGTTTCCGTGCGATTCACGAACTGCTAGACCGCCATGGAACAGGTCGTATCCTGTTCCGTAATACTCGTGAAGCCATTCAGGGCTTCCCGGGGCGGGACTGCCAGCCAGCACCATTACCAGCACCTGAAAACTGGTCTAAAGATGGCAAGTTACGTGAACAAATGTGGCCCGAAGAATCACAGCTTGATGGTTCCTGGATGGAATCAGACCCACGAGTAATGTGGTTGATGGAAAAACTTCGCACTGATCTCAAACACAAAAAAGTGCTTTTGATTGCGCGTAGTGGTCCAGTAGTAGAAGCACTGGAAAATGTGCTACGTCTTCATGCTGGTATCCGTACTGCGATGTTCCATGAAGGCATGAGCCTGCTGGAACGTGACCAGGCAGCAGCTTATTTCGCTGAAGAGTCTTATGGCGCACAGATTTTGCTGTGTTCAGAAATTGGTTCTGAAGGCCGTAATTTCCAGTTTGCTTCTGACCTGATTCTATTTGACTTGCCAGCAAATCCAGATGTGCTTGAGCAGCGTATCGGTCGTCTGGATCGTATCGGTCAGGAAAATCGTATCCAGATCCATGTGCCTTATCTGGTCGGTACTGCACAAGAGCGTATGTTCCGCTGGTATAACGAAGCACTGAATATTTTCAGCAATATTTCGCCAACTGCGCAAACATTGCAAGAAAACTTCATTATTGAATTAAAAGACTGTTTACTTGCTGATAAAGGTCAGGCTTTTGAAGACCTGCTAGAAGAAGTGACTGTACAACGTCAGGCGCTGGAAGCAGAACTGCAAGAAGGCCGTGACCGTCTGTTGGAATACAACTCTTGCCGTCCAATGGTGGCACAGGAAATCGTCACTGCGCTTGAAGACTATGACGATAATACGACTTTGCCAATGTTCATGAAGCGCTTTATGGCATCGACCAACATTGATTTTGATGAGCAAAGTAATGGTACTGTGATCATCAAGCCAACCGATCAAATGCAGGTGCAAGGTCTGACTCTGGATGAAGAGGGCATGACTGCAACCTTCTATCGTGATCAGGCACAAATCCGTGAAGATGCTCAATACTTGACGCTTGAACATCCATTCACTGAAAGTGTGATGGAAATGATCAATACGCAAGGTTTTGGTAGTACCAACGTTGCGGTGTTGAAGTCTGCTGCATTGCCACAAGGTTCAGTATTGCTTGAAGTCTGGTTTAAAGTGGATGTGGTGGCACCGAAAGCACTGAACTTGCCATCAAGCCTGCCACAGCAATTGGTTCGGGTATTGCTGAGCGAAAAAGGTCAGGATCTGTCGCAAAAAATTGCACCAGAAATCCTGAAGCCATACTTGCATCATCTGGATGGCAATAGCTGCCGTCAGGTCGTAAAAGCGCGTCGTGAAGTAATTGAAGCACGTTATCAACAGGCACTGGAACTGGCTCGTGCTGCTTTGCCGCAATTCAAGCAACAGGCGAAGGAAGTCTATGGCAGCAAATGGCAATATGAAATTGACCGTCTGACTTATCTGAAACAGTTCAACCCAAGCATCCGTGAAGATGAAATTTCTCGTCTGCAAAAACTGCAGAAAGAAGGTTTAAGCTTACTGGATGGTCTGTCTGTAACCCCAGAAGCGATTCAGGTGATGGTGGTGGTTAAACCATAACAATCATCTAAGAAAAGGCAGCCTTCGGGCCACTGCTGTCCCATAGTTTGCTTTAAATAAAAAAACCTGAGTCCTAACAGTTAAAATATGAGTGCAAACAAACACTTTAACGACCAGGATTCAGGTTTTGTCCCATCAGAATACCGTATTTCATGAGCTAATTAAACCTGTTGTGCGACAGGATTTTGAACAACTTGCTAAAGTACACCATGTTGGACAGAAATTTAGAGCGGCTTCCCGGTGGGATCAGTTTATTGCCATATTGATGTCTCAATTCTCTTGTAGGCAAAGTCTGAGAGATATTCAATCCAATTTGGAGTGCCAACAGGAAAAGCTAAGTCATCTCGGAGCAAAGTCTATTCCCCGAAGCACGCTGGCACGAATCAATGAGCAGCAGCCTGCTGCCTTATATCAACAGCTATTTTACAAGTTGCTTAAATACTATGAACACTCAAAAGTAGCTCATAAATTTCGCTTTAAGAATCCCTTGTATTCCTTGGATGCCAGTCATATTGACCTGTCGCTTTCCTTATGTGAATGGGCCAAAGTTCACGACTCAAAAGCCAGCATGAAACTCAGCATAGGATTGAATCACAGCAATGATATTCCTGAGTTTGTTGCAGTTGAAAATGGCAAAGAAAATGACATGGTACAAGGCCGCAAATTCCAGTTTCCTGCTGGCAGCATTGTAGTTTTTGATAAAGGCTATGTCGATTACCAATGGTATGCAAATCTGACTGCTCAAAACATTGGATTTGTCACACGTTTTAGGCCTAAATCTGTGTATCAGGTGATCCAGCAACATCCAGTGCTTGAATCCAAAGGTATTCTAAAAGATGAAACCATTCAGCTGAATAGCGCACATGCCCTAAAAAGAAAAGCCCCAGTGTTAAGAAGAATTGAATATAGAGATCAGCAAAGTGGCAAGCACTTTAGTTTTCTCAGCAATAACTTTCATTTAGCCGCCTCCACCATTGCGGCGATTTATAAAGATCGTTGGAAAGTTGAGCTGTTCTTTAAGGCGATTAAGCAGAATCTCAAATTAAAAGCGTTTCTAGGCCGCAGCAGGAACGCAATTCAGACACAAATCTGGATTGCGATGATCGCCTATTTATTGGTGAGTTTCGCTCAACATTTAGGAAAAAC
>NZ_JBQEOL010000028.1:0-23663 GCF_052044895.1 Acinetobacter sp. 22323 | reverse complement strand
TTTCTAGGACGAGTATTCAGTGACATGGCAACTTGATTTAAATAATGCTGATCTGCCTGATTTAAATCAATCCCTTTAGGTAAATATTGCCTAATTAAACCATTCATATTTTCGCATGTGCCTTTTTGCCAAGGTGAATGTGGGTCACAGAAATATACATCTATGCCTAAATCTTCTTCGAGTATTTTATGTTCTGACATCTCGCGTCCACGGTCATAGGTCAACGTTTTACGCAGTTCTGCAGGTAAATATTTCAGAGCTTCAGTTAAAGCCTTGCGCACTGATTCTGCCTTTGCATCAGGTAATGTTGCCAAGATACAGAGCCGTGTATTTCGTTCAATAAGTGTTGCTATCGAACTTTTATTGTCTTTACCTTTAATTAAATCAGCTTCCCAATGACCCGGTATTTTTCTTTCTTGAACTTCGGCTGGGCGCTCATGAATAGTTTTAATATCCTGTAATATAGAATCTTTTTTAGGTTCACCGTTAGCTTTTCGCTTTTTATTTTCATGACGCAGACAGGATAATAAGTCTTTTTTCAACTCACCCTTTGGTAATGCTCGTATCGTTGAATAAATCGTTGTATGGCTTACATTCATTGTTTGATCCAAATCAGGAAATGTCTTTAAACGCTTTGCTATTTGCTGAGGAGACCATAAACAACGGATCGCTTCAACAATAAATTTCCAGAGGATTGAATCGATTTTGAGTTTTCTGTGACCACGTCTACGTCTAGCGAAGGTGTTATCAGAAGCATATCGAGCTTGATAAACGTCATTGATGCTATTTCTTTTAAGCTCACGATAGATCGTACTAGGATGTCTTTTAATGAGTTCAGCAAATTTTCTGGCTGAAAAGCCTTCTTTTCTTGACTCAAGCATTAATGCAGTACGATCTTCAAAGTTAAGATGATGGTATGACAATTTTATATACTCCATAAACCCTTTAAATTAATTAGGTGGTTTATGTCGCACTTCAAGTTTTACTCTGCCCTGCATCATGCTGAACAACGTATTTATTTAAAATCCGACCACAGTATTAACTTTTTGATCCCAATTATTTTTCTGAATTTATTTGAATATATTTATCATTTCTTTAATATTTTTAAAATCTTAGATATTTTTTATTATTTTACTAAACAATGAAAATAACTCTTTGTTCTATATTTCAAATTCAATATTAAAAAATATATAAACTCTTTAAAATCTATTTTTTAATCGTTTTTACGTTTAAGGCTTTTTATAATATTTAAAAACTATAAGTTATATTTATAAAAAATATGATAGCTATTTAATTCAATGGATTTATTTTGCAGTTCAAATATTTATGTATGACAGCATACATAAGTTATTTCTAAATTTATTTTTAATTGTGTTGCTTAAATATTTTTAAATTTAAAAATAAAAAAAGCGCCCTTTCGGACGCTTTTTTAAAACTTGCGTTTTAACAATTAAGCTTGAAGCTCACGTGCTTTCGCCATTGTTAATGCCAAGTCTTCGATCATGTCTTCTTGACCACCAACCGTACCACGGCGACCAAGTTCCATCAGGATTTCACGCGCAGAAACGCCATATTTCGCTTCAGCACGTTTCGCGAACAATAAGAATGAAGAGTAAACACCCGCATAACCTAAAGTTGCCGCATCACGGTCTGCACGAATTGGGTTGTGCATCATTGGAATCACCAGGTCTTCAGCAACGTCTTGTACTTTGAACAAGTCAACGCCAGTGTCCATACCCATACGGTTAGCCACAGCGATGAACAATTCAAGTGGCGTATTACCCGCACCAGCACCAAGACCCGCAGATGCCAAGTCAACACGTACCGCACCTGCTTGAACAGCAGCAACCGTATTCGATACACCCATACCTAAGTTGTGGTGACCGTGGAAACCTAGCTCGATACTTGGGTCCAAGTGTTGACGTAAGTGACCTACGCGGTCGATCACATCTTGAGGAAGCATGTAACCCGCAGAGTCAGTCACATAGATACAGTTTGCACCGTAAGACACCATCTTGTTTGCTTCTTCAAGCAATTTTTCAGGTGAAGCCATGTGAGCTAACATCAAGAAGCCCACTGTATCCATTTCTAATTTACGTGCAGCGGTAATGTGCTGTTCCGAACAATCCGCTTCAGTACAATGCGTCGCCACACGAATGGTAGAAACACCAATTTCATGTGCCATTTTTAAATGGTCAACCGTACCGATACCAGGTAGAAGTAATGCAGAAACTTTTGCATTTTTCATACGTGGCACAACAGCAGACAGGTATTCTTCATCCGTTGCAGCAGCGAAACCGTAGTTTACTGATGAACCACCAAGACCGTCACCGTGAGTCACTTCAATTAAAGGTACGCCGGCATCATCAAGTGCTGTTGAAATCGCAATCATTTGCTCAACGGTGGTTTGATGGCGCTGCGGGTGCATACCATCACGCAAAGTCATATCATGAACAATAATCTTAGACATGTGGTTGCTCCTTAAGCTTCTTCTTTGTTGAATACGTGTTCAGCGAACATTTCTGCAGTACGTGCAGCTGCTGCTGTCATGATGTCTAAGTTACCTGCATATTTCGGCAAGAAGTCACCAAGACCTTCTACTTCTAAGAAGATTGAAACACGGTTACCGTCAAAAATAGGACCGTTTACTAATTTGTAACCTGGTACATATTTTTGAACCTCTTTAATCATTGCGTGTACTGATTCAGTGATCGCCGCTTGATCTGGTTCACCTTCTACTAGACAGTGAACAGTGTCACGCATCATCAATGGTGGCTCAGCAGGGTTAATGATGATGATCGCTTTACCTTGTTTCGCACCGCCAACTTTCTCAATTGCGCCTGCAGTTGTACGTGTAAACTCATCAATGTTTTTACGCGTACCAGGACCAACTGACTTTGTTGATACAGTTGCAATGATTTCACCGTATTCAACAGGTTGAACGCGAGATACTGCAGCAACCATTGGAATTGTTGCCTGACCACCACACGTTACCATGTTAACGTTTGGCACTTCGCCAGCTGCAAGCAATGCTTCAAGGTTCACTGGTGGTACGCAGAATGGACCAATCGCTGCAGGCGTTAAGTCAATCATGAGCACGCCAAGTTCATTTAACTTGCGGCTGTTTTCAGCATGAACGTAGGCAGACGTTGCATCGAATGCAATTTTGATGTCATCTTCAAGAACGTGAGGAAGAAGACCATCTACACCTTCAGCAGTAGTTTTTAAACCCATTTTCGCTGCACGCGCAAGACCTTCAGAAGTTGGGTCAATACCCACCATCCATACTGGTTCTAACCATTCGCTGCGTTGTAACTTGTAAAGCAAATCCGTACCAATATTACCTGGACCGATCATTGCACATTTAATCTTTTTCATGAATGTACTCTCAATATTCGATTATTCAGCAGCAAAAGCAGCTGTTACTGAACCAAAGCCTTCAATCTCAACGACAAATTCGTCGCCTGCATTTGCGACAACCATTGGACCAAGCGCACCCGTTAAAATGATGTCACCTGCAAGCAATGGGCGGCCACGACGTACCATTTCGTCAGCCAACCAAACTGCGGCATTCAACGGGTTTGCAAGACATGCTTTACCTATGCCTTGAGACACCACTTCACCTGCGCGAGTCATGGTCATTTTGCAATTTACAAGGTCAAGGTTGTCGAGTATCACAGGACGTGAACCCAATACAAAAGCCGCTGAAGATGCGTTATCTGCAACGGTGTCGATTAAACTGATTTTCCAGTTTTCGATACGGCTATCAACCACTTCGACTGCAGGAAGTGCATAGTCAGTTGCACTGATAATGTCTGCGTAAGTATGTTTTTCTTTGGTTAAATCTTCTTTGATCACCAATGCGATTTCTGCTTCAACTTTAGGTTGAATCAAAAGGCCTGCAGGAATCGCTTCACCATCGCCATACGCCATATCCGCAAACAACATACCGAAGTCTGGTTGATCTACGCCAAGCTGTGCTTGTACGACTTTAGACGTTAAGCCAATTTTACGACCAACTAAACGACGACCTTCAGACAAAGCACGAACAGTATTCACTTCTTGAACTGCATATGCGATATCTACATCTGCACTTTCGCCACCCAATTGTGGACGGATAGGTGCAATCGCGGTTTGCGAGAGTTCAGCAGCACGTAATGCCTGTGCAACCGATTCAACAACAGCAGAATTCGACATCGATGTTTCCTTAAACTGCAAAAATGAGGTTTATACTGGAATCCAGAACCGAGCCAGACCAAGAGCAAAAAACGTTCTGCAATTTGGAAAGTGGCGGATTCTGAAAAGAGCATAAAAATAAACAGTCTAAGAATCGGAAAATTAATGAATGAATGCCAATAGTTATTTTATTTTTCGCTATAGCTAATAGCTATAAATATTTCTTATGTTAATTCATATAAAACAATAATTTGATTATTTTTAATAGAAAAATCCCGAGTAAAATTCTCAACAATTTTGGTCGTTCAAATTGATCAAGTTTGCAGCTTTAGACTAAAAGATTAGACTAAATGCGCGAATTTAATTCAATGACAGACATTTAAACTGTATAAATTGTCTGTCATTTGATAAAACCCAGCATACTGAATTAAATCGCTTCCTTCCATTGGACTTTAGCCAATAAAAACTCATGTAAGCTGCTGACATCATTTACAATCGATAGCGGATTAAACTTCGCTAAAGTCTCTGACGTATGCACACCATAACTTACGCCTACACTTGGCATGACAATATTCAGCGCCATTTCCAGGTCATAAGAGGTATCTCCCACCATAATCGCTTCATGGGCATGTATACCAGTTTCTGCCAGGATTTCAGCCAACATTAAAGGATCTGGTTTAGAACGCGTTTCACTGGCAGCACGAGTCGCATGAAAGAGTTCCAGACTATTGGTCTGCTTTAATACACGGTCCAACCCTTTACGGCTTTTACCTGTAGCGACAGCCAGTTTAATCCCTTGATCTTTTAATGCGTATAGCATCTCAGATACACCTTCAAACCAGGCATCCTCAACAGAGTTCGCTACATAATGTTCTGAATAAGCCTGCAAAATATCCGCATGCAATTCTGGCACAGCTGGGAATAATCGTTGTGCGACTTCCGGCAGACCTAAACCGATAATGCTTTTGGCATTAGCATCGGTCAGCGGTTGATTAAATTGCTGCGCGGCAAACTGCAGGCTAGCCACAATTTGACCAACTGAATCAAACAAAGTGCCATCCCAATCAAAAATGACCAGTTTTACAGGTGAGTTCATAAAGATTTCCTAGATTTGATTCAGGGTTAAATCCACCTCGACCCTCTTTTGAAAAAGAAGAGTGAGTTTCATTCTAAAATTACTATTACGTAATTTCCCAACAGATATTGGCTATTTGATTGCGACATGGATGTCGCTGTAGATCTGTGGCACAAGGAAGTGCCATCAGATCTACAAAAGATTTTTGTTACTTTTCATCTTTGAAAAGTAAGGCTAGCCTACGAAATAGTTCTTTAATTTATAAAGGTCTTTTGAGGCATTGCCTTGTACTTAACAACAATTAAGAGATTTTAAATATCTCCTAACCCTTCTTTAAAAAAGAGGGAGAACTTTCTCTAAGTATCTAGAAATATCAAAGAAAAATTATGAGGGTGATTACTCATCATCTTCCGCAGGCGTTACAACCTTATCTGCCTTCTGTGCTCTTAACTGTGCCACCAGACTTTGCATATCCTCTGGCAATGGCGCTTCAATGGTCGGATAACCCGGAATCTCCAGACGCATGGCATGCAAACATAAACGGCGTGGTTTTGGCCCACGATACTCCGTCTCATGACCATACTTTTCATCACCCACCAGCGGATGACCAATGCTTAAACCATGTACACGAATTTGATGGGTACGACCTGACAATGGCGATGCATAGACCAGTGTGGCATGCATAAAGCGTTCTGCTACATTCCACTGGGTTTTCGAATCCTTACCTTCTTTAGAAACACGGACACGACGTTCACCATTAGACAGCTCATAACGGTGTAAAGGTGCATCAATAAGTTGCTTATCCAGACTTACTTGCCCTTTCACGACTGCCGCATAAGTTTTTTTAATTTTATGTTCACGTAATAAATCTTGCAGGGTTTTAAGCACACTACGTTTTTTCGAGATCATCACCAGACCTGAAGTATCACGGTCAATACGATGAATCAGCTCCAAGTATTTTTTACCTGTTGCAGCACGCAGACCTTCGATCAGGCCATAGGCCACACCGCTACCGCCATGTACCGCAATCCCGGAAGGTTTATTGACAACCATCAAGCCTTCATCTTCATAGATTACACGTGCCAACAGACCTTGAGCGACCTTGTCAGAAACCGGTGCAGCAGATTCATCTTTTTGTTCATAACGTATTGGTGCCACACGGATTTGATCACCAATGGCCAGTTTAGTTTCTGCCTTAATTCGTTTTTTATTGACGCGAACCTGGCCTTCACGAATCAAACGATAGATGCGGCTTTTTGGTACACCTTTTAGACGGCTAAACAGGAAATTATCGATTCGCTGTCCATCTTGGTGCTCATCCACCTCAAACCACGTGACGTTTTGCCATTGTTGCGTAGAATTCATACAGTTACTATGACCTAAAAATTGATTGAAATTGATTAATAAATGACCACTTAGGCTATGCTTTACACAAGAAACATAAGCTTAGCCCATAGGCAGATGATTCAAGGTTTGATATAGTCAGCGCACGGAAACCATCGTTTGTGAGTAAAAGTTGGTGCATGACAGATTTATTTCTGTACATGATCATTCAATTAAACCCTCACATAATACGGGAAGGTCCCAAAAGAATTATGCCGACGCCGAAGGCTTATTATATCGGCAAAAAAGCAAACTGTTGCGTTTAATTGTACCTCAGGTACATAAATCAGTTTGTCTGAAAAAATATGTCGCCAACCTAGTTGGCTTTTAAACGTAAACTGATACACATCAGATTAGTCGCGCCCTGAAGACGACTTCAGGCTACAGCGTTTGATGCATTGGATCTGCACAGTTTGTAAAGGTACGACGATAATTCCGTATCAAGACACTCTATCTATAAAGAAGGGATGATCTTCGAGCAATGTGACAGTGAAAGTTACTCACATCCAATGCACCGCTCGTCCGCCAGTGAAGCGTTCAGGTGACTTTAATCGTTTAAAGATTGAAGCCGTATTGCCATCATCAATACGTGAATCAAAACCAAAGCTGATCTATATCAAAATAGACGCTGGGAATAAAAGACTCAAACCACAATGAAATTCATTGCAGATTTGAGCCATTGATCCGTGATGTGTGATGTTCGCTACGTGTATAGCGATTTTTTGCTGTGTATCACTATAAGGTGTTACACCCATGAAACGTATGTTGATTAATGCAACACATGCCGAAGAGATTCGCGTTGCACTTGTCACTGGTCAGCGTCTTTACGATTTCGATTTAGAGAATCGTACCCGTGAACAAAAGAAATCTAATATCTATAAAGGTCACGTGACTCGCGTAGAACCTTCTTTAGAAGCTGTATTTGTTGAATACGGTGCGGGTCGTCAAGGTTTCTTGTCGATGCGTGAAATTGCCAATACTTACTACAAAGCAGATCCTCGCCAAACTTCGAATATCCGCGAACTGATCACTGAAGGCACCGAGCTTTTGGTTCAGGTAGAAAAAGAAGAACGTGGCAATAAAGGTGCTGCCCTTTCTACTTTTATTTCTCTTGCTGGCCGTTATCTGGTATTGATGCCAAACAATCCGAAAGGTGGTGGTATCAGCCGTCAGATTTCGGGTTCAGTACGTGAAGAGCTGAAAGAGATGCTGGCCTCTTTAAATGTACCGCGTGGTATGAGCGTGATTGTACGTACTGCAGGGATCGGCCGCTCTCAAGAAGAACTGCAACTTGATCTTCAACACTTGCTTGACCTTTGGGCGCAAATCCAAAGCACTGCAAGCTCTGGTCCATCACCAATGCTGGTTCATCAGGAAGCAGGCGTAGTAACTCGTGCGATCCGTGATTATTTACGTGACGACGTGGCAGAAATCCTGATTGACTCTGAACAAGCCTATAATGAAGCCTATAACTTCGTAAAAGCGGTCATGCCACGTCAGTTAGACAAGCTCAAAACCTATACTTTAAATGAGCCATTATTTGCGCACTTCGGTATCGAAAGCCAGATCCAAACGGCTTATGAGCGCGAAGTGAAACTTCCTTCAGGTGGCTCAATCGTGATTGACCAGACTGAAGCATTGGTGTCGATCGACATCAACTCGGCAAAATCGACTCGTGGTCAGGACGTTGAAGATACCGCGTTAAATACCAACCTTGAAGCTGCTGAAGAAATTGCACGCCAGTTACGTTTACGTGATATTGGCGGCTTAGTCGTGATCGACTTTATCGACATGACCAAAGACCGCAACCAGCGCATGGTTGAAGCAAAACTGCGTGAAGCAACCCAAAGTGACCGCGCACGTATCCAGTTTGGTCAATTGTCACGTTTTGGCCTGATGGAAATGAGCCGTCAACGCTTACGTCCTTCACTTGAAGAAGCCACGGGCTATGTCTGCCCACGCTGTCATGGCACAGGTATGGTGCGTGACCTACGTTCTTTATCACTTTCAATCATGCGTAAAGTGGAAGAAATTGCTCTGCGTGAACGTCATGGTGAAGTTCAGGTTGAAGTACCGGTTGAAATCGCTGCATTCTTATTGAATGAAAAGCGTCACAGCTTGGTTTACCTGGAACAGACTTCAAGTACACGTGTGACTGTATTGCCGCACCCGCACCTGGAAACGCCGCATTACGAGATTTCTTATAATCCTGAAGGTTTTGCACCAACCAGCTATGAACGTACTGAAGCAACACGTTCAAGCGAAAAAGAACTGGGTTATGAATCTTCTGAGTGGCATTTAGAAGAAGAACAAAATGCGCATGCTGCCGCACCAGCGCCTGCTCAGCAACAAAACAACGGCAGAAACAACAAACGCCGTAATAATCAACATCAAAACCAGCAAAATCAGAACCAGACTGCACAGCAAGCGTCGGTTGCCCAACAGGCCCCTGCCCAAGTTGCTGCACCTGTTGCCAGTCCATGTGCATGGTTAGAAAACCTGTTTGTACAAAAACAGGCAGCCACTGTGGATCAATCTCGCACTGCCAATAATGCAGCTGCTGCGATTGAACAGCTGGTAAATAATGGCGCAGTCAGCCGTGGTCAGTTCGGCCAGGTTACATCACCTGTTGCACAGCAGGCGCCGCAGCATGTCCCACAACCAGCTGCTATACCAACCAGCAATGCTTACCTTTCACCATCAACTGTGGCACATAAGCCAGAGCGTGATCAGGCTGAAAAGGCTGAACGTGAAGAAAAATCACAACGCAGCCATAAAAAACAGCGCAACAACAAGCACAAAGAGCAACGCGAACCACAACAACATGACAATGCACCACAACAAGTGCATGAAGAAGTGGTTCAGTTGTCTCGCCAGGAACAGCGTCAAGAACAGCGTGAGCAAAAGCGTAAGAATCCGCGCCATCAGCAAGAGCACAACCAGGATGCTCAAGCTGAACCGCAAGCAGCTGTGCCACGTCGTGACCGTCGTAACCAGCAACGTCCAGAACGTCCTAATCGCCACCGCGATCAAAGCGTACTGAATGAGCAAACGGCTGCTCCACAAGCACCTGCTCAAGTTGAAGCTCCAGCAGCTAATGAACGTCAAGTACGCGTAGAGCTGATTGATGCACCGCGTCAGGATGTTACACCAACGGCTATGATGGTGAATGTCGATCAAGGCCAAAGTGAAATCGTAGCGCTGAACGGTACAGCACCTGTAGTGGCTACTCCGGCTGAAGAAACTGCACCTGAAAAGGCACCAGCCGTAGCAACGATGGCAGCAGAACTGGAAGAGAAAACTGAAGCGGTTGATCTGACTGAAGCCCCTGCTCCAGCAGCAGCGCTTGAGCAGGTAACGCCGAAAGCTGAAAAGTCTCGTGCCAGCAATGACCCACGTCAACGTCGTCGTGACCGTCGTGCTGCACAAGGTCAGCAGGCTCAGGCCGCTCAGCTTCGTCCTTCACAAGTACCGACACTTGGTCAGTACACCGTAGGCAGCCTGATCCGTCATGTGTACGGTGAAGACTGTTCAGTACTGATTGAGCAGTTCGGCCTGATGGCGACCTTCAACCGTGCACTGGACAAGTTCACGCAGCAATACAATGAAACTGTTGTTGTAGCAGTGACCGCCGAGAAAAAACCGGTGACGCGTGATGTAGAGGTGAACAAGGCTCAGCCTGAACCAGAACCTGCTCCGGTACTGGATCTGACTCCACCAAAACCTGTGTCAGAAAAGCGTGTAGCTAACGATCCACGTGAGCGTCGTCGTCTAGCAAAACTTGCTGCGGAACAGGCACTTGTACAAGCAAAACAGGCAGCTCAACCGGAAGAAAAACCGACTGAACCCGCTGCTGAAGCTCAGGCTGTGGCAGCACAACAAGCTGAGACGATTGAAGTTCTAAGAACTGACGAGCCTGTTAAACCTTTAGTTGCTGATCAACCTGAGACTGCAGTAACAGCAGCTCAAACTGAGCCAGAAGCTACAGAACAGCCTGAAAATGCACCTGTTACAGCTAAAGCACCAGTTGCTGCCACTGAAGAAGAAGCATCAGCCGCTGAAAATGCAGCTGAAGCAAAAGCAGAAACAGTGGAAACAGAAGCGGAAAAAGCAGAGAAATCTCCTGCCCGTCCGCGTCGCCCACGTGGCCGTCCACCGAAGAAAGCCAATACTGCAACTGAGTCATAATTCGCCCAATTGCAGTAACTAAAAAAAACCTAGTCATTTCGGTGACTAGGTTTTTTTTGCTAGATTTTGTCAAATTAGGTTGATTACTCTTTAAATCAACCATTAAAACTACAACGGACAGTTATTGCATATTCAGTGCACGTATCGGATACGTAAAAGAAATAGGATTCCCATGAGCCAAACCACACAACATGATCTGATTGGTATTGCTGATGTCGCAGCCAAAATCCCCGCTTTCCTGAAAAAAGTGCCGAACTTGGTCAATGGACTTAGGCAGGCTTATTTACGTACTCCAAATACTGCTGCAGGTTTGGGTCTCGCTTTTGAAAAAGCGGTACAGCGCAACCCTGAAGGTATTGCCCTGCGTTTTGAAGACCAGAGCTTTAGTTATACAGAACTGAATGGCTGGGCCAACCAGATTGCACATTACTACCTGTCGCTAGGTGCGAAAAAAGGCGATGTCGTTGCCCTGATGGTCGAGAACCGCCCGGAAATGGTCGCCAGCGTGATTGGTCTGGCCAAGCTTGGTGTGACCATTGCCCTGCTGAATACTTCACAGGTCGGTAAAGTGCTGGCACATAGCATTAATCTGGTCAAACCGATTGCAGTCATCGTGGGTGATGAATGTCACGCTGCGGTTGCCGAGATCCGTGATGAACTGAATATCGCGGCGGACCGTTTCCACTGGTTTGCCGATCAGCCTACCCAGCAAAATCCTGGTCAGGCACCTGAAGGTTTTATCAATCTTGCTGAAGTCATTGATACTTTCCCGAAATTCAATCCATCAACAACACATAGTGTGCAAGGTAAAGATGGTCTGTTCTACATCTACACTTCCGGCACTACTGGTCTGCCGAAAGCCGTAATCTTTACCAATAGCCGCTGGACCCTTGCTTATGGCACGTATGGTCATGTGCTTAACTTGGGTACAGAGGATGTGATGTACTGCACCCTGCCACTGTATCATGCGACGGGCATGGTGGTATGCTGGTGTGGTGTGATTGCCGGTGCAGGGACATTTGCAATCCGCCGTAAATTCTCGACCTCTTCATTCTGGAAAGATGTACAAAAATTTGATGCTTCTGCAATCGGGTATGTCGGGGAACTTTGCCGTTACCTGATGGATGCACCTTCTTCAGAGCTGGAAAAAGGTCACCGCGTCAAGAAAATGATCGGTAACGGTATGCGTCCAAATATCTGGGATAAGTTCAAAAACCGTTTCGGTATTGAAGAAGTACTTGAACTATATGCATCCAGTGAAGGCAATGTCGGTTTCAGCAATGTGTTCAATTTCGACAATACTGTCGGATTCTCCCCAACTCCGTATGCGATTGTTGAATTCGATAAAGACAAAAACGAGCCGGTACGTGATGTCAAAGGTCACTGTAAACGCGTCAAAAAAGGCACAACAGGTCTGTTGATTGGTAAAATTACCCGTCGTTCGCCATTTGATGGGTATACCGATCCGGAAAAGAATAAGTCTGTCATTATGAAAGATGTGTTCTGCAAAGGTGATGCCTATTTCAATACCGGCGACCTGGTCCGCGACATCGGTTTCCGTCATGCGCAGTTTGTCGACCGTTTGGGGGATACTTTCCGCTGGAAAGGTGAAAATGTATCGACGACCGAAGTGGAAAACATGCTGACCGAGTATGACAAGATTGTAGAGGCAGTGGTGTATGGGGTGGAAATTCCAAACACCAATGGTCGTGCCGGTATGGCAGCCATTACGCTGAAACCGGAAGCTGAACTGAACGATACCGATCTGAAAGAGATGTTGAGCTGTTTCAAGAAATGTCTGCCTGCTTATTCGGTTCCGGTATTCCTGCGTATACAGCAACAGGTCGAAACCACTGGTACTTTTAAATACCAGAAAAATAAGTTGAAAGAGCAAGCATTTGATCCAAGCAAGACTAATGAGCGTTTACTGGTGTGCTTACCGGGAGCGGATGCTTATTGCGATGTAACGCCAAAAGTTTTTACCAACATCCAGGCCTATCAATATCGCTTCTAAGTGCTGAAGTTGCCTATTTTTTGTGTATATAAATTCAATTTGTTGCATTTATAATCAAACATGGGCAACTTTGTTATTTTTTACTTGCGCTGATTTCATATCTTGCTACAATACGCTCCATCAAATGATATGGGTCGTTAGCTCAGTTGGTAGAGCAGCGGACTTTTAATCCGTTGGTCCCGCGTTCGAGTCGCGGACGACCCACCATTTATTTGACAGCCTAAGATGGGTCGTTAGCTCAGTTGGTAGAGCAGCGGACTTTTAATCCGTTGGTCCCGCGTTCGAGTCGCGGACGACCCACCATCTTATCCTTCGGGATAGCGCAATTACCAAATCTTGCGTCGTAAAAATGATCTTCATCATTTCTACTCCTCAGGGTCGTTAGCTCAGTTGGTAGAGCAGCGGACTTTTAATCCGTTGGTCCCGCGTTCGAGTCGCGGACGACCCACCATTCTTCTTCTATTCTGCGAAGATCATAACACCTGTATATTCCAATCAAGATCATCAACCGATCACGGCTTTGATTTGTCTTTTCTGAATTCTTGCTCTCTTCATTTTAAAATATGCCGGGATTATTTTAGATATATTTGTGCGTTATTCGTCTAGTTGCTAGAACAAGAGCTTCTTAAGCTATGGGGCGTGGTTTCAAGTCCTATACCACCACCAAGCTACAGTTTTCTTTCAATCGTCTTATAATTTTTATCTATATCTGGGCTATGTCAACGCATCAGGATTTTTGTGAGTTTTCTTAGTGTCCCCTCGCCTTATTGTGGCGAAGGCAATTGATTATCAATATCTTTTACCAGTTCATAAGATATACGTGGCAGCACGTAGTGCTGATCCATCAGCTCTTGACGATTCTCTTTCTGGGTTTTTTCAATATTCATCACCAGCTTGGTATTGTCTTTGACAGTATAAAACAAAACCAGGCCCTCTTTACGGTAGACCACCAGCTCCTTACGAGTGGGATTCAATTCCCAACGGTCTTTACGATAGGTTGAATAAGGTGTCGCCATCTTGTTTTGGAAGGTAAATACCTGACCATGTTGCAAGATACTGCGATATACCAGACCATTCGGGGCAAGGGTGAGAATAAACATTGCCTTGCCATTTTTGCAGGGAGAAAAACCATCATTACAACTGACTTCCGTGTAATAACGTCCCACGAAGTCAACCGCATAATCTGGAATAGGCTGCCCATTAAAGCCATCTTCCTCTCTGAAAGTGGCATGACCGGCAATATCAGTCAGTTTCTTGGCTTGAGTACTTTCATCTAGCGTCTGATTAGCGAGAGAAACAGCTACCCCCTCTTTATGGTGCAATTCAAGTTCAGTATCACTGATCGGTTTACCCGAATGACGCTCACACCCCACCAGCCCGAGTATACCCAGCAATATCACACAGAGCTGATACTCCAGTCTCTTGAAAGCTTTAAATACCTTAAATTTCATTTAATTCAACCAGATTATGAACAGCCAAGCATTTTTATAAAATCAAAGGCAGGAGATTATTATTAAATTCAAGAACCTTCGTCTTCATGTTAAAGATTCCGAGAAAAATACTTAATCCCAATTTACATAAATTTACGAATAAATTGTATTTAGACACTTTAAAAATAACAACTTAGCTCCATATTTTAAAAGGAACATCGTTGTTCTTTTATCTTAATTATTAAGGAGACCTGAATGGCCAATGTTGGTTTATATCGCTCTAACCGCTCGAACATGATTGCAGGTGTGATGGGTGGTATTGCTGAACGTTTTGGTTGGAATGCAAATTTACTGCGTCTGATTTTCGTGGTGATCTCTATAATGAGTGCCGCTTTCCCAGGTATCCTGGTTTATCTTGTACTTTGGCTGATCATGCCAAAAAAGCAAGCTATGGTTGAACATACCCCGCATCAGTCTACGGGCTATCAACGACCAATTCGTGATGTAAATAAAGATCCGCTGTAAGTTTCCTTTTTATAGAATAAATAGTAATTCCCTTTTGCGCTGTGGCATTTCCCCTAATGACCACAGCTTTTTTTTGCCTGCTTCAGGCGATTTAATAAATTGTTAAATTATTTCTCTAGCCTTTGCCAACTGGCTGATTTCTCTATAACTTAGTTAAAAACTCCTTGAAATGGATTCAGGATGACACAGGCGGAATGGATTGTACTGTGCTTATGTGCTGTAGCAGCACTGCTGCATGGCTTGAGTGGGTTTGGCTTCCCGATGATGAGTACTGCGGTACTATCCAGCCAATATCCATTGAGTCTGGCAGTGACCCTAGTCATTTTCCCCTGCCTGCTCCTGAATCTGTTGATGCTAAATGCTGATCCCCAGCACAGTCTGCTACAGAGCATTCGCTATTATCTCAAACATTATTGGCCATTAATTTTAAGCAGCCTGATTGGCAGTTTGTTCGGAGTCAAACTGCTGCTATGGCTGAATGAAGGCTATCTCAAACTGCTGCTAGGAACAGTAATTATATTTTATGTACTAGATCAGCTTCGCTCCAAACCTTTTCAGAGCAACCCGCATATTCTGAGTATGGTGTGTTTTGGTTTATTGGCTGGTGTGATTGGTGGAGCGACCAATGCCATGGCTCCTTTTCTGATGATGTATCTGATCAGCAACCAGCTCAGCAAGACTGATATCGTCATTATCAGTAACCTGAATTTTATTGTCAGCAAACTGATCCAGTTACTTTTATTGTTCCCAATCCTGATCCAGATTAATCCACAACAACAATCCATTTTGATCGGTATTACCATTTTTGCTTTGATTGGCGTCTGGATTGGCGGAAAAATCCGTCATCGCCTGTCACAGCGGCATTTTAAATTTTTAGTCTTGGGCTTATTGATGGTTTTAGGCATACAGGCTCTATGGCAAAGTACTGCATTATTACAACATTCAAATCACCTTTTTTTAAATTAGTATAATTTGTAATCAAACCGCTTTATGATTAGAAAAATTCTTCATAAAAATTAGCTGTATAAAAACAAGGAGTGTGCGTATGACAAGTCAAAACCTTGCCACCCCCACCAACGTTATGCCCAAAGGCGTAATGAAAGGATGGATCCTGATTATCATCGCGGCCATTGTAGCCTTTATCCTGTATCAGGTTTTACCTTATGACCAGAATGCTAGCAAAGGTCTGGCTCTGCTGGCTTTTATTGGTATTTTATGGCTGACAGAAGCAATTCATATCACTATTACTGCCCTGCTGATTCCCATACTGGCAGTACTGTTAGCCATGCCGATGACCGACGGCGATGCGCTGGTACCCATTACCACACAAGCTGCTTTAACCACCTTTGCCGATCCGGTTATTTTCCTGTTTTTTGGCGGTTTTGCACTGGCAACGGCACTGCATATCCAAAAGCTGGACAAGAAAATTGCCATGTGGATTATTTCCCTATCCGGTGGACATTTAGGTATTTCAGTATTGGCCATTTTTGCCGTGACTGCCGCCCTGTCCATGTGGATTTCCAATACGGCTACCGCAGCCATGATGTTACCGCTGGCGCTGGGTTTACTTTCGCATCTGGATGTAGAGAAAGAACGTAAAACCTTCGTATTTATTCTGCTCGGGATTGCCTACTCCGCCAGTATTGGTGGTCTAGGTACAATTGTAGGTTCGCCACCGAATGCCATTGCTGCCAAAGCGCTGGGTTATGACTTTGCAGACTGGATGAAAATCGGTTTGCCGATGATGTTCATTATCTTGCCTGCGATGCTGATCAGTCTGTATCTGGTGCTGCGTCCCAAGCTGAATCACAAAGTGCAGTTTGTCACTGAAGATATTCCCTGGACCCGCAGCCGTATTGCCGCAATGGTGCTATTTATCTGTACTGCCCTGGCCTGGATTTTCAGTAAAAAGCTGACCGAGAACTTTGGAATCAGCCAGCCAGATACCTGGATTGCGATTCTGGCCGCATGTATGGTGGCAATTTTGGGTACCGCAACCTGGAAGCAGATTGCAGAGAATACCGACTGGGGCGTGCTCTATCTGTTTGGCGGCGGCCTGACCTTGAGTGCCATTTTAAAAGATTCAGGCAGCTCTCTGGTCTTGGGGCAAACTCTGGCAAATACCTTTGGTGATACTTCACCTTTAGTGATTATCTTTGTGGTAGCAACCTTCATCATTTTCCTGACCGAATTTACCAGTAATACCGCATCCGCTGCACTACTGGTGCCGGTCTTTGCCGCCATTGCCGATCAGATGGGAATGCCTAAAGAAATTCTGGTGATTGTGATTGGAATTGGTGCATCCTGTGCTTTCATGCTGCCTGTAGCAACACCGCCGAATGCGATTGTCTTTGGTACCGGTTATATTCAGCAGTCGGAAATGATGAAAGTTGGCTTTGTCCTCAACATCATGTGTATTTTCCTGGTATCGCTATTTATTTACTGGTTCTTTCTCTAAAGATGAATGGATTAAAAAAGCACGCTACGGCGTGCTTTTTCATTTTCGAAGATAGATCTACATCCGTCCAGATCAGGCACTCAGCTTGAAATGATTTAACTCCTGATATAAAGCGGCAATCATGTCAGCACGGCTAATGATACCGACCAGCTGACCTTCGTCCAGCACCGGAATATAATTAAAGGAACGCTCAACGAAATACGGCACCAAGTCCTGAATTGGCTGGCCTGGTTGTACAGTCACCACCTTCCGGCTCATGATATGTCCGACTTCAGATTCCCAGCCACTGCGAATGTCGGTGGCACGCTCAAACCATTCCACCAGCTGGTACATCGCCAAAGTTCCAACCAGTTTCTTTTCCGCATTCACTACCGGTAGGCTCATCAGATTCATCTGTCGGAATTTCGCCAAGGCATGCCGGATATCATCACTTTCCTGCAAGCTGGCAACGTCTTTACTCATGATATCCTGACACAGGAACGGGCTGTCAGCACGTTCACTGGCCTTGCTCTGTGCTTCCAGAATAATTTTTTGCAGGTCATATTCACTGATATCCAGTAACTGGGTCTGTTGATCAAGTACAGCCTGAATATCCTGCGGCTGAATCGTCACTTTCTGGGTCGGGGTTGGATCTTTAGAACGGGTATTAATCTGCAGCTGTTGCGGATAAGCCTTACCCAACATCCGGTTAAATACAATCGCTACCACCATTAACAGTACCGAGTTCAGCAAGACCGGATAGAACACAAAAGCATAGCCCAGCTCATGAATGGCATTGCCGCCCAGTACCGCTGTAATCGCAACCGCCCCACTCGGTGGATGCAGAGAATCGGTGCTTAGCATCAATATAATCGCAACTGCTACGGCCAGACTGAATGCAAGGGTCAAGCTGGGAAACAGCAAAGTACAGCTCACCCCCACGATCGCAGCAATAGTATTTCCAACCACCATATTCCACGGCTGTGCCAGCGGACTGGCAGGTACGGCAAACAGTAATACTGACGAAGCACCCATCGGCGCGATATACCACGCCTGAAAATCACCCAGTGCCCACAGGCTGATTAAAGACGACAGTGCCAGACCGATCAATGCACCTAAACCACACAGAATACGGTCTTTGACAGGGAGAATTTTAAAATTTGGCTTTAGGCTTTGCAGCCATTCTGAGGAACTATGCAACACGGTTGGCCTGAATTATTGTTTTGGGGAGTGCAGGCATTATAAAACCCTTGGCTTTAAAGATGTATTTATTTTATATCTTTTACTCATTGGTTTTTTTGCTTATGCTGAGGGTGCTCTATCTAAAAATTATAATCAGGGCCGCGCCTAAGCGGTGTATTTTCTTCTCTCAAACAAGAATAAAAACGATGCATTTTCTAATCCAGCCTTTACAACAAACCAAAACCGGAATTGCAGTACAACTGTTGCTGGCACCTGTACTCGGTTTAGCCTCACTCTATGGCCCTTTGATGTTCGTGCTGCTGATCTTGCACTTGTTATTCCTGGCTATGACTTCGAGCTCACTTCTACTCTCGATGGTGACTTTCATGCTGATCATGTACATTTTCGGACTCCTGTTCTATCTTTGCCTGATCTATATTCCTTTATGTATCAGTCTATTCGTATTACACCATCTACAGCAGTTTCATATCTTCAGTATTGTACTGGTGGGTATTCTGGCAACGCTGATTCTGGCTTATTTCCTCAGTTCCAATGATCTGCTCAGTACTCTATTCATGATTTCCTGTTTTAGCCTGCCCTCTATCGGATTTTTTATCTTTCTCAGTCTGCGTGCGCATGAACAGGCAGTTGTGTCAGGCGAATAAAAAGCGGCGCAGGCAATTCATGGATAACCTTTGCCACGCCTTCGCAAAATCCTTATAATCAAGCACAATTTTTCTCTAATTTTAAGTGGATGACCATGAGTCGCGCCATATCGCATATTGATACCTTCCAAGGCTTAATTCTTGCCTTACAAAACTACTGGGCGGAGCAAGGCTGCGTCGTTTTGCAACCTTACGACATGGAAATGGGTGCAGGGACATTCCACACTGCAACATTCCTTCGTGCGCTAGGTCCTGAAACCTGGAACGCGGCTTATGTTCAGCCATCACGCCGTCCGAAAGATGGCCGTTATGGTGAAAACCCGAACCGTTTGCAACACTACTACCAGTTCCAGGTGGTATTAAAGCCAAACCCGGACAATATCCAGCAGCTTTATCTGGATTCTTTAAAAGCCATCGGTATTGATCCTTTAGTTCATGACATCCGTTTTGTAGAAGATAACTGGGAATCTCCAACCCTGGGTGCTTGGGGCTTAGGTTGGGAAGTTTGGCTGAACGGTATGGAAGTGACTCAGTTCACGTACTTCCAGCAAGTTGGTGGTGTTGAATGCTACCCGGTAACTGGCGAAATCACTTACGGTCTGGAACGTCTGGCAATGTACCTGCAAGGTGTTGATTCAGTTTACGATCTGGTTTGGACCAAAGGTCAGTTCGGTACAGTGACCTATGGCGATGTGTTCCATCAAAATGAAGTAGAACAATCGACTTATAACTTTGAATATGCACCAGTCGATAAGATGTTTGAACTGTTCGACTTCTATGAAGCTGAAGCGACACGTTTAATCGAAGCGAAACTTCCACTTCCTGCCTATGAGCAAGTGGTGAAAGCATCACATAGCTTTAACCTGCTTGATGCACGTGGTGCAATCTCTGTGACTGAACGTCAGCGTTATATCTTACGTGTACGTACATTGGCACGTTCGATTGCAACCAGCTATGTAGCAGCACGTGCTGAACTTGGTTTCCCAATGGCAGAACCACATCTACGTGATGAAGTGTTGGCACAATTAAAAGCGCAAGTTGAAGCAGAAGCGAAAGAAGCAAACAAGGAGAGCAAATAATGTCTAAACATACCGTTTTGTTCGAATTGGGTTGTGAAGAACTTCCACCAAAAAGCCTGAAAAAATTACGTGATGCGCTGCAAGCTGAAACCGTAAAAGGTTTAAATGATGCTGGTCTTGTTTTTGATTCAATCGAAGCGTATGCAGCACCACGTCGTCTGGCACTTAAAATTGTCAATGTTGATGCTGCGCAAGCCGACACACAAAAACGTTTTGATGGCCCTGCGAAACAAGCGGCGTTTGATGCTGAAGGAAAACCAACTAAAGCTTTGGAAGGCTTTATGCGTGGTCAAGGCATTACTGTTGATCAAGTATCAACTTTCCAGGCCGGTAAAGTTGAAAAAGTGTGCTACTTAAAAGATGTCAAAGGTCAAAGCCTTGATGTGCTTTTACCGCAAATTTTACAAAATGCTTTAGACAACCTACCAATCGCAAAACGCATGCGTTCAGCGGCAAGCCGTACCGAATTCGTGCGTCCTGTAAAATGGGTGGTGTTATTAAAAGACAACGATGTGGTTGATGCAACCATTCAAGATCACAAAGCAGGTAATGTGACCTATGGTCACCGTTTCCATGCACCTGAAGCGATTACTTTAACGCATGCTGATGAATACCTAGCGAAGTTAAAAACAGCTTACGTTGTGGCGTCTTTTGAAGAGCGTCAAGCCATCATTGATGGTCAAGTGAAAGCATTGGCTGATGAAGTAAATGCAATTGCGATTGTGCCTGCGGATCTTCGTGATGAAGTGACTGCACTGGTTGAGTGGCCTGTTGCGCTTCGTGCGAGCTTCGAAGAACGCTTCCTTGCTGTTCCTCAAGAAGCACTTATCACCACCATGCAGGACAACCAAAAGTACTTCTGCTTGGTGAATGCTGACAATAAACTTCAACCATACTTCATTACCGTGTCAAACATTGAGTCAAAAGACCCGACACAAATTATTGAAGGTAACGAGAAAGTGGTTCGTCCACGTTTATCAGATGCTGAATTCTTCTTCCTACAAGACCAAAAACAACCGCTTGCTTCTCGTAAAGAGAAATTAGCGAACATGGTCTTCCAAGCAGAATTGGGTACGCTTTGGAATAAGTCTGAACGTATTGCAAAACTCGCTGTAGCTTTAGCGCCAATTACAGGTGCAAATGCGGCTGATGCTGAAAAAGCGGCACTTCTTGCGAAATGCGACTTAACCTCTGAACTTGTGGGTGAATTCCCAGAACTTCAAGGCATCGCGGGTACTTACTACGCACGTCTTGAAGGCGAAAATGACGAAGTTGCTGAATCTTTGGGTGAGCAGTATTTACCTAAATTCGCAGGTGACGTTTTACCGAAAACTAAGACAGGTACAACGATTGCCCTTGCAGACCGTTTAGATACCTTGACGGGTATTTTCGGTATTGGTCAAGCACCTACAGGTTCTAAAGATCCGTTTGCACTGCGTCGTTCTGCGATTGGTATCTTGCGTCTTGTGACTGAAAATGAGCTTGATGTTTCAATTGAAGATTTGATCAAACTTGCTCTTGCTGCCTATGGCGATGTACTGAAAGACCATGACAAGACTTTAAACGATGCTGTTGCATTCTTAGAAGGTCGTTACCGTGCGAAATACGAAGACCAAGGCGTTGCTGTTGATGTAATTCAAGCGGTTCAAGCATTGTCTCCAAAATCTCCGCTTGATTTTGACAAACGTGTCAATGCAGTCAATCACTTCCGTGCATTACCTGAAGCTGCTGCTCTTGCTGCGGCGAACAAGCGTGTTGCCAACATTCTTGCCAAAGAAGCTGCACCTGAAGGTGAAGTTGTTGAAGCAAACTTGGTTGAAGATGCTGAAAAAGCATTATTCGCTGAACTAGCAAAAATCACACCTGTGGTTGAGCCGTTATTTGCTGCCAAAGACTACACTGCTGCACTTTCAGCTTTGGCTGCACTTCGTGCGCCAGTCGATGCATTCTTTGACGGTGTGATGGTGATGGCCGATGATGCTGAGCTGAAAGCAAACCGTTTACGTATGCTTGCTCAGCTTCGTGAATTGTTCACGAAAGTAGCTGATATTTCGGTGCTTCAACACTAAGTTCTGATTTAATAAAAAACCCGCTTTAGAGCGGGTTTTCTTCTTCCATCTTAAAACGAATTGAACCTGGTAATTTAGAAGCGTGATAACCTGTTCTTCTAGAAGCCACATGAATGACATTACTTACATTTTTTTCATTAGATAATGTAGAGATTTCAATCTGATTAGCTTCAGCTTGCATTCGTATATAGCCTCGCATCATTTTTTCTCTAAACGTATAGTAGCCTTTACCATATTCAAACTTGGTTAAAAGAATTTTCCCACAATTCTCTGTAGTTAAGTTCTTAATTCTACTAGAAAATTGACTGTAATTTAATTTAATAAAATCTATTTTATTCAAATCAAATCTAACTTGCTCACAGATAACATCGTACATTTTGTACATTTCTTTAAGATAATCACCTTGCCAATCTACTACTGCTGTAGCCCACATTACTTCTTCATAATCTTTAGTTCTTTGCTTTAAAGCCATCTCATAAGGTTTTGAGAATTCAGCAACTGTATCTTTAATAGCTACATTAATAGCATTATAGAAATCGTCCCATTCAACCTCTGTAGCAACTTCTTCTTTTTCCCACAAAACCCATAACAGTTTTTCTAAGATTAAATGCACATAATATGGAAAACCATCTGAGACCGCTGCGATACGGATATAAATATCACGGCATATATCAATATCAAATTTATTTAAAACATTTTGAATAATTTCAAAACGGCCTTCCCAACTTAATCGTGGCAATTCAATAGTCTCTAATTGCCTAATCGCCGACTGATGAGCCCCCAGAATGTCATGTATAGTCGCCCCTACCCCCGTAAATATAATTTTTATATCAACCTCTTTGTCACCCAATTGTTTAATTAAATCAGCTAATAGAGTGATTTCATTTTTATCAGTCATTCTATCGACTTCATCAACTACAATAATTGGTCTTTCAGAATGTATTTCAGCTACTTCCTTTAAAACTTCAACACAATCACCTAAACTTTTTAATTTATTACTAAAGTCTTCTAAAGTTTCTTCATTCTTTATTAAATACGATATCCATTTAAACTTGAGTCCATACTCTTCCGAACGTTTCTTACTTTGTCCAATTCTCCGATCAAAAGCTTGCAATGCAATATTTGAAACTAAGTTTTTTATACTAGGGCGTGTCCTCATTTGAAGAATTGGTTTTAAATACTTAAAATCCTCCTTTGAGTTATTTTTATTTCTATATTTTCAATGGCACGTACTCTTCTTACCGATGATATCTGACAGCAAATTCAAGATACTATGCGATTACATGGTTGCTACCGTTCAAAGAATAGTAGAAATATCATGGAAGTGATCTTATGGAAACTGCGTACAGGCGCCACATGGCGTGATATTCCTCAAGAATTTTGTCCTTGGCAAACTGCTTATAATCGTTTTAATCGTTGGGCAAGCAAGGGATTGTGGAA
>NZ_JBQEOL010000027.1:0-27818 GCF_052044895.1 Acinetobacter sp. 22323 | reverse complement strand
CAAGAAAAAGACCCATACCTTTAAAGTACAGGCCATGATTCACTACAAAACTCAGCAAATTCTGAGTTTATGTACCAGTCGCGGTGCAGTGCATGATTTCGAGTTGTTCAAACGTAATTTAAACCAGATTCCTTTTGGGGCTTTTATCCTTGCAGATAAAGGCTATCAGGGGATTTATGTGTTGTATCCGAATAGCCTGTTGCCATTAAAAGCCAAAAGACACTGTAAATTGGATCCTGAATTGAAAATCTATAATCAAGAAATCAATAAAAGAAGAATCGGAATTGAGCATGTATTTGGCAGCCTGAAAACCTTCAAAATCCTTGCTGAACGTTATCGAAATAGAGGTAAAAGGCTTGGTTTGAGATTCAATTTAATCGCTGGAATCTACAACTTGGAACTGAGCAAAAAATGATTTATGAAAGAGGTCTAGTAAATTAAACATTAAAATATTTAATTTACCTTAAATATCTTTATATAAACCTTCAAATGTAAACCTAATTCAACAAATGCAATCTCCTGCATAGATTCTGTTATGAAATGTCAGGTCTTAGCCTATTTCTGGAAAATCTCCCTAATATATTTTTCTGTCATTACACTAAACAATGGACCTGAAAATATATGAATAATTATCCTGAAACCCCAAATTCAACCGAAACACAAGACCATCAGCCTGGTGTTCAGACTGCAATGAACCCAGAGCCAGAGATCATTAAACCTCACTATAAAGGTAGCGAGAAATTAAAAGGCAAAGTTGCTCTCATTACCGGTGGAGATAGTGGGATTGGCCGTTCGGTATCTGTCCTGTTTGCCCGTGAAGGAGCGGATATCGCGATTTGCTATCTGGACGAAGATCAGGATGCAAAAGATACAAAGAAAATGGTTGAAGCAGAAGGACAGCGCTGTCTACTGATCAAATGTGACTTGCAGCAACCAGAAGAAATTCAAGATCTGGTAAAACAGACTATTCAGGAATTCAAGACAATTAATATTCTGGTAAATAATGCAGGAGTACAATATCCGCAGAAAAGTATTACCGATATCTCTCCTGAACAGCTATATAAAACTTTTAACACCAATATTCTGAGTATGTTTCATTTAACTCAGGCGGTTCTCCCCCATATGCAGGCAGGTGACAGTATTATTAATACCACTAGTATTACTAGCTATCACGGACATGATGAACTGATCGACTACTCCAGCACTAAGGGTGCAATTACCACGTTTACCCGTAGTCTTTCGACCAATTTGCTGAAAAACAAGACAGGTATTCGTGTTAATGGGGTTGCACCCGGCCCGATCTGGACCCCACTTATTCCAAGTAGTTTTGACGAAGAAACCTTAAAAGAATTTGGTAAACAGACACCGATGGGCCGCATGGGACAGCCCAGTGAGGTCGCTCCAGCCTATTTATTTCTGGCTAGTGAAGAAGCCAGCTATATCTCGGGTCAGGTGATCCACGTAAATGGTGGCAGCATTGTTAATGGCTAAACAAAAGCTTTAGGATAATGGCTCTAGGGTCATTATCCTGTTCAAAATTAAGATTTTAAAATTGACTTCATCTTTAGAACTAAAAATAAGTTAGATATAAATGCTCCAGTCATTTAATAACCTATAAAACAATTCAAACAAATCCTGACAGAAGCTTACTTTGCCTAAATCAAGTCCTTGTTATAGTCATTCCCATATTAGACCGCATGTGAGGATCAGACTATGCCTAGAGGTGATAAATCTGCCTATACGGAAAAACAGAAACGGCAAGCTAAACATATTGAAGAAAGTGAGAAAGAACAAGGACGTTCTGAAAAAGAGGCTGAACGTATTGCTTGGTCTACAGTCAATAAACAGGATGGTGGGGGAAAGAAAAAGAAAAGTTCTGATCAATCGTAATGATGTTTTCTAAAACATTTCATATAGGTAGGTGTTTAAAACATTTGCTTTAAGGATTGCCACAAAATATCAAATCCAAGCTGTTTTAAATTTAAGTTTCCAGTTTAACGATGGCAATTTTTCTCCTATCCATCTATCCAATAATTTTACTTATTAAATTTTAAATCTGACATAATCTTAGGTAAACATATGAAAATTTTGATTGTTCTGACCTCCCATGATCAACTTGGTGACACAGGCGAAAAAACCGGTTTCTGGCTAGAGGAACTGGCTGCCCCATATTATCGATTCATTGATGCAGGAGCCGAAATCACTTTAGTCTCCCCACAAGGTGGTCACCCGCCGCTTGATCCTAAAAGCAGTGCTGAAGATGCCCAAACTGAAGCAACCAGACGTTTTGAAGCAGATGAAACCGCCATGCGTGCTTTAGCCAATACCCATAAATTAAGCGAAGTAAATGCAGATGAGTTTGATGCCGTATTCTATCCAGGTGGGCATGGTCCGTTATGGGATTTAGCCAATGATTACACTTCAATCCATTTAATTGAAGAAACCTTGCAATCCAATAAGCCTGTCGCACTGGTCTGCCATGCGCCAGGAGTACTGAAAAAGGTAAAAGATAGTGAAGGCCACTCAATTGTGTCAGGTAAATCAGTAACTGGTTTTAGCAATACCGAAGAAGAGGGAGTCGGCCTGACGAATATTGTTCCATTCTTGGTCGAAGATATGCTGAAGGAAAATGGTGGGCATTATTCCAAAGCTGATGATTGGCAAGTTCATGTGCAGCAGGATGGTTTACTGATTACCGGACAAAATCCAGCATCATCTGCAGCAACGGCGGATGCCCTGTTAGATTTATTAAAATAATATCCTGAAGATGCCCATGAATAAATAACTCCTGATTTCTGCTCAATTCAGGAGTTATTTAAACAATTAAATCATGACTTAAATCCATCAACCCTGAAAGCCTTTCTCAACTCACGGTACATCAAATGGTGATGGATCCCATGTACCTCGTTCAAGTTCTCTTAATTTAAACCAGACATGCACAGATTCGCGCTGAAAATTCCGCATGACATAGCTATAAAGTCTTTCAGAAATAGGAACTTTAAAACTCAATAATCGATGTAGCATGAAGGCTAAATCAAAATCTGCAATACTCCATTGTGAACTTAACCATTGATCGCCAATCAAAGCCTCACTTACTCTGGTTAACCGATCAATTTCTACCTGAGTATGCCGGTCTGGAACATAAGGTTCCGGTAATGGCTGAAAGATACCCGTGGAAGGCATATTTTGACATATCAGACTAAAATCAGATTTAAGCAATGCCTGAACCGCCCGACATTTAGCACGCGCCCGAATATCTGCCGGATAAAGAGCCGGATAGTCAGGTGCTGGAAAAAGCTCATCCAGAAATTCAGTAATTGCCATGGATTCAAAAATTGACCAGCCATCCACAGATAAGCAGGGAATTTTTCCAGTTTTACAGATTCTTAGATAGGTATCTGATTTATTTTCATCCTTATCCAGATCGATTTTAATCTCTTTAAAATCGACATGTTTTTCTCTAAGGGCCACAAAAACCGACATGGCATAGGGACTTAATCTTTTACGATCAATATAAAGGCTTAGACTTTGCATAGCATGGCTCCCCTAATGGAGTTGTTATCAGTATATAAAACTATGGGATTGCATACGGTCATCAAGTTCCAAGTTATACCCAAACTGAAGTGAACAATAGCGGAGTATCTTTACAGAGTTTAAGCAATTGCAACCAAGCCACTGCTAAATGGAGGAGCTCATTGAGCTGCATTCAGCTTTCCAAGTCATATGATTCAAGTTAAATTAAATCATTTCTTTTGATCAGTCACCATCATGCTTAATTTTGACGAATTTCCAGACACGGTCTATGCCATCCAGCATCTTGCCTTTGAAGACCTTGGCGCGTGGGAAGATACTTTCTATCAGCTCGGCCTACGCGTACGTTATTTTGAAGCAGGGGTCGATGACCTGACCCAGGCATTTGAACATACAGGTCTGACGGTGATTTTAGGTGGTCCAATCGGCGTTTATGAAACTGAAGACTATCCTTTCTTACAGCAGGAAATAGACTTACTGAAAGTTCGTTTACAGCAAAATTTGCCGACTTTAGGAATTTGTTTAGGTGCACAGCTTATTGCGCATGCATTAGGAGCAAAAGTGTATGCAGGTCATAGCAAAGAGATTGGTTGGTCCAAGCTTAGCCTTACATCTGTGGAGAATAATCCACTAAAAAATCTGGAAAATCTTGAAGTATTACATTGGCATGGTGATACGTTCGACCTGCCCACAGAGGCTGAGCTTCTGGCAAGTTCTGCGGTCTATCCAAATCAGGCTTTCCGGATTGGCAGCAATATTCTGGCACTGCAATTTCATGCTGAAGTGGAAGCTGAGCGTCTGGAGAAATGGCTGATTGGCCATACCTGTGAGCTGCGTCACGCGAATATCGACATTGCAGCCTTACGTGCCGACAATCAGCAATATGCTGCTGCTTTAGAAGCTGTATCGGTATCCATCCTTCAAGAATTTCTAAAGCATATTCAAACCAGCTAATTTTTATTCTTCAAATTAAGTGGATGATAAAAGGATATTCTTTCAGATTAGCTATCTACTAATTTCTAGCAAAGCTTAATTTTCATCCATAAAAAAGCACCCTACAGGGTGCTTTTTAAATTTGTCTTTTCTTATTTTTTCGCAGCGGGTACAGATGCTTCAGTGGTAATGTTTACAGTAATTTTATCACCGACATTTGGCACATAAGCGCCAACATTGAAAGCTGAACGGTTAAATGACGTGGTCGCATTGAAGCCAATTGTTTGCAGTTTTGTCATTGGATGAACAGCCTGTTTATTTAATACTGCATCCAGCACAACTGGCTTGGTTACACCTTTTATAGTCAAATCACCGGTGATTTTATATTTGTTTTTACCTAAAGCCTGAACCTTGGTACTTTTAAACGTGATGTTTGGATATTTCTCTACATCAAAGAATTCTGCTTTTTGAATATGCTCATCCAGTGCTTTAACATTGGTATTAATACTTGATACCGGAATAGTTACATTTACTGATGAGTTAGCAGGCTTTTCATTATCAACCGTAATCGTGCCCTGAATATCACTAAAGTTCGCAGATGGTGTCGAAAAACCAAAGTGACTCCAGCTAAATACAGTCGCGGTATGGCCTGGATCAATGGTATACGCAACCGGCTTCGCCATAGAAAATGTTGCTACTGAAGCCAAAGTCAGGCCCAAAGCCAATGTCTTGAATTTCATGTCATAACCCTCTGTTTTGAATAGGTTCTAATCTAGCTTAATTAGAATTATTTGCACCGCTAAAGATAGAACGATTTGTTGCATGCATGGAACGGTAAAATTGTAAGCATGATGACTTTGTCAATATTAGGTCATCTTGTATTGAATAAAACCGGTTTTCTTGGCAACCTGCTCATAGAGCTGCTGTGCTTGTCGATTGCTCTCATGAGTTAACCAATACACTCGATCACATCCATGCTGTTTAGCATCTACATATACTTTCTCAATCAAGGCTCGTGCCACACCCCGCCCTCGAAAATCAATATGCGTATAAAGATCTTGCAAATAGGCATACGGCGTTAAAGTCCAGCAGCTGTCATGTTGAATGACATGCACAATGCCGATAACCTGCTGATTCAGAATCGCTGCGAATCCATACATATTGCCGAATGCAAGATCAGTAAGCCTTTGCCAGGTATGCTGATTTACCTCTTCACTGAGCTGAGTCTGATAAAAATTCTGGTAATCCAACCATAATGGCAGCCACTCCTGCTGTGTAATATTTTCTAGAGGCTCAATTTGAATCTGGTCTTGTATCATCATTTTTATACGATTCTTCTATTTCAAATAGATTCAATTAGCTTAGGCTATTTTGATGATTAAGATAAGATATGTTTTTATTTTACTCACGCCAATTTTTTAAAATATATCTATGACTCATACAGATGATTATTTTGGTACAAAAATAGCCCCATGTGAGGCTATTTAAGCCTTCAATTTTAAAGCTTTTCCACCAGAATACGGTCAATCTGCTTTAAACCAGAATGTTTTTCATGGTTCTTACGACGCACTTTAATAATTTTTTCAGCCGCCAGATCCTGAAGTAACAGCTCAACTGCCATCATTGCTTCAAGAGGCAGATCCTGCCCGATCCATTTCTGTTCGCCTGCATCCATTAAAGTAATTTCATCGTTAATTTGTTCATACAAGCTCATGTTTATCTCACTCTTTCATTTCGACTATGGGAGAACTTTTTAGCAGTTGCCACATGAAAACAACACTAAAAAGTGAAAAAACAAAAGACGCCCCAAAACTGGGGCGTCCTTTAAAAACTGTTTAATCAGTTGATTAAGCAGTAATCTCTTTTACAGCTGCTACAACTGCTTCAGTGGTAATACCGAAGAACTGGAACAGATCTTTCGCAGGTGCAGATTCACCATAAGTAGTCATACCAATCACACGACCGTCAAGACCTACAAATTTCCACCAGTAATCCACATGTGCAGCTTCTACCGCTACACGTGCACGAATCGCTGCAGGGAGAACTGCTTCACGGTAAGCAGCATCTTGCTTCATGAATTCTTCAGCGCATGGCATAGAGACTACACGTACACCTTCAAGTTGTGCATACGCTTCCATTGCCAGAGATACTTCTGAACCCGTTGCAATAATGATCGCTTTCAATTCGCCTTTTTCTTCAGCCAGTACATAACCACCTTTCGCAGCGTTCTCGATTTGTGCTTGAGTACGGGTCTGGAATGGCAAGTTTTGACGAGAGAAGATTAATGCCGTTGGGCCTTCTGAACGCATTAAAGCTGATTTCCAGGAAATCGCGGCTTCAACAGTGTCACATGGGCGCCATGTATTCAGGTTCGGTGTACCACGTAAAGATGCGATTTGTTCAACCGGTTGGTGTGTTGGACCATCTTCACCTAGACCGATTGAGTCATGCGTATAAACATGAATTACGCGCTGTTTCATTAGAGCAGACATACGCACTGCATTACGTGCATATTCCATAAACATCAGGAATGTTGCTACATACGGAATGAAACCACCGTGTAGTGCTACACCATTGGCAATTGCAGTCATACCAAACTCACGTACGCCATAGTGTACGTAGTTACCTGCAGGATTGTCCTGTACGCCTTGCGCACCTTTCCAAAGGGTCAGGTTAGAGCCTGCAAGGTCAGCAGAACCGCCAAGCACTTCAGGCAAAGAAGGTACAAGTGCTTGCAACGTATTTTGGCTTGCTTTACGTGTCGCAATCGTTTCTTCTTTTGCATTTACTTCAGCAATGTAAGCATCTGCTTTTGCAACAAAGTCAGCTGGAAGATCACCAGAAATACGGCGTTTTAATTCAGCTGCTTCAGTTGGGTATTTTGCTGCATAAGCGGCAAAAGTTTCATTCCAGGCTGCTTCAGCTTGTGAACCTTTTTCTTTGGCATCCCATGCTGCATAAACTTCAGCAGGAATAACAAATGCTTCGTCTGACCAGCCAAGCGCTTCACGAGTCAATACGATTTCATCATTACCTAAAGGCGCACCATGACAGTCTTCTTTACCCTGTTTGTTTGGTGAACCTAAACCAATCACTGTTTTACACATGATGATGGTTGGTTTGTTCGCTTCAGCTTTCGCTTCTACAGTCGCTTGACGGATTGCATCCGCATCATGACCATCAACTTTGATGACCTGCCAGCCATAAGATTTGAAACGTTGCTCTGTATCGTCAGAGAACCAGCCTTCAACTTCGCCATCAATCGAAATGCCGTTGTCATCATAGTAAGCGATCAGCTTGCCTAGACCCAAAGTACCCGCTAATGAACATGCTTCATGAGAAACACCTTCCATCAAGCAGCCATCGCCCAGGAAGCAGTAAGTAAAGTGATCAACAACTTGAATATCGTCTTTGTTGAATTGCGCAGCAAGCGTTTTTTCAGCCAGTGCAAAACCTACGGCATTGGCAATACCCTGGCCTAATGGACCAGTAGTGGTTTCAATACCAGGTGCATAGCCCAATTCCGGATGACCTGGAGTTTTAGAATGTAATTGACGGAATGATTTCAAATCTTCGATTGAAAGATCATAGCCCGTTAAATGAAGAAGTGCATATTGCAGCATTGAGCCGTGACCGTTCGACAATACAAAACGGTCGCGGTTCGCCCAATTCGGGTTAGTCGGGTTATGGCTTAAAAATTCGCGCCAAACCACATCAGCGATGTCTGCCATCCCCATTGGAGCACCTGGATGTCCTGAGTTTGCTTTTTGCACAGCATCCATTGCCAATACACGAATTGCGTTTGCAACACGACGTTCATTAAGCGGGGTTGTCATAAATCAGTGTCCAAATAATTCAGAAATAGAAAATGATGAAAAGACTTTCAAAACTGCTGCATATTGTCTTAAAAAAACAGCGAGGGGTAAAGACCAGCCTACAATATTTATCACTTTATTGTTGTTTAGATTGGTCAACGTACATTTAATCTACACTTTTAAGTACAGGCACCGATTAATACTCAATTTTCATCACAATAAAAACCCTAATTTTCTTATGTTTTACAAGCGAGTTCCCTTCTATCAAATTTTTATTATTCTCTTGAAAAGGTCAGCCACTTAAATATACATATATGGCTTTTATTGATTCAAATTATTTCCCTCATCGGCAGGACTAAAAATAAACTAAAGCTCGCTGCTGTATTTTACCTTTTGCCCTCTTCTTCGTTTTCAGTAAATAAGGCCTAGTCTGTAGGCTTATACATGCAATGAAATTTTATAAATTTTAGATCAAAGTCTTGATGCAATTCTTCTATATATTATGCGCCGATCAGATTAATAAAGTTTTTAGCTCATTAACCTTAGCTTAAATCATCACGATTGATGGAGTGGTTTGCGACAGTAAAATGCATTTTCAAACAATAAGATTGCTTCTTCTTTGGAAAAATTAATCTAAGGTATAAGAAGCCTAGCTCTGCTGCTACAAAAAATGACCAAAAAAAGCTGCCATATTTTTATTGAGCAAAACATAAGCAAAAGCCACTGATATAAGCGGTATATCAGTTTTTCAAATACTAATATTCAAATAAAAACAAATTAAATTGAAACAATTTCAGCCAATTTTACCGTTCAAACCTAGTCCTTCGACGCAACACGATGTAACATATCGGGTCTTTAAATTTAACTGTGATAGGACTTATGCGCGAGTACGCTGTATTTACCTCGGAATCTGTAAGCGAAGGCCATCCAGATAAAATGGCTGACCAAATCAGTGATGCTATTTTGGATGCAATCTTAAAAGAAGACCCATATGCGCGGGTTGCTTGTGAAACGCTTGTAAAAACGGGTGCGGTTGTACTTGCCGGTGAAATCACAACAACTGCAAACGTCGACTTTGAAGCGATCGTACGTCAAACCGTGAATGGCATTGGTTACCACCATTCTGATCTTGGCTTTGATGGTTCAACCTGTGCCGTGATCAACATGATCGGTAAACAGTCCCCTGAAATCGCTCAGGGTGTAGACCGTCAAAAGCCAGAAGATCAAGGTGCCGGTGACCAGGGTCTGATGTTTGGTTATGCCAGCCGTGAAACTGACGTATTAATGCCTGCGCCAATTTCTTATGCGCACCGCCTAATGGAAAAGCAGGCTGAATTACGTCGTAATGGCTCATTGCCATGGTTACGCCCAGATGCGAAAAGCCAGGTAACTTTCGCTTATGAAAATGGCATGCCGGTACGTTTAGATGCAGTGGTCCTTTCAACTCAACATGATCCTGAAATTTCACAAGCGAACCTGAAAGAAGCTGTGATTGAAGAAATCGTGAAGAAAATCATTCCAGCTGAAATGTTCCATGCAGAGACTAAATTCCACATCAACCCGACCGGTATGTTCGTAATCGGTGGTCCTGTAGGTGACTGTGGTCTGACTGGCCGTAAAATCATTGTAGATACTTACGGTGGTATGGCGCGTCATGGTGGTGGTGCATTCTCTGGTAAAGATCCATCAAAAGTTGACCGTTCTGCTGCTTATGCAGGTCGTTATGTAGCGAAAAATATCGTTGCGGCTGGCCTTGCTGATAAATGTGAAATTCAGGTGTCTTATGCAATTGGTGTGGCTGAGCCAACTTCTATTTCAATCAATACCTTTAATACCGGTAAAGTATCTGACGAGTTGATCGTTCAATTGGTTCGTGAGCACTTCGATCTGCGTCCATATGGTATTACCCGTATGCTAAACTTGATCCAGCCAATGTATAAGCAAACAGCAGCTTATGGTCACTTCGGTCGTGAAGGTTCGGATACTGCATTTACTTGGGAAAAAACAGATAAGGTTGAAGCATTACGTGCTTCTGCTGGTCTGTAATTTTTCTTACTTAAAAAAGCCTGCCTTCGAGCAGGCTTTTTTGTTTTCAATAGTTTATAAAATGGTTGACAACATTTACACGAACGCCACATTTTGTAGCATTCTGAAGCACGTGATTCCGATAATATTTTTATATCAATGATCTATGACAACAAAAGGAATAACACAATGAATAAACTTCTTATTGCTTTAGGTTTGGCGACAACTGTGGCACTTGTAGGCTGTAGCAAGGAGAAACAACCTGAAACTGGCGCAAGTACAGGTGAGCACCTGGAGAATGCTGCGGAACAGGCAGGTCATGATATGGAAGATGCGAGCCGCGAAGCTGCAGCTGAAACCGACCAAGCTCTGGATAATGCAGCAGCAAATACGGCGGAAGCAACAGATAGAGCTGCTGCAAGTGCTGAAGCTGCAGCCCAACGTGCTAAAGAAGCAGCCAAAGATGCAACAGCATCTGTTGCAGGTTCAGTTGAAGAAGGCGCAGCAAAAGTACGCCAAGAAGCTGAAAATTAATTCTGGTTACTTGATCCTTTTTCAAGGCTCCAGTCCCTTAAAAAGCCTGCATTTTGCAGGCTTTTTTATTCTCTCATCTATCTTTTCAGATTTAATACCTGGAAAAGGGAATCCTGCAGCCGGACTCAGCCAATTGATCTGGATTTATATTATGTGTGATTACTCAAGAACTGGCGTGAATTTGCAATATAGCTGGACTATTATGCATTGAAGCCCCGGGCTATGCTTAGGATAAGATTAGTATTCATGTCAATATTTTCGCTAAGTCTTTAGAGGCTAGCAGATCAGCTCCCCTTGTCTTTTCTCTAAGAACATTATTTCCCACGTCTTAAATCTTGCTCAGGCTTAAGCAACTGATCTCAGCTGCCGCAATAATTGTAGGTATGTTTTCACTGACAATTTTAGACGCGATTACCAGCTTATTTTACCAAGACGTCAAAGCTAAGTGCCAGTTAATATATTCCCTTTGTTCGTATCGCTGCCATGTTGTTCCTTTACTGGAATATCTCGCTCTTTCACATCAATCTGATTTAATATAAATTAAATTGATATGAAGAATCAGATATTGGAATGTAAATTCTAGGTTTTGGACTCGCTTTGAAAAAACAGGCCTGTAAAATGACACACTTTATTTTTTGATATTTTATCTCTCCTATGTCAGTGATTGCTGCATCCTCAAACCGATCTAATATATCGGTTTGGGTATCATTTATTTTACTTGCTTTAGGTACAGTCGGTGCCTATCAAATCGTAGGGCTGAATCAGGCGCTTTTATTCCTGGTCGGTGGTGCCTTGGGCATGACCCTGTACCATGCCTCTTTTGGTTTCACTTCTAGCTGGCGTGTGTTTATCAAGGAACGTCGCGGTCGTGGGTTACGCGCGCAAATGATTATGCTCGCTCTGGCAGTATTGCTTTTCTTTCCCGCCCTTGGTGCCGGTGAGTTGTTCGGTAATCCTGTCAAAGGCAATGTTAATCCCGTTTCCATGTCAGTCATGATTGGTGCCTTTATTTTCGGTATTGGCATGCAGCTCGGTGGCGGCTGTGCATCAGGTACGCTCTATACCGTTGGTGGTGGTAGTGCGCGTATGCTGGTAACTCTGTTCTTCTTCTGTGCAGGTTCGCTGATTGCAACGTCTCATCTCGACTGGTGGTTTAATCTGCCACATCTGGCACCAATTTCGATTGTGAAAAGCTTCGGGGTAGTGCCTGCACTGTTACTCAGCTTTCTATTATTTGCAGTTATTGCCGCTGCGACTGTGTTTCTCGAAAAGAAACGCCATGGCGGTCTGGAAGCTGAACCACAAAGCCAGTATCAAGGTTGGAAACGCTTTCTTCGTGGACCATGGCCATTGATCTGGGGCGGTATCATTTTAACCCTGCTTAACTTTGCGACTTTGGCACTGGCTGGACGTCCATGGGGGGTAACTTCTGCCTTTGCCGTTTGGGCAGCGAAATCGGCAAGTTTCGTAGGTGTAGATGTTGCTTCTTGGGCATATTGGCAACAACCAGGCAATGCTAAGGCATTATCAGAATCACTGTGGTTTGACATCACGTCGATGATGAACTTTGGCATCATGCTTGGCGCCCTCCTTGCTGCAAGTCTGGCAGGTAAATTTGCACCGAATTTCAATATTCCAAAACGTTCATTACTGGCAGCAGTCATTGGTGGCTTGATGCTTGGCTACGGCGCACGTTTGGCTTATGGTTGTAACATTGGCGCATATTTCAGTGGTATTGCTTCAGGCAGTGTACATGGCTGGTTATGGCTGGTATTTGCCTTTGTAGGGAATGGTATTGGGGTAAAACTCCGTCCGATTTTCTTCCCGGGCGAAAAACCTCAGCCAGAAAAACTGACCGGCTGTTAATACTCCAACATAAAGAAGCCCATCTGATGATGGGCTTCTTTTATGCACTGAATAATTTTAAAAATTTATAGTGCCGCTTTTAGATTACAACCATAGTTCATGGTTTGTTGTACCTGACGATAGCTGGTATAGCGATCCAGAATAAAGGTATAGAATTGATCAGCCGTTGAGAAATTCGCTTTAAGATCTTCTTTTTCTGTATTTGGCAGCTGAATATCATTCACTAAATTAAGATTGTAATGTCCCAGTCGATACATCTCGGCAAAATAGCCATTCATCATATCGCAATAGGCCATTTTACTGGACTTAAGTGCTGTGCTTGCGACCAAATGCTGATTCAAGGTTCTCAGGTTATTTACATCTAAAGGGAACTGATGCGCAAAGGCAATACTTTCGACTTTCTTAAACTGGCTAAAGTCAGTTGCCAGTTTTTGATTGAGGGTATCAAAGCGTTGCTGTAATTCCTGAGCATTTTTAACCTGATACTGAGCGGGGTCGACCTCAACCTTTTCGGGTTCTTGCGAACATGCAGTCAACGTCAAGCCTAGCGCCAATGTACTCAGCCATACCTTCATAAACACATCACTCAATCAAAAAACAATAACGTTCTGATTATGCCTGAAAATCCTGAAGCATGTGTTTCAAAGTGCTTTTTCATTCATATATCGCCAATAGCGTTTAGGTACATATTGAATATGCAGCTTCATATTCTTACGTGCCTGAATATTCACACTATGAAAATAGTCTTTCCAAAGCTGGTCATAGAGTAATTCCTCATCATCCAGTTCAACGCTGAAAGACTGACTATGTCCAAGCCGGACTTGTGGATCTATCTGTACGGCATTCATTTCTACCTGATGTAATTTTTTTAAATCATAGTAGATACCATATTTGCGCTGTTCATCATAAATCAGCCAGGTCTGATCCTGGTAACGTTCCTTGAAGTGTTTGCTAATAATCGGTAGCACATTAAAATCTGGCTTGATCAAACTTAAGAACAAACCATCCTGACATTTTTTGAAACGCACAAAAGCTTCCATCCGGTGCTTTTCACGTCCCACCTGTTTTGCCCATTGTGACATGCCCAATACCGCAGCATGACCATAGTCTTGATCTACTGGACGCTGACTCTGAAAGACATATACCGCAAAGTCAAACAGGACCTGGAAAGCCTGTTCTTGCTCCGCCAAAAAGGTATAGTAAAAAGCCCTCAAGCTGCCTGAACCGACTTTCTGCTTTAAGCCTTGCCAGACACGCTGGCCATGCGCATCATTGGACACCACATGAATAAAATCATCAAACAGACCATTTTGTGCATGTGGATTGGCAGTAATTCTGACCTCAAATTCACGAAATTCAAAAGCACGAAATACACAGCTCAATAGTCCTGTCATCGTGCCATCAAAACAGTAACAGGCCATCAGAACCCTAATCCCAGTTGAGGTGAAAGTTGCTGCTGATATTTTGAATAACCCGACTGCAATATCTGCTGCCGAATCTGTTGAGACTGCTGTTCTTTTTTAAATTTTGGTGTATCGGCGCAGTGGATAAAATGCTGCGCACGGTTATAAGCTACCCCCATACGTTTCAGCTGATCAATATGAATCTGACCAAAACGGCGCGCCTGAACGATTTTCTTGGCGGAACGCACTCCGATTCCTGGTACTCGCAGAATCATTTTATACTCAGCGCGATTAATATCGACTGGAAAGGCTTCCGGATGACGCAATGCCCAGCTGAGCTTTGGATCAATATCCAGTTCCAGATTCGGATGCTGGTCATCGACAATTTCTTCAGCATCAAAACCATAAAAACGCATTAACCAGTCAGATTGATACAGCCGGTTTTCACGTAATAATGGTGGTGCTGAACCCACGGCCGGTAGTGCTTTTTCTTCAGCATTAATCGGGATATAACCGGAAAAATACACACGCTTTAGTTTAAATTCCTTGTAATGCCGATCCGCCATCAAAATGACATCACGATCCGTTTCACTATGCGCCCCAACCACCATTTGTGTAGTCTGGCCTGCCGGTACAAATTTGGGTACAGCCTTGATAATTTTACTTTCGTCTTTCATTTGAATCAGACGATCACGCACAATGCCCAGATCTTTCTGTACTTCAGCATGAGTTTTCTCTGGGGCAAATTTTCGTAATCCATCTTCTGTTGGCATTTCCAGATTGATACTCATCCGGTCCACATAGAGACCTGCTTCAGTAATAATTTCCTGCGAAGCTCCCGGAATGGTCTTAAGATGAATATAACCGTTAAAGTTTTCTTCCAGCCGCAGTTTCTTGACTACCTGCAGCATACGCTCCATGGTGTAATCGGCAGACTTAAAGATGCCTGAACTCAAGAACAGCCCTTCAATATAATTACGACGATAGAAGTTCATGGTCAGATCAACCACTTCCTGCACGGTAAAAGCGGCCCGTTTTACATCATTAGAACGGCGTGAAACGCAATACGAGCAGTCATAAATACAGACATTGGAAAACAGGATTTTCAGCAAGGAAACACAACGACCGTCTTCAGTATAGCTATGACAGATCCCGTTGCCAGTATTGCCTAGACCTTTATCTTTATTCTTTCGATTACTGCCGCTAGATGAACAGGACACATCATATTTGGCAGCATCAGCGAGAATCTGTAATTTTTCACGTATACGATCAGACATGAGTTTAGGAAAATTTAACTAAAACAGTATTATAAAACTGCAGGATTTCATCTACTATGCAATCGATCAGTACAGCGACAATGAGTGTCGTCGCAAATGTAAAGCTTATGTAACTATAGTCGAATATTTCAAAATAAAATAACCAATATGATTTGCTTAATTTTCAAGGCGAAGGCACAGTAAGGTGATAACAAGGAGCAAAGCCATGTCTTTATTGGAAAAATTAGGCATTAAACACCCAATTCTGTTAGCACCCATGGCCGGTGTCTCCACACCTGAGCTGGCCGCTGAAGTCTCTAATCAGTGTGCTTTGGGTTCATTAGGATTAGGTGCCAGTAGCGTACAGTCTGCGCGTGAACAGATTCTTAAAACTCAGGAGCTGACCGATCAGCCTTTTCAGGTCAATTTCTTCTGCCATAAAACTGAAGACTTAGATGACACTGTCGCTCAAGCCTGGATCGAGCAGTTCAAGGATAAATTCGCCCAGTTTGGTGTAGAATCACCCAGAACCTTGAAATGCATTTATCCAAGCTTTAGGGACAATGATGATTTCCTGAATCTGGTTCTGGAAACACGTCCAAAAGCGGTGAGTTTTCACTTCGGTATTCCGCATTCGCATCAGGTTCAAGCACTTAAAGAGGCTGGAATTATCACCATGGTTTCTGCGACCAATCTGGCTGAAGCACGTGCGATCGAGGCTGCTGGCATTGATGTGGTGATTGCTCAAGGTATTGAAGCAGGTGGGCACCGTGGAATTTTCAGCACCAAATTTGATGCCTCAGTCAAAACTTCGAATTTAATCAAGCTGATTAAACAGTATTGCTCCTTGCCTATTGTAGCCGCTGGGGGCATTATGGACGGCTATCAGGCACGACAGATGCTGGAGTTTGGTGCTGAAGCCGTTCAGCTGGGAACGGCATTTGTACAGTGCAAAACCTCTAATGCCAATGAAGCCTATCGTAAAGCCTTGTTATCTAAACCATTGACTCAAGTGACTGCAAGCATTTCTGGTCGTCCTGCGCGTGGCATTATCAATCACTGGCATACTGATATCGACACCCCGGATCGCCTGGATGTACCAGCCTATCCATATACTTATGACCTGGCCAAGCAATTACATGCAGCAGCCGTTCAACATGGCGATCATGGCTATGGCGCTTTCTGGGCTGGCTCAAACGCCGCACAAACACGCGAAATGGAAGCTTCGGACCTGGTTAACCAGCTGATTCTGGAGATTAAACATCGAGAATAAGCAGTTTTTCTTCTCATTAAAATAAAAAAACCTCTCAATATTGAGAGGTTTTTTTATGCGTAACAGAATTTAGCGAGTCGCACGATGCCATGCATCTTTCACTGCAAATTTGGCTTCTTCCCAATTGAGACGGGAATCACCTTTAACCTGTTCCCATTTGGTACGCAAATCAGGTTCAGCTTCATTAAATTCTTTACCATTGTAATATTCACGGTTTTCATAACCGAGGCGATATGCGCCACGATAATCCCGATCATAGTCTAGATCACCATAGACATTACGGCTTTCACTATAATAAGGAGTCTGATGATGCTGTTCACGCCAGTAGTGATCATCATCCTGTAAATTTTCTGAACCTGAAAGTGCAATACCTTCTGGTGTATCTAGTGTAGGTCGTGCTGATTCTGCCATTTCATTTCCAGCTAGGCCACCTACTACCCCCCCAACAAGGCCGCCGACAACTGCACCTGCAGGACCACCGACTGCTCCAATCGCCGCACCTGCTGCAGCGCCACCTAAGGTTCCAGCACTGGTAGCCACAGGATGATCACCCGCTTCATTCATATCGGGAACACGATGGCTTTCGGTATCTGGTAAATTTAAATCTGGGCGTGCACTGCCTGAAGTGGTCGGGCTGCTTTTTAATGCTTCATCATCTCTTAATACATCAGTCCGTTCTTGAGACAAATCACGATGTGAAGCTGGGTTAATATCTGAAACTGGTCGATTGGTATTTGTCATTCTAAATCTCCCTTGATCTTTTATAGCCAAGATAGAAATCTCATCTTGTCTTTGATTTATTTATAATAGAGAAAATTCAGGTTAACACTGTCCAAGTCCTGTCCCGTTTCAGTGAATATATACTACGCTATGTACCTGTAGACTACGGATGTAACAGGCATGTCTAAATTGCATGAATAAACATCAAATAAGTATAGTTTTTATAACCAGGTAATTATAATTTTTCGAAATCCTCAATTTTGTATTTATTCATGAATAGTCGTTTTAAATACATTATCCACTTGCCCATTTTCAATGATGACTGTCAGATGCCTCGGATATAATAGACGTATTAAAAATAGCTAGTCTTAATCTGAAGGATTTAGACTACTGTAAAGCAAATAAAGGTTAGATTTGTATTTATAGAACAATAAAAAAACCTCTCCGAAGTAGAGAGGTTTTATCTAAAGATGTGGTTTAGCGAGTTGTGCGATCCCATGCATCTTTGACTGCATATTTAGCCTGTTCCCAGGTCAAACGAGATTCACCTTTGAATTGCTCCCATTTGCTTCGCAAGTCAGGTTCAGCTTCATTAAATTCTTTACCATTGTAATGTTCACGATTTTCATAACCGAGTTGGTAAGCCCCGCGATAATCACGATCATAGTCCAGATCCCCATGCACATTGCGGCTTTCACTATAATAGGGTCTGCTTTGATACTCTTCGCGCCAGTACTTGTCATGGTCTCCTAATAGACTCGAATTTTCAATACCATGGTCTGGATGATCTGGTGTTGAAATATCCTTACCTGCGATTCCGCCAAGTACGCCGCCAACAACTCCGCCAATCAAGGAGCCTCCTGGTCCACCCACCATACCAAGTGTTGCGCCAATGGCCGCTCCACCCACACTTCCGGCACCGGTTGCCAATGCCTGATCTCCAGTTTCAGCCTTTTTCTCATCTGGATCAAGGGTTCTTGTAGTATCTGCTGGATTTAAATTAGGATCAGTACCTTGTGCGATTGAAGGATCCATTTTCACAACTTCTTCATGTTTTATTGCGTTATTGTCCTCAACCAGATCGGTTTGAGTAGTTGGATTAATCTCTGAAACTGGACGATTAATATTTGTCATTCTGATTCTCCCTTGATTTTATTTAGACAAAATTGAAATTCATCTTGCACATGTCCTTTATCATAGAGAAAATTCAGGTTAATACTGTCCAAGTCCTGTCCGGTTTTAGTGAAGTTAGTACTTAACTCTGTACAGGTATTTCCATCATGTAAACGCCTGCTGTATTGCATAACATAGATATAAAAAAGGTACTGTTTAAACGACAGTACCTTAAGAAGGAATTCATTTCAGGTAATGCGGAAAATCAGGTTGTTTCCAGAAGATTCACCTGTTCGACCTGCACATCACTCATGATCTGACCATGCTCCAGCAGATTATTGAAGTAGGCTTCTACCACTTTATATTGATCTGCGGTACTTTCCACCTTATACATATTCTGACGAAACTCATTGCTGGAACGGAGACCTTTGGTATACCAGGCAATATGCTTACGGGAAATTCGGCAGCCAGAATATTCACCGTAAAATTCATACAGTTCAGCCAAGTGACCCAGTAAAACCTCTTTAACTTCGGCAATACTTGGTGCAGCCAGCTGTTCTCCAGTCTTTAAATAATGTGCGATTTCACGAAAAATCCATGGACGTCCCTGCGCTGCACGTCCAATCATCACCGCATCGGCACCGGTATAATCCAGTACATATTTGGCCTTTTCTGGACTGTCGATATCTCCGTTTGCAATCACGGGAATATTCAATATCTCCTTCACATCTTTAATCAGTGAATAGCGCGCTGTGTTTAAATACATATCTTCGCGGGTACGGCCATGTAATGCCAAGGCCGCAATACCGGCTTCTTCTGCCCGCTTGGCCACACGCATGATATTTTCCTGACCATTTAAATAACCCAGACGGGTTTTTAAAGTCACGGGGACATCAACTGCAGCAACAACGGCATCCAGAATACGTGCAACCAGATCTTCATCTTGCAGTAATGCCGAACCAGCCAGCTTGTTACAGACTTTTTTAGCTGGGCAACCCATATTAATATCAACAATTTGTGCGCCGTTCGCAACCTGATACCGTGCCGCCTCTGCCAGATCACGCGGATCTGAACCGGCAATTTGTGCAGAAATTGGCGCCAGTTCGCCATCGAAATTAGCACGGTACAAACTTTTCTTACTCATGCGCAGGGTTTTGTCTGAAGTCATCATTTCACTAACAGCATGACCTGCACCAAAATATTTGCATAGTGTACGGAACGGACGGTCTGTCACGCCTGCCATGGGAGCAACAATCAAATTATTTGATAGTTGATACGGACCAATATACATATAAATTCATCACTTTGTTGATGAGCATAGTATACTGCATCTGCCTTGATCGCTCATCTGCTGGAATCTGATTTAGACAACATGAACAACACACTTCACCGAATTTTTACTGTTAAATCGTGGTCTGTCCTTGCTTTATCCCTAAGTCTTGCTGGCTGTGGCAATGGTTCCTGGTGGTCTTCTGATGAGCCAACTATGGAAGCTGACCAGATACCTAAAGCGATTCCATCACGTGTCAGCAATCGTGATTCATGGGCTAAAGATATCTATGATATTACCGAACAACTGGGTATTCCCCAAACTAAACAGAATATCTGTACCATCGTCGCAGTGGTGGATCAGGAATCTAATTTCCACGCAAATCCAACTGTTGCTGGTCTGGGCGAAAAAGCAGTAAAAGAAGTTCAAGGCCGTCTGGAAGAAAAATTTACCGAGAAACTTGGTGAAAGTATCGGTGGAACAGTTGCAGGATATTTCCAGGATGTTCTGAAGAATCATCCCACTCCGGATAACAACTATCTCAGCCAGATGCGTAAGGTTAAAACTGAACGTGAACTGGATGAACTGTATCGTGAAATATTTGACTATATGGCCAAACATTATCACGTGAGTGCCCTAACGGGTGCAGCCAAACTCTTTGGTCAAAACATCGGCGAAAAGCTTAATCCGATTACGACTTTAGGTTCGATGCAGGTGCATATTAGCTATGCCAAGGAGCATAAGCGTCAAGGTGGCAATATCGCTGAACTGCGTACCGATCTGTATAGTCAGTATGGCGGTCTGTATTATGGTATTCATCGTCTGATGATGTATCCGGCAGATTATGATAAACCGATCTATCGTTTTGCCGACTATAATTCAGGCATGTATTCCAGTCGTAATGCTGCCTTCCAGAGCATGCTCAATGACCTGACTGAAGCCGAACTGGATCTGGATGGCGATCTCTTGCTATATAGCAAAGATGGCAGTATCCGCTCTCAGAAAAGTCAGTCTGAACGTGAATTAATCAATGTATTTGCCAAGCATAATTTCATTATTACTGAGCGTCAGATCCGTTCTGACCTGAAGAAGGAAAAGGAAAAGGATTTTGAAGACACCATGACCTATCGTGGTGTAGCGAAACTATATCAGGAACAAACGGGTAAAGAACCTTTTTATGCCATCATGCCTGAAGTGGTGATTTCTGGACCAAAATTGAGTCGTGATTACAATACCAACTGGTTTGCTAGCCGTGTAGATGGCCGTTACCAAACATGCATGCGCAAAATCAAAAACCTCAAGCTCTAGCCTTATTTGACTTTGATGGCACCCTGTATCCACATGACAGCTTTACAGGGTTTATTTTTTCTGTCCTGAAAAAACGACATATTATTTGGCGTGGTCTGAAAATTTTGCCGTGGATTACTGCTTATTATCTCAAACTCTATCCTGCTCATCGCATGCGACCAAAGCTTTATTTAGCCATGTTTAAAGATGCTGATGTAAAAATAATTTACCCTTTAGCATTGCAATACGCGAATAAGATTTTAGGGAATCTTGACCCTGCCCTGTTTGAGCAGCTGAAAATGCATCAAAAGTTAGGACATAAAGTTATACTGGTTTCAGCAACCATTGATCTATATCTGGAAATGATTGCTAATACTCTAAGTTTTGAGCTGCTCTGTTCCAAAGTGGAAATCAAAAATGGAAAATTGACAGGGAAATATCTAACACCCGACTGTAGCTGTTTGCAAAAGAAATTACGGATTTTAGAAGCAATCAATCTTGTAGATTACGAGACGATTTATGCTTATGGGAATAGTGAGGAAGATAAGGAAATGCTGAGTTTAGCGCAGCATAGCTATATGGTGGGCTTTGACAAGAAATTACCCGTATTAGAAAATCTAAATACTATAAAAAAACTCTCAAATTAATATTCTTTAAATAATAAATGTATTTTCAAGTTGAAATTATAATTAAATATTCATGATACATAATTAAATATAAAGATAATTTAAGCTGGTTATTTAAATTTTTAAACAGAATAGACTAAATAATAATTTTTCATATTTATATAAATAAAATCTAATACTTATAACTTTAGTCTATAAATATCATAACACGCCATTTATCGTGATACATTTCACACAAATAACCTAGTACAGCGATTTAATTTCATTAAGGCAATGTAACTATGAATCAATTTAATCCCCCCAAATACATAAGAAATCTATATATCCAATACGGTGAAAATCCTTTTATTTTGCTATCAAAATTTATTTGTGCTGCACGTCGGCATAAATGGAAAAAAGAAGAAATCGATCGTGTCATTTCAGCCGCAAAGAAAGGAAACTATATCAATCTCATTCGGATTTTACGTAGCCATGTTCAAGACTGAAAATATAATTAAAGGAATAAAAAAACCACTTCAATTGAAGTGGTTTTCTATTAAATCATCTAAACTTATTTTTTAAACGGAAAAGCATATTTCACAATACGCTTGATCACGCTGCCGTACTGTTTTACCAGACTGGCATTGTTGTAGTTCAGACCATATTTCTCACAGACTGCCTGAACTTTTGGCGCCATTTGACGATAACGACGTGCAGGTACATCAGGGTATAAATGATGCTCAATCTGATGGCTCAAGTGACCAGTCAGAATATGAAATGCTTCAGAGCCTGTCAGATTCGATGAACCACGAATCTGGCGCATATACCAGTGACCACGGCTTTCGTTTTCCAGTACTGATTTCGGGAATACTTCAACATCCTTGGTAAAGTGACCGCAGAAAATAATACTAAATGTCCAAACGTTACGGATACCATTTGCCACCATATTACCAGCAAACACCGGCAATGCAGCAGGACCTGCAATTAATGGGAAGAAGATATAGTCCTTAAACAGCTGCTTGGTAATTTTACGCTGCATTGGTTTCCATTCTTCTTTGGTCTGTTCCTTGGTTTTACGACCCTTGAAATATTTACCCAGTTCCAGGTTTTGAATCGCTACGCCCCATTGGAACAACAGGCAGAATGGAATGCTGTAAATCGGTTGCAATAAATAACCCGGTTTCCAGCGTTGTTCAGGGAACAGACGAACCAGACCATAGCCGATATCATCATCCATACCTTTAATATTGGTATAGGTATGATGCTTAAAGTTATGGGTTTGACGCCAGTTGTCAGAAGTACCCACAATGTCCCATTCATAAGTCTGGCCATTCATCTTAGGATCATTCATCCAGTCGTACTGACCGTGCATGACATTATGACCCAACTCCATATTTTCCATGATTTTGGCAAAACCAAGCAGACCTGTACCTAAAATCCATGCTGGAGGGAACCAGCCTGCGAACAATAACGCACGACCCGCAATAGAAGAGTAACGAATTGCAGAATAGACACGACGGATATATTTCGCGTCTTTCTCGCCCAAGTCATCTAGCACTTCCTGCTTGATCGCATCAAGTTCACGCGCAAGTTCGTCCAATTCTGTCTGTGTCAGTTCACGGTTTTTCGGATTTTTAAAATACTGAAATTTTACTGGCATATTCATAGTGATCAACTCGCTTATAGGTCGATGACAAGGTCAGTCTGCGCTGAATTCACACAAATTTTCAGGAGATTTCCTGGTTCTTTATTTTGTGCGCCATTGACTAAATTTTTGGTAGAACCTTCAACTTTATTGCAAGCGCATTTATTACAAATACCCATACGACAGCCGTGGTTCGGTTTAATATTTTGCTGTTCCAGACTCGCCAGAATAGACTGACCTTTTGGAATGCTAACAACTTTATTAGATTGCGTCAGTGTGACATTCACAAAGCCTGTTTCAGTGTTATCGTCCAAACTCATGCTGAAAGCTTCAGACTTAAATACTTTGGCATGAGCAAACAGTATTTCTGCCTGAGTGACAAAACCTGATGGACCGCAAGCATAGACTGTTGTCTGATCAATATTTTGAAGATCGGTCAGATGACTTTGATTCAAGCGTTCCGCAGCCGGTTTTTCCTGAGTCGCGAATACTTTAAAGCTAAAGTTTGGATACTGCGCAGCAAATTCTTCAAAACGTGATTTGAATGCGACATCTTGATAATGCTTTACCCAGTACAGAAGCTGTACTGGCTGTTGACTCAGCTTGCCAGTCTTGCTCAATGCTTCGAGCAAACTCAGCATAGGTGTAATACCACTACCCGCCGCCAACAACAGCATTGGTGTTGCTTCAACAGCTAAAGTCATATCACCAAATGGCAAACCGAATTCAATAATGTCACCAACTTGAGCGATATTTGCCGCCCAATGACTTACCTTACCATCTTCAACTTTCTTGATGGTCAGTAACACATGTTGCTGATCCAGCTGAGTCAGACTATAGCTACGCTCGTAACGAATACCATTTACCACAACGTAAACTGGATGATGCTGGCCCGCTTCGCCAAATTTAAACAAGCGATTGACCTGAATTTTCAGGCTGACCATATCCTGGGCAGCATTTTCTTTATGCACAATCTTGCCCAATGGCTGGTTCAGCGACCAGAGTGGGTTAAATTTCTGCATCCAGAAATTAATCGCATGCTGATCAATCACGCTTTCTTTAAAGAAATCGATCGGCGATTTACGTTTTGCGAGTACCTGCATCTTCATAGCAATCTTGTTGGGTTTTGAATTATTATACACATGTATATATATTTGTATATACATGTGTATTGTTTCTATTCATTTCACAAGTTTGCTGCGCTTCGCTATAATACTGGAATGCCTCATATCCAATACATGACGAGTCTTCAATGAAAATAAGCAGTGACGCTTCCCTACTCAAAACAAAGAACATTGATGAACCGATCATTGTACGCAGCGTGGGGCGTAAGGCGACGATTACCAAAGAAGAACTGTTTCAGGCAGCCTTAAATCTGATTGGCCCACAAAAAAGTATTGCCTCTTTAAGCCTGCGTGAAGTAGCACGCGAAGCCGGTATTGCACCGAACAGCTTTTATCGTCACTTTAAAGATATCGATGAACTGGCAATTGAACTAATTGACCGTGCCGGTCTGGTATTGCGTAAGATTCTGAATGAATCACGCTTAAAGGCATCGAAACAGAACAGTATTATCCGTAGTTCAGTAGAAGTATTCATTGCCCAGTTAGATGCTGATGAAGGCAACCTGAGTTTGTTACTCCGTGAAGGCTATACCGGTTCACAATCATATAAACAGGCGGTAGAACGTCAACTCCAGTATTTCCAGCAGGAATTACAGGAAGACCTGGTACGTCTGGAAAGACTGAATAAAAGCCGTCTGCTCTATCCGGATATCGCTGCCAAAGCGATTACCCAGCTGGTATTTAACATGGGTGCCAAAGTGATAGATATGCCAGCTGATGAACGTCAGGAAATTGCGGAGCAGACCATGATCATGATCCGCATGATTTTGGAAGGTGCTCGACATCTCGATCAGTCTCAAATCCGTTAATCTTGATGAATACAAGCTAAATAGAAAGAGATGTCGGTTATCTCTTTCTATTTGATATTATCCCAAAGTTTTCAGTTTGGCTTTTACATATTCAGCTACCTGTTTTGGCTGTTCCAGTGGGAACATATGTCCACCTGGCAAGACTGAATAATCAATTTGATAAATTTTCTTTAAGCCTTGCGGCAGACCCTGTTGATAGAACTGGCTCTGTTCTGCAGTGATGAGGTGAATGGGAACTTGCGGTGCTTTACGCGGGGTACGCCACCACCAGGCCGGAACTGTCCGAAAGATTTCTGCTTCAACCTGTTTTGGAATTTTTAAAGTTACACCACCGCGCTGTTGATCTTCAACAATTCCACTGTCGATATAGTCCTGAAAACACTGTTCATCAAAATGCTTAAACAGACGATTCGATCTCAGCGCTTCCACCGCGTCCAGCTGAGATGACCAGTGGTCTTTACGCTTTAAAGTAATACCTGCCGGAGTAAAGCGATCAATACTTTTTAAATTGAGCTTTTTTACCAGTTCAAATAACGCACTGTTTTTCCCAATCACAAAAGGCGGATCCATAATGATAAGCTTAGAAAATAAAGCTGGCTTTTTATAAGCTGCCATCATCGTAACCAAACCGCCAAAAGAGTGCCCAAGTCCAATCACTGATTGTCCTGAAAATTGCTGTTCAATATCGGCAATCACCTCATCCACCAAATAACGCCAGTCTGTGGTAATTGGATAATCTGGATTCATGCCGATCAAAGGAATACTTTTAACCGTATATTCATCCTGAAAACCGTTCAGGAACTTCCGATAGGTCGCTGATGGAATGCCATTGGCATGGGTAAAATGTAAGGCTGGCTTCATGCGGTTATATAGTTTTTCAATCCATGATGTCTGCAAGCTTAACCTTAAAGATGACTAAAAATGAGCACATATTCTTCCTAAGCATGACCTTGAAGTCACCGAATGAAGGATAAAAGCAGCTGGATTATTTTTGCGAAACTGTCAGATGCTGATTTGCCAGAAACTGGGCACCACAACTGGCTTTGTCACCTGCGACAATCACAGCCCGCCCTAAAACAGTTATGGATTGATTTTTAGCAATGGCGGTTACCACGCTATTGCACTTGGGACAGTAATGCTTCATGCCTTGTAAATGCACAGCGATTCCGTGAATTAATATAGAATTTTCCGCTTCACCAACTACACCACCATGTGAAGTTTGCGAGCCTAGAGTAATAAACGCCTGAGACATTATTTTGATTTCTTGTTATGGTTTTTTACCATTTTAACCGAAGATGATTTTTAACAACAACCATTTACTGACAGCTTATATCTTCAAACAAATATTCTTATCTAAATGAAATAGTTTTAATCATATAAGTCCTGATGATAGCCATCCAAATTTATTGTAGAAAAATAGCCATAAAAAAACAGCCCGAAGGCCATTGCTGTCCCACAATTTTTCACAAGAGGAAGCTCAAATGAGCTTCCTCTTGTTTTATGGGTATTTTATCGGGTGAAAATAAAGCTTTTAAAGTTCTTCTTTCAAACAAATTCACTTGAATTATTCTGAGTAAACGTTGAACTGTCCAACCTGTTTTTCCTAAATGTTGAGCGAAACTCACCAATAAATAGGCGATCATCGCAATCCAGATTTGTGTCTGAATTGCGTTCCTGCTGCGGCCTAGAAACGCTTTTAATTTGAGATTCTGCTTAATCGCCTTAAAGAACAGCTCAACTTTCCAACGATCTTTATAAATCGCCGCAATGGTGGAGGCGGCTAAATGAAAGTTATTGCTGAGAAAACTAAAGTGCTTGCCACTTTGCTGATCTCTATATTCAATTCTTCTTAACACTGGGGCTTTTCTTTTTAGGGCATGTGCGCTATTCAGCTGAATGGTTTCATCTTTTAGAATACCTTTGGATTCAAGCACTGGATGTTGCTGGATCACCTGATACACAGATTTAGGCCTAAAACGTGTGACAAATCCAATGTTTTGAGCAGTCAGATTTGCATACCATTGGTAATCGACATAGCCTTTATCAAAAACTACAATGCTGCCAGCAGGAAACTGGAATTTGCGGCCTTGTACCATGTCATTTTCTTTGCCATTTTCAACTGCAACAAACTCAGGAATATCATTGCTGTGATTCAATCCTATGCTGAGTTTCATGCTGGCTTTTGAGTCGTGAACTTTGGCCCATTCACATAAGGAAAGCGACAGGTCAATATGACTGGCATCCAAGGAATACAAGGGATTCTTAAAGCGAAATTTATGAGCTACTTTTGAGTGTTCATAGTATTTAAGCAACTTGTAAAATAGCTGTTGATATAAGGCAGCAGGCTGCTGCTCATTGATTCGTGCCAGCGTGCTTCGGGGAATAGACTTTGCTCCGAGATGACTTAGCTTTTCCTGTTGGCACTCCAAATTGGATTGAATATCTCTCAGACTTTGCCTACAAGAGAATTGAGACATCAATATGGCAATAAACTGATCCCACCGGGAAGCCGCTCTAAATTTCTGTCCAACATGGTGTACTTTAGCAAGTTGTTCAAAATCCTGTCGCACAACAGGTTTAATTAGCTCATGAAATACGGTATTCTGATG
>NZ_JBQEOL010000026.1:0-29257 GCF_052044895.1 Acinetobacter sp. 22323 | reverse complement strand
GATCTTATGGAAACTGCGTACAGGCGCCACATGGCGTGATATTCCTCAAGAATTTTGTCCTTGGCAAACTGCTTATAATCGTTTTAATCGTTGGGCAAGCAAGGGATTGTGGAATAAATTTTTTTTAGATTACGAGGCGTCTTGGATCAAGAATGGGTATTCATTGACGGAAGCTACATACGCGTGCATCAACATGCAAGTGGAGCTCGGCATGGTTTCGAAAGAGCAATTGGACAATCACGTGGTGGACGAACAACAAAAATACATCTTGCAACCGACGCGAATGGATTACCGATTGATTTTAAAATCACTGGGGGTGGCGTCCACGACAGTCAAGTTGCAAAACAACTGATTGATACTGTAGGCGAGGCAACTTATCTCATTGCTGATAAGGGGTATGATGCTGAGCACATTAGAATATATGCCCAGAACAAGGATATGATTCCCATTATTCCAATGAGATCAAATAGTAAAAGATCGAATAAGGAGTTTGATAAATATCTATATAAATTAAGACATTTAGTTGAAAATGTGTTTGCGAGATTGAAGCATTTCCGAGCGATTGCAACCCGATTTGATAAGCTTGCACGAAATTACCAGTCTATGATTTACATTGCTTGCATGTTTATTTGGTGTAAAGCCAAATGAGGACACGCCCTAGTATTTGATCTTATTGTACTTTGTTTGATCTTTAAAAAGAAACCCCGCTTATTGCGGGGTTTCTTTTGTTCACGTATTTAAGAATTAAACACGTTCGATCACTGTTGCGATACCTTGACCAAGACCAATACACATCGTCGCAAGACCAATTTGTGTATCTTGTTGCTCCATTACGTTTAGAAGCGTAGTCGTGATACGCGCACCAGAACAACCCAATGGGTGACCCAATGCAATCGCACCACCGTTATGGTTCACGATGTCTTGTTTGTCATAAATACCTAAGCCTTTAAGAACAGACAGACCTTGTGCAGCAAATGCCTCGTTCAATTCAAATGTTTGAATATCAGAAATCGCAAGACCAGCGCGTTTTAACGCTTTTTGCGTTGCCGGAACCGGACCAAAGCCCATGATCGCAGCATCACAGCCTGCAACCGCCATAGAGCGAATTACAGCACGTGGCTTAAGACCTAAAGCTTGCGCACGTTCAGCAGACATAAGCAGCATAGCAGACGCACCGTCAGACAACGCTGAAGAAGTCGCAGCAGTCACAGAACCGCCTTTCGGATCGAATACTGGACGTAATGCTTTGAACGCTTCAAGGTTTGCATCAGGACGAATTACTTCGTCGATGTCGCAAAGCTGTTTAAAGCCGTTGGCATCATGACCTTCAATACCGATGATTTCGTTCTTGAAACGACCTTCCTGAGTCGCAGCCCAAGCACGGCGGTGAGATTCAACACCGAACGCATCTTGTTCTTCACGAGTAATGCCATTCATACGACCGAGCATTTCAGCGGTTAAGCCCATCATGTTCGACGCTTTTGCATAGTGCTTAGATGCCTCTGGATTCAGGTCGATGCCGTGCATCATACCTACGTGACCCATATGCTCAACACCACCAATGATGAACACATCACCTTGGCCAGTCATGATTTGTGCCGCAGCAGTGTGGATTGCCTGCATAGACGAACCACACAGACGGTTAACCGTTTGACCTGCAACAGTCTTAGGAAGATCTGCCAGTAACGCAATGTTACGACCGATGTTCATACCTTGTTCTAGAGTCTGGTTGACACAGCCCCAGATTACGTCTTCAACTTCGTTGACATCGAACTGGTTACGAGCAACAAGCGCACGTACAAGTTCAGCAGAAAGGCTGTCAGCACGTACATTGCGGAACATACCATTTTTGGTTTTACCCATTGCTGAACGTACGCCATCAACGATGACAACGTCACGTGGATTTAAAGTAGCCATTCACGTTGCTCCTTAACCGTAGAATTTTTTGTTGTTAGCAGCCATGTCACGCAACATTTGTGGCGCTTCATAAGCCTTACCTAAGTGTGCGTATTTGTCGCAAAGTGCAACGTATTCAGCTACACCAGTCTGGTCGATATAACGGCATGGACCGCCACGGAATGGAGGGAAACCTACACCCATGATCATCGCCATATCTGCTTCAGCAGGTGTTGCTACAATGTTGTCTTCCAGGCAACGAACAGTTTCGTTACAGAAAGCAAGCATCATACGGTCAATGATTTCTTGAGCATCAAATTCGCGTTTTTCCGCAGTTGCAACAGAAGCCACAAGATCGTATGCAGTTGGATCAACCACTTTGGCTTTCTTGCCTTTACGGTCCAATTCGTATTTGTAGAAACCAACGTCATTCTTTTGACCAAGACGTTTGTTTTCGTACATCACCTGGATTGAACCTTTGTAGTCAGGCTTCATACGGTCAGGGAAACCTTCCGCCATTACTTCTGCACCGTGAACGCCAGTATCAATACCAACAACGTCCATCAAGTAAGCAGGACCCATAGGCCAGCCGAATTTTTCCATCACTTTGTCGATTTGCTGGAAGTCAGCACCATCTTTAAGCAATAGATCAAATGCACCGAAGTAAGGGAACAATACACGGTTTACTAAGAAGCCCGGGCAGTCATTCACAACAATCGGTGTTTTACCCATTTTCTGAGCAAGTACCACAGTGGTTGCAATTGCTTCAGGAGATGTCTTCTCACCACGGATCACTTCTACCAATGGCATCATGTGTACTGGGTTAAAGAAGTGCATACCTACGAAGTTTTCAGGACGCTCCAGGTTTTCAGCCAGACGCGTGATTGAAATCGTAGAAGTATTCGAAGCAATGATCGTGTTTTCACGAACTTTCGCTTCAGTTTCTTTCAGTACAATACCTTTCACTTTTGGATTTTCAGTCACCGCTTCAATCACGATGTCCACTTCTTTAAACTCGTCATAGCTTAAAGTTGGGCGGATGCGCGCAAGAGTTTCACCCATTTGAGCAGGCTTCATCTTCTTGCGTTCAACTTGTTTGGTCAGTAAGCCGTTTGCTTCTTTCATACCTAAAGCAAGTTGTGGATTACCAATGTCTTTCATGATGATTGGTGTGCCTTTGCTTGCCGCTTGGTAAGCAATACCACCACCCATGATACCTGCGCCTAATACAGCCGCTTGGTTCACAGGGTGTGCACCTTTCTCATATTTCTTGGAAGTTTTCTTCACGACCTGGTCGTTGATGAATAGACCAATCAACGCACCTGCTTGCGGTGTTACCGCAGCTTTGGCAAAGCCTTGTGCTTCTGCTTTTAATGCTTCATTACGTGGAAGGCTTGCACCTGCCTGTAGTGAATCAAGCATCAATTTTGGCGCCGGGTACTGAGCAGGGTTTGCTTTCGCTAAAACCGCACCTTTCGCTGTATTGAACGCCATCATTTGCTCAAGCATGTTCAACTTAACAGGATCTAGTTTTTCCTGGCGTTTTGCTTTCCAGTCTAGACGACCTGCAATCGCTTGTTTAACCAGATCAATCGCAGCGTCTTGCAGTTTGTCCGCAGCAACCACAGCATCCACAGCACCGTCTTTCAGTGCAGCAGCAGGTTTCTTTGGATTGGCCATTGCCATCCATTCAACCGCATTGTCGATACCGATCACACGGCTTAAACGTACCGTACCACCGAAGCCCGGGAAGATCCCCAGTTTGATTTCAGGCAAGCCAACAGCAGCTGCTTCTGACATGACACGGTAGTCACACACCAGACACATTTCAAAACCGCCACCCAATGCTTGACCATTGATTGCAGCAACTTTAGGAATGTCTAAATCTTCAAAAGAGTTGAAGATGTCATGAACAGGCAGGGCCCATTCTACAATTGCCTGTTCGCCTTGCGCGAAGTTCGCACCGAACTCAGTAATGTCTGCACCTACGATGAAGGTTGACTTCGCTGAAGTGACGATTAAACCTTTAATGTCAGCGTTTGCTTTTACCGCGTCAATTGCAGCTTTAAAATCTTCAATTGTTGCACGGTTAAATTTGTTGACCGACTCACCTTGTAAGTCAAAGCGGAATTCTGCAATTCCGTCCGAAAGCATTTGGACGGTAATGGCATTGCCAGCGTGGATCATGCCTGATCTCCTTTATTTTGGAGGACTTCTAAGTTGATGTTGTGAAGAGCCTATGCGCGATTCCTGCGCATATTTATGCTTCGCCAATCTTACGATAACTATATCCAAAAAGAACATAACAAGTTGTATCAAGCCGTGACGCAAGGGTCATCTATTTTTGCCCGAACTGTTTTGGCTGTTATCCGTTCTAGTATGGCTCTTATCAAGCGCAATGAACTGAAGATTTTGTTTCAGCTCACAATTTTTTAATGAGAACTCCATTTATATTGGGTGATAGCGAGGCTTTTCAAGTCTTTGAAAAAATCGTTTTACTGTCAAAAAAGTCAATTTAGGGCAGAGAATTTCTTTGTTGCTGTTTTGCAGTCTGATCAAAATCGCGCTCCAAGTCCAGCTTTGTTGCAGTTTGGTTGTGAGGTGGTAGTTTGCCGATAAGCTGGCTGGGATTGTGAATCGGCCCGGCTTAGAATGGGTGAAAATAAGTAAAAACCTAGAACAATAATAAGAAGATCACTGCATGAAATTGACAGATCAGACGCTGATGCAGCAGATGCAGATTTCATTGCCCGACATCCAGCGACGCAAACAATTACTTGGACTGACCGAAGAAGCCCTGGCAGTACTGGCGACCGTGCGTGAACTGATAGAGCCAGGCTTGCAGGACACTGTGGCCGAATTTTATGACTATCAAACCTCTGTACCTGAAATTAATAATCTGATTGGTGATGTCGATACGCTTAAACGCCTCAAGGTCGCCCAGCATCAATATATTCTGGATCTGTTTTCTGGCTGCTATGACAGTGTTTATGTCAATAACCGCTTGCGTATCGGATTGGTGCATAAACGTATTGGGGTAGAGCCGCGTCTGTATCTGGCTGCCTTGCATCAGATTAAATTAGGCATTTTTAAACTGGTGGAACAGTATGTAGTGGATGCAGCCTTGGCACGGCAGGTGCAGGACACCCTGGAAAAACTGTATACCTTTGATATTACCTTGGTGGTTGAAACCTATATCTGGAGCCTGGTCAAAGAAGTGAATAGCTCCCATCACAAACTGCAGGAATATGCCATGGCACTTGGTGCGCATGCACAAGAAATGGAAACCCTGTCCCGGCTGGATCCACTGACAGGGCTTTATAATGTGCGTAGCCTGACTTCGATGTTGAATGAGTTACTTTATCGTGCACGGCAACAGCATGCGCCTGTGACCGTGGTATTCATTGATATCAACGACTTTAAACTGTTAAACGACCAATATGGCCATGTCTATGGTGATCAGGTGATTCAGGCAGTAGCGAGTACCTTAAAGCAGATTGCCCGGGATGAAGACTACTGTTTCCGCTATGGCGGTGATGAGTTTCTAGTGGTATTGCCGAACTGTACCGAGGCAGATGCCTTGCAAAGCTTTATTCCACGCGTAGAGCAGACCTTGAGCCAACTGACTATGCCGGTCAGTCTTAGTGTCGGGATTCATCAGGCCGATGCCAATAGCGGCTATCTGGATAGCGCCAGCCTGATCCGCTGTGCCGATGACAAGATGTATGCGGTCAAGAAACAATACAAAATGAAAGGGAAATAACAGTAATCAATACGGCAATTCATGATTGCTACTGCATGCTGTATCACTTTTAAAATATCTGATGAGTTAAGTAATTTTGCTGGTAGATCCTATTTTTAGATTTACAATAGCTTTAAGAATGGGGGAGCACACATGCAGGTATTTCGTTCCAAAAAAGACTGGTGGCTGGTGGCCTTTCTGGTGTGTATGACCGGACTATTGGTGCAGTTACTGCTGGTGATGTCAGCCAAAGGCACCATGCAGCAATATCCATTGCATACCGCAGTTTATATACTGACCATTGTAATGATCTGGTGGCCTGTGCTGAATACCCGATATGAGCTTACTGCAGATCAATTGATCGTCAAAAGTATGTGGTTTAGCTGGCAGATTCCCGTAGCTGCTATTCAGGCGGTCACTCCAACTGACTATTCATCTGTTGCGCCCGCTTTGTCCCTGAAGCGTTTACGCGTGGATTATCGTGAAGATGGAACCAATAAATTTGTGCTGATCTCACCCAAAGACCAGATGGCATTTATTAATGCGGTACAGAATCAGCAGGCATCTTAAGCGCTCATTCTGTGGTTGAAGCTATTCGGTCTGAATCACCAAATTGCCTTCAATACAATCTAGCTTCAGCGTAGACTGTTCAGGCTGATCTAAAAAATATACCGCTAAAACTGGTTCTAGTTCAGTACGCATCTTGCGACCCAGATGACGTGCGCCGTAGCGAATATCATGCCCTTGATAGAAATAGGCCTTGGCTGTATCGGTTAGGATCACAGTTCGCTTCTGATGCTGTAATCGCTGATTGAGTTTTTCCAGCTCAATCTCAACCAGTCGTGGCAGAGCATCATTTTGTACAGCCTGATAATGCAGGGTACGATCAATCCTGTTCAAAAATTCAGGATCAAATTTACGCTGCATGACCTTTTCAATAATGCGCTGTGTCGGTACTTTTTTCAGGCACAGATTCTGAACCTGCTGCGGCAAATAACTGAGCTTTTCCAGATATTGCTGGGCAGCTTGCGCGCCAACATTACTGGTCATAAAGATCATACAATTCCGAAAATCGATGGTCTTGGTGCCTGCTGTGAGGGTTAAACGACCTGTATCAAGCACGTTCATTAAACCTCGAATGACTTCGGTTGAAGCCTTTTCTAATTCATCAAATAGCATAATACCCGGACGGGTATGGCTACCTGCAATCGCAGTTTCATTGAACAGGCTATGACCTTCTTTTGAGCCGACATACCCCGGAGGCGCACCTGTTAGCGCTGCGGCATAATGTTCTTGCGCCAGCGTATTCATGTCGATACGGCAAAACGCATCTGGACGTCCATAGATAGCCTCGGCAATCAGGCGCACAGTCTCGGTTTTACCTACTCCGGTTGGGCCAAGCATCAAGGTCACGGACAGGGGACGATCCGGGCTGGAAAAATCAGCCTTGACCACATGTAGCATCTTTTCGATTTCATTCAGCGCAGCATCCTGCCCAATAATCCGTTCCCGGAGCAGATCCATGACCGCCTTGGGTTCAAAGTGAAAGCGTGGCTTACCAATCAGGCGGTCACGTTCCGAAGCACTATGCGTGGAGGTGCCAGGCTGGACGATATGGAAACCGGAATGCTGCGTGGTCATCTTGGGGAATCTCAAAAACGAACCCGTCGAGCATAACAAAGATATCAGTTGAAATTTATAGCTTTTAGCAATCACAGTATAACGGTGAGCCTATAAATTAACCGGGATTGCATACTTATAAACTTCGCTTGTGGGCAGGCTTGATGGTAATTTTGTCACCGCGCTTGAAAATCAGGCAATAAGCATCACATTATCTGCATATTGCATATGAAAAATAGGTTGCAGGTGAACGAGAACGCGCGTCCCCATATTGAAAAAATCCTGGCGAATATGACCACACTTCCGGGGGTATACCGGATGTATGGCAAGGATGGCGAATTGCTGTATGTGGGCAAGGCAAAAAACCTGAAAAACCGCGTATCCAGTTATTTCGTCAAGACCCTTGAACATCCGAAAACCCAAGCATTGGTGGCGCGGATTTATGATATTCAGACTTTGGTGGTGCGTTCTGAAACCGAAGCGTTACTGTTAGAGCAGAATCTGATCAAGCTGCATCGTCCGCCATATAACATCATGCTGCGCGATGATAAATCCTATGTCTATATCTTTGTATCTAGTGATAAACCTTATCCACGGATTGCAGCAGGTCGAGGCAAGGGCAAGCATCAACCGGGCAAGTTTTTTGGACCTTATCCAAGTGCTTACAATGCCAAGGATACCCTGATCGTTTTACAGAAACTGTTTAATGTGCGCCAGTGTGAAAACAGCTATTTTGCACAGCGTAAGCGTCCCTGCCTGCAATACCAGATCAAGCGTTGCTCAGGCCCCTGTGTTGGACTGATTTCACCTGAAGACTATCAGGAAGATGTCAACAACTCGATTCGCTTCTTGCAAGGCGATACCAAGGAGCTGAATCAGCAGCTGATTGCTAAAATGGAAGCTGCTGCCGAACAGCTAGAATTTGAAAAGGCTGTATTTTATCGGGACCGTATGGCTCTGTTACGTGATGTTCAAGCTAATCAGGCGATCTACAAGGTCAAAGGTGAAGCCGACATTCTGGCGATTGCCCATCAGGCCGGCGTGACCTGCGTACAGATTATGCATGTGCGTAATGGTAAAATGCTGGGGGGTAAAAGCTATTTCCCGGATATCCAGGGTGATGATCTCAGTCAGATGCTGAGTGATTTTATTGCCAACTTCTATTTCCAGGTTGCGGATGAAATTCCAGCAGAACTGATCGTCAATGTAGAAGTGACTGATCGTAACGAGCTGGAACAGGCATTGGCCCAGCATTTTGATAAAAAAATCCAGATTAAATCCAAGGTCCGCGAAACCCGTGCCGAATGGCTGGAACTGGCACAAATGAATGTGTTGCAAGGGATTAAATCGAAACTGGCGAATCACTTTGAACTGAATGAGCGTTTCCATCAGCTGGAGCAGGTGGTGGGACATCCTGTGGACCGGATTGAGTGTTTTGATATCTCACATACCATGGGGGAGGAAACGGTCGCATCCTGTGTGGTGTTTGATAGTGGCGGTGCGCGTAAGCGGGATTATCGCCAGTTCTCGATTAACGACATTACCGAAGGCGATGACTATGCTGCAATGCGTCAGGCGTTGACCCGACGTTATAAAAAGCACATGTTGCCCGACCTGTTACTGATTGATGGGGGTAAGGGACAGCTGCATATGGCAATGGAAGTCATGCAGGGTCTTGGTCTGGACGCTTTTATGGTGGGTGTATCCAAAGGTGAGGGACGTAAACCAGGCTTAGAAACTTTACATTTTACTGATGGCACCAAGATTCAACTTCCCGAAGATCATAAAGCCCTGCATCTGATTCAACAGGTACGGGATGAAGCACACCGCTTTGCAATCACCAAACACCGTGCCAAACGCGACAAGAAACGAGGCTCTTCAGTTCTGGAAGTGATTCCCGGTCTGGGCCCAAAACGCCGTCGTGACCTGCTGACCCATTTCGGCGGCATTCAAGGTGTGCTGAAGGCTTCAGAGAAAGACTTGATGTTAGTACCAGGCTTAGGTGAAGTCATGGCTCGTACTATTTATAAAGTACTGCATGAATAAAAATCCAAATTAAATCATTTGCCAAAGTGCTCAGTGACGGAGAAGTCATTGAGCATTCACATCAATTCAAATTTATTGAATGATATCAGAACTAAAATGAACCACAGGGATGCACAATGACACTGGAACAGGTGTATGCAGCGATTGCTGTTGAGGAATGGGTTGATCTTCCAGCAGGATGGTTACAAGGACGGACCCTGTATGGTGGTCTGGCTGCGGCGATGATGATGCAAAAAGCGGTGCTGAGCATTAATGACGCGGCGAAACATCTTTTAAGCACCAGCGTAACTTTTGTGGGGCCGGTCCAGCAACGGCCAGTCAGGTTAACTGCAGAAATTCTGCGTGAGGGTAAATCCGTCACTACGGTTGAAGTTCGCCTGTGGCAGGATGATGCAGTGCAGAGTATCTTGTTAGCCAGTTTTGGTGTAGCACGTGACTCGACTATTCAAGTACATCAGGAGCCATCTGCTCCGGATTATCCAGCTCCAGAAAGCCTGTTTAGCATTCCTCCAAACGTAGGTATGCCGGAATGTTACCAGCAGTTTGAGGTTCGTTGGGCTGAAGTGAATTTGCCATGCACGGGGAGTGATCATCCTGATTTTAGCGGATGGTGCCGTTTTGATCCGGAAAGACATGCAAACCGCAAATTTGAAGTTGCTGACCTGATGGCAATTTTTGATATCTGGCCACCCGGTGTATTGCCGATGTTTAAGCAGATTGCACCAGCCAGCAGCCTCAACTGGACGGTGACCTATGTGCATCCAGTACAACATCAGTTGAATGATTGGTTTAAATATAAAGTATTTACTGATCATGCAGCAGATGGCTACGCGACAGAACATGCCTATCTGTGGGATGCTGAAAATCGCCTGATTGCGATTGCCAGACAGACAGTGACAGTGTTTGCCTAGTGACACTGCTGGCCAATTCGTATAAAGTGAAGCCTATTAACGATGGATCAAACCTCAATAAAAGTGTGCATTTTCATCGTACATGAGGGGAACAATTGGCGGTGTCTATGACTACAGGTCGTATCCTGAATATTCCAAACATCTTGACCTTGGCACGTATTGTCCTGATTCCAGTCTTTCTATTGGTGGCCTATTGGCCGCCGGCGATGGGGATTGATGAAAGCAATCCGGATATGACGCGTCATATGCTGTTGACTGCAATTTTTGTGGTTGCGGCGGTAACGGACTGGTTTGATGGCTATCTGGCGAGAACATTGAATCAGACTTCGGCTTTTGGTCGATTCCTGGATCCGGTGGCAGACAAGCTGATGGTTGCAGCTGCACTGATTGTACTGGTGCAATGGCAGCCTTCGATCTCCATGGCCTTTGCTGCAATTGTGATTATCTCGCGGGAAATTACGGTATCAGCTTTACGTGAATGGATGGCTGAACTGGGTGCGCGAACCAGTGTGGCGGTGTCTACAGTCGGCAAATACAAGACCGCCTTCCAGATGATCGCAATTACCGTATTTCTGCTTAACTGGCAGCCGCTAGATATGCTGGCTTATGCATTGCTCTATACTGCAGTTGTGCTCACCTTATGGTCGATGTTTATCTACCTGAAAGCGGCTTGGCCCTACCTGAAACAGCCTTAATCGAATATTGAATCAAGCCCCAGTCACTGGGGCTTTTTTATGGGGTATAGTAATTTGTAGGCAAAAAAATACCCAGCCTTTGGGGGAAGAACTGGGATAAAATCGGGGATATTTATCGCTATTATACAAAGATGTTGCCATCCTCTTAATTGCTATTATAGGAAATCCATTTTTTAATTCATGTACATTCTTGTAGTGTAATGTTGCATTTCTATAGTGGCATGTATCTGCCGTTTACAATCTATTATTTTGAAATGAATGAAGGGTTTAAATCTAATAAGACTCATAATTAAATTCTTTAAATCGAATAAGTAAATTCAGCATTTTTAAACTTAATTGATTAGTAAAACTTCATATTTACAATAAATTTAATCTATAAAATAAATAACATTGAGAAAAAATGATCTTAAAACTGATGCAATCTGTTGTTCTGAGAAGTTTAGGAAAAGAGGCAGGATATGATCTATTGATTAGAAAATAGATAACTAGATGAAGGGAATTCTAGGGATTTAATTTGCTTATTTACGGTACATTTCTGCAATCAAGAGAAAGGTAGGTGGAAAAATTAAAAAAACGCTTTAAGAAACCTTTTTCGGATTTTACTTGAGAGGACGGTTCCTGTCTTTAATCATGTTGAGCGTCATATAAAGAGTCTGTCTAATGATGGAGATTCTTTTTAAATTAAAGCTTACGCGCAGCATGGCTGCTTGTCTTACGGCGTGGCAGAGCAGTGCTCTATCAAAGAAAAAGAGCCGCATAAGAGACTCTTTTAAAATTAAAGCCTACGCCCACCTGCGGTGTTTGTCTGGCGGCGTGGCGGTATAGTGCATAAAAAAGGAGTCTTCTTAGACTCCTTCTTGACATTTGAAACTACGCGCTTCGCTTGTCTTGAGTAATTTTTAGAGCAGTGCATAAAAAAGAATCCCCAAGTTGGGGATTCTTTTAGATTAAAGCCTACGCGCAGCATAGCTGCTTGTCTTGCGGCGTGGCAGAGCAGTGCTCTTACAAAGAAAAAGAGCCTCATAAGAGACTCTTTTCTAATTAAAGCCTACGCACACCTTTGGTGTTTGTCTTGCGTAAAACTTAAAGCAACGCTTTAAGTTTTACTCAGGCTTTAGCCCTTCAGCTTTTTCCAATGATTCATCATTATTGAAAAACTTCTCACGTTGTTCTTCAAGGAACTTTTTCGCATCCGCTTCAAACACGTTTAAACGCTTTTCATTGATCAGCGTAGTTTGATGCTTCAGCCATTCCTGCCAAGCCTGTTTAGATACAGTATCAAACAGTTCCTGACCCTTTGCACCTGGGAATGGTGCAAAGTCTAAGCCTTCCATTTCTTTTTGATACTTACGGCAAAATACTTGTCGAGACATATCAATACTCCGAATTTAAGATAGCGCAATTAAGCGTAAAGTTTTTCCAGACGTGCATAAGCGCGTTCGATTGCTGCTGCGACTTGTACAGGTGCAGTACCACCAATGTGGTTACGCGCATTTACAGAGGCTTCTAAAGTTAATGCTTTTTCAAATACATCTGCTTGAATCAGATCAGAGAACTGTTGCAGTTGCTCAAGTGTCAGTTCAGACAGGTCTTTACCTTCCTGCACGCCTAGAGCTACCGCTTTACCCACAATTTCATGGGCATCACGGAAAGCCACGCCATTTTTTACCAGATAATCTGCCAAGTCAGTAGCCGTTGAGAATCCACGAAGCGCTGCTTCACGCATGATTTCGATATTTGGAACCAGTGCAGGAATCATATCCGCAAATGCCATCAATGAACCACGAACGGTATCGATTGCATCAAATAGTGGTTCTTTGTCTTCCTGATTGTCTTTATTGTAGGCTAATGGCTGACCTTTCATTAGAGTCAACAAGCTCATCAAGTCGCCATACACACGGCCAGTCTTACCACGGATCAGCTCAGGGACATCCGGATTTTTCTTCTGTGGCATGATCGATGAACCAGTACAGAAACGGTCCGGAATATTCACAAACTTGAATTGTGCAGAAGTCCACAAAATCATTTCTTCAGACATGCGAGACAGGTGCATCATGATTAAAGATGCTGCTGCATTGAATTCGATGCCGAAGTCACGATCAGAAACAGCATCTAATGAGTTTTCAGCTACTGCTTCAAAACCTAGCAGTTCAGCTGTATAAGCACGGTCGATTGGATAAGTTGTGCCTGCTAAAGCAGCAGAACCCAATGGCATACGGTTAACGCGTTTACGGCAGTCAATCAGACGTTCAGAGTCACGTACCAGCATTTCAAACCAAGCCATCAAGTGGTGACCAAAAGTCACAGGCTGTGCCGTTTGCAGGTGAGTAAAACCAGGCATGATGGTATTGGTATTTTTCGCTGCCAAGCTCAAAATGCCTTTTTGTAATTTCTCTAATAATTTTAGGATGGCATCAATTTCATCACGGACATAAAGGCGGATGTCGGTTGCCACCTGGTCATTACGGCTACGGCCAGTATGTAATTTTTTACCTGTAATACCGATACGCTGAGTCAGACGTGACTCAATGTTCATGTGCACATCTTCAAGGTCAATGCGCCACTCGAAATTACCTGCTTCAATATCTGCCTTAATCGCAGTCAGGCCTTCAATGATGTCATCACGTTCTTGTTCAGTCAGCACGCCCACTTTTGCAAGCATGGTTGCATGCGCAATTGAACCCGCAATATCTTGTTTATAAAAACGTTGGTCAAATTGTACAGATGCTGTAAATTCAGCAACAAAAGCATCAGTCGCTTCAGAGAAACGACCGCCCCACATACCCGAAGTCTGGGCTTGTGATGGATTTGAGGAATTAGAAGATGTGGTCATGTCGGCTCAATAAGATTAAAAGCAGTAGAACGAAAAAGAGTATAGCAAATTCAACGGCTGTTGCCGAAGTCTCATCTGCTCAATCTGTTACAGATCCGATGGGGCAGCAACAATCTTCTTATTTTTTTGGCCAGATTGGCAATTGGCGTTATCTGCTGGAACTGTTTGTTGGCGGTAATGTTTTGGCTTTGGTACTGAGTCTGGCAGAAGCCCAGTCTTGGCAAGCGCTCAATTTTATGCACTTGCTGCAATACATCCTCTATATTAACTGGGTGTTGCTATCATTTGCGGCTTGTGTAGAACTGTTTCACCAGTATTTTGATCGTATGGGGATCAAATCTGCATTGATTACCGGATTCTTGTTCTTACAGGCTATCGTGCTGGTAACGACAGTTAGTTTAAACATTCTGATACATTTTGGGATAAATTTTCATCTGCATGATCTTACATCTGAAATTGCTTTTAAGCAGGTCGGAATGCACCTGAGTTTTGGAATTTTGCTCGGAACTTTCTGTTTTCGTTATCTTTACTTAAGGGAGCAATGGACACGTCAACGCCATAGCGAGTTAAATTCACGGATTCAGGCCATGCAGGCCCGGATTCAACCACATTTTTTATTTAATAGTTTAAATAGTGCTATCAGCCTGATCAGTATTGATCCCGATAAAGCGGAACATATGCTGCTTAATCTGTCCCGACTGTTTCGTGCCAGCTTTCAGGAATTAAAGCTGGTCAGCTTGCAAGAAGAAATCGATTTGTGCAAACGTTATCTGGAGATTGAGCAAATCCGGCTTGGTGATCGTTTGCAGGTTGAATGGAAATTAGAAAACAAAGACTTATACTCACAAGTCCAAATTCCATTACTGACTTTACAACCCCTATTAGAAAATAGTATTTTCCATGGAGTTGAAAAAATTCTAACAAAGAGTACGATAAGCGTATTGATTGAAATCCTGCAAAATCAAATTAATATTATTATAACAAACCCATATTCACAGGATCATGCAGCATTAAAGCGGGGAAATGGTATTGCAATTGAAAATGTTCGACAGCGTTTGAAGGCCTATTATGGCCCGAGAGTAACCTTTAGAACCTATGCCGGTAAGGGAATTTTTACGACGGTTGTGCAATATCAGTATAAATAACAATAAAATGCAGTTAACTTAACAACAATGACATGCCGTTAACTGAAGGAGGATAAATGGACATCCTGATCTGTGATGATGAGCCTCTTGCTATAGAGCGTTTGGCACGCCTGGTCAGCCAGCTCGGCCATACTGTGGTTGCAACCGCAACCCATGGTCAGCAAGCCCTTGATCTGGCCCATCAGCACGAGCCCGATGTCATTCTATTAGATATTCAAATGCCCGAAATGGACGGTCTGCGTTGCGCACAACATCTGCACCAGCTTGACCCAATGCCGGCAATTGTTTTTTGTACGGCCTATGACCACCATGCGCTTGATGCATTCAAGTCGAATGCAGAAGGCTACTTGCTCAAACCAGTGATGCAACAGGAGTTAGCACAGGTATTCGAGCATTTAACCAAACTTACCCAAGCTCAGATGAGCCAACTAAAACAAAAAGAAAATATGGAAGAACTCAATATCAGCCGCCATCAGATTGCGGCAAAGACTTATCGCGGGGTGGAGCTTGTCCCTGTGGAAAATATTTACTATTTCCTGGCTGATCAGAAATATGTCACGGTACGGCATAAAAATGGCAGTGTCCTGATCGATGAAACATTAAAGGACTTGGAACAGGAATTTGGCCAGAATTTTATCAGGATTCACCGCAATGCGCTGGTGTCTGTAAACTATCTGGATGGGCTGGAAGTGGTCAGTTCGGGGCAGTATCAGGTGCGTTGCCGTGAGCTGGATGAAAGACTTGCAGTAAGTCGGCGCCATTTACCATTTTTACGTGAACGCATTCATAAGCTCTGAAGCGTATGGGATCGGGTTGCAGTTGAAACTTGCATAAATTCACTTGCATTTTAAAGTGATCAGGTTAAGTTTAGACTATTGTTCTCATTCACTGTATTTGAAATTTATGAAGACCCTAAAAATTGCAACTCGACAAAGTCCTCTTGCACTATGGCAAGCGGAGCATATCCGTGCACGTCTGCAGGAACTGCATGCCGACCTTCAGGTCGAGTTGGTCACGTTTGTGACACAGGGTGATAAAATTCTTGATACCCCATTGGCAAAAATTGGTGGCAAGGGCCTGTTTGTTAAAGAACTTGAGGCTGCATTACTGGATGGTCGTGCAGACTTGGCCGTGCATTCCATGAAAGATGTACCCATGGCACTGCCTGAAGGTTTAAGTCTTGCGGTGATCTGCGAACGTGAAGATCCATTGGATGCTTTTGTCTCTAATAGCTATACCAGCTTTGACGAGCTGCCACAGGGCGCTAAAGTAGGCACATCCAGTCTGCGTCGTAAGAGCCAGATTTTAAAGGCACGTCCGGACCTTGAGATCATTGATCTGCGAGGTAATGTCGGCACACGGCTGTCGAAACTCGATGCAGGCAATTACGATGCTATTATTCTTGCCAGTGCCGGTTTAAAACGTCTGGGATTGGCAGATCGTATTCGTCATACGCTTAAGCCTGCGGTCAGTTTACCAGCTGTGGGACAGGGTGCGCTTGGTCTTGAATGTCGTGATCGTGATCAGGCTGTACTTGACCTGATCCTGCCACTGTTACATGCTGAAACTGATGCCTGTGTTCGTGCTGAACGCGCATTTAATGCCTATCTGGAAGGCGGTTGTCAGGTGCCGATTGCAGGTTATGCAACTTTACAGGATGGTAAAATTGCTATTGAAGGCCGTGTGGGTAGCGTGGATGGTGCCACCTTATTAAAAGCAGAATTACAGGGTGATGTAAATCAGGCAGAGCACCTCGGTGTGATTCTGGCACAGAATTTACTGGCCCAAGGTGCGGGTGATTTGCTTAAAGCACTATATTCATAAGATTCATGCTGTTTATCAATACTCGCCCTCAGGATCGTGCTGTCCGACTCACACAGCAGTTACAGGCAGCACAAATTCCTGTGGTAGAGCTACCTTTGCTGGAACTGGTTGCACAGCCTTATTCAGCAGAATTGGATAGCTTGTATCAGCAGTTGAATCGTGCTCAAGTCATTGTGGTGGTGAGTCCGACTGCGGTGCAGATTGGCATGCAATATCTGGCGCAGGCAGGCATTGAACTGGCTACATTGGCCTATATACAGTGGATTGCTGTAGGGCGCAGCACTGAACAGGCATTGCTACAATATGGCATTCAAAGTCATGTGCCTGAGGTTGAAACCTCTGAAGGAATGCTACAATTACCGATTTTGGAGAGTCTTGAAAAAGATACTGTTGTAGCCTTTTGGCGAGGTGAGGGCGGTCGATTATTTATGATGGACCATTTGCGTCAACAGGGCGTTGAAGTACTAAATTTTGTACTGTATCAACGTCAGTGTCCGGTTCAGTCACAGCAGGCTATAGCTGCGCTCTTGCCTCGATTGCAGGACAATCGTCATTATGTGGTTCTGATGAGTAGTGAAGCCAGCTGGTTAAACTGGGTGCAGCTAATGCAGCAGGAAATCTCCTTGATCAGCAAGGGAATTTATTTGGTTTTAGGCCCACGTTTGGCCGCTATTTTAGGGGAATACCGTCAACATCATGCTGCAGCATTTGAGTATATACAACTCGAGAACCTGAGCAGCGATGTGATCGTACGGGAGATGAAGCGAGTACTGGGGAACTCATGAAGAAAATTTTAATCGTGCTGTTCATTGTGGCATTCGCCTGGATGGTCAAAATCAGTTATGACCTGTTCAGTTTGCGCCAGGCCCATACAGAACTCAGCTCCAGCTTTACTCTATTGCAGCAGCAAAATGCCAGTTTGAATGACAAGGTGGTTGCACTTAAACGCCAGGTAACTGAACAGCGCCAGGATGCACCAGCTGTATTCAACTCACAGATAGCTACTGCACCTGAATCGCATGATGCCGAACTGGTTCGTCAGCAACTCAGCCTGATTGAGTTCGCTTTGCAGCAGCAGCAATACAGCACAGCATTGGAAAAACTCAGTCAGCTGCAACTGGATTTGCCGAATTATACGCTTGCACCGGCTTTATTAGACGGTTTGGAGCGTGTACTCAGTAAAGATCAGGTAATGTTGCAACAGTTCATCAATAGTCGTCTGGTACAGCAGAATAAAATCCGGGATTTACTTAATCAAATGGATGCTGAAATTGCCAGGGAGTTAAAAGCCCAGCACAGTGCCACACCGGCAGAGTCTGGTTCCTTCTGGCGCAATCTGATTCAAATTGAAGCTGTGCAGCAGCCAAGTACGGTGTTAATGCAGCGAGGACTAGTGTTGAAAGAGGCGCAATTACGTTTATTGATGGCACAAAACGCGCTACAGCAAAGTCAGCAAATTCCTTTCCAGCAATCGCTTGGTGCCGTGGCTGAAGTCCTCAAACAATTACCGGATGCAAAAAGCCAGCAATGGGTTAAACAGCTGGAACAGATCCGCACCATACCGCTGACACCGGTTCCTCCTCTGAATGCCCGTACCTTAATGAGCTGATCGCTTATGAAACAGATTCTGCTTGCCTATTTATTTGTCAGTCTGCTCGGTATTGCGGCTTTAAGTCTACTCAGTTACGGTCACGGACCAGGGTATGTCTATCTGTACTGGCGTAACTGGCAGGTACAGACCAGTCTATGGATACTGGCAGCGCTACTGGTTACGATCAGCTTTGTCATGCATATGCTGTGGTATGCGGTTACGCGTTATCTGAATCGCGAGCAGCGCAAAAAACAGCGCGTTTTCAGTTTTCATCATTTACATCCTTATGAACAACTGGCAGTGGTGTGGCTGCTCAATGCCTCACAGGATCAACGTGATTTCATTCAGCAGTCTTTTGCCCAGTCTGGATTATTAAAAGATATTATTCATGCACGTTTGTCTTGGGGGCAGCAGGATTTTGATGAGGCTTTGAAATCTTTAAATCAGTCTAATCCGATGGCATTTGAACTGGCTGAATTACAGCGTATTGAAGTGTACTTATCGCAACAGGATGGTCAGCAGGCATTAACCCATCTTGAATTCTTAAATCAGCATGAATTATCCCCGTGGCTGTTTAAAGTTAAATCAGCTTATGAGCAGCGATTAACCAAATTATGGGGACAATTTGCCTTAAAATTTCCCTGGTTGTATTTAAGATCAACCCAATATGGTCATTTAGAGCAAAATACTAAAACACTTTGGCTAGAACAATTATTACTGGCTTTTGAACAAGCCGATCAGGAAGATTTAAAATACTTGCAACAGCGTTATGTTGACTTAAGCGAAGAAATATTTAAACGTGACTATACGGTCAAACTATTGTGGTTGAAATTGTTATTTAAAATGCCTGAAATGAGTGCCGAGCATGAAGCGCTAGCAGTACATTTACTGGAACAGCAATTTAATCAGGACGTATTTTATTTATGGTTCCAGCAACAATTACTTCGACAAAATCCTGATTATGAAGTTATTAACCAGCAAATTTCATTATGGGAAGAAAAATATACAGCAGTGCCGGTCTTAACATTTGCCAAATGGCATGTACTGCAAGCTGCGGGTCGAGTAGAGGAAGCCCAGCAACTGCTTGCACTCTATCCAGATGATGTGCGTATGAGTTATCTGCGCATTAAATCTGCCTTGCAGGGGCAGGATGAGTTACAACAACAACTGAATCAGGTGTTTGAATCAAATGCCAATTTTATTGATACAAGAATATAGGGGATAATATATGGAATCACTTGCGCAGTATCCAGTGATTTTTGAGCAACGCGTGGCTTGGGGTGATATGGATGCCTTTGGTCATGTTAATAATGCGGTGTATTATCGTTATATTGAAAGTGCCCGACTGGCTTATCTGGATCGATTAAATATACTGGTTGGTCCATTATTAACTGTTGTGGCTACGAATCAATGTCGTTATTTAAAGCCGGTGGTTTATCCAGATCAACTTAAAATCGGTGCACGTATTGAAGATATAGGTACTACCTCATTTCGTATGAGTTATTTATTATGGAGTGAGCAGCAGCAAAGTGTGGTGGCAATTTCTGAAGCGGTTCTGGTTTGCATAAATAAAAATAGCATGCAAAAAATGCCAATTCCTGAAGATGTACAGGAAATAATAAGAAATTTAGAAAATACGGTTGAACATACAGTTTAAAATACGAGAAAATTATTTAATTTTGTAATTAATTTTATTATTTGTTGTTATCCGTTCAAATTTTTTTATTGAATATTTTATTTAATCTAAATATTATGAAAAAGTTATTTATAAAACGAATAATATTATTTTTATGGAGAGAGTGATGCCAGACATTACGAATTTATCAGTTGAAGAGTTAAAGCGTTTACAAGCTGAAGCTGAAGCATTAATTGCGTCTAAAAAAGACCAGGAAATCGAAGATGCTTATAATCAGGTATTAAGCATTGCAGAAAAAGTAGGTATGAGCATTGAACAGTTGCTCGAGTTCGGTGCCTCTAAGCGCAAGAAATCATCTCGCAAGACTGTAGAACCACGTTACCGCAGTAAAGCAAATCCGGAAGAAACCTGGACAGGTCGTGGTAAACAGCCACGCTGGCTGGTTGCAGAACTGGAACAAGGTGCCAAGCTGGAAGATTTTCTGATCTAAAGATTTGACTGTGAATGTTGTCATAGGTCAGTCATGGAAATGATCTATATATCTTTAACCAAGCATCATTGCTTGGTTTTTTTATGCCCATCAATTGGCGTGGTGAAAAAAGTATGCATAATGTACTTATATTAAGAAAAGAATCATAACCAGGAACTGAAATTGATGGATTGGTTGGGGTGGGATGAGCAGTAAACCGAAAACTTTCAAATGGTTAATTCTTGCCATAGTCGCCTTTTTTATTTTTGTGGTTTTGCAGGTGCCGGCTGCCTGGCTGATTTCAAAATTTTATAAAAATAATCAGGTGCTGCATAACGTCAGTGGCAATATCTGGCAGGGGAGTGCTGACTGGAAAAAAGGTCAATTGCGTGGCAGCCTTAACTGGCAGGTCCGTCCATTGGATTTGCTATTATTGCGTCTCGGGGCAAATGTGGAAGTACATAGCGGCAATACTAAACTTGCCGGTGTAATGGCTTACGGTCTGACCAAAACGCTAGTCGCCAGGAATCTGGAAGGACAGGTCGCACCAGAAACCTTGAAAAATCTGGCAGATTGGCAATGGCCAACCAATGCAATTCAATTTAAGCAGCTCGATTTTAAATATAAGAAACAAAATGGCTTTAGTGATGTGAGTGGTCAGTTGAATTGGACCGGGGGAGAATTGATCTATACCTTTGCACAGCGTCAAGAGCGGATGAGTGTTCCTGTTCTTGCCGGGAAGCTGGCAGATGAGTCAGGTAAATTATTGCTGGATGTTCGCGATAGTCGTGATCAGAAAATGCTGAATATTGAACTTGATCCCGATCTGATGCTGAATGTGCAACTGACACAGCGTATGTTACTGAATGTTCCTTCCTATGAAGGTAAAGCTGGACTGGACACTTATGTCATCAGCACCCGTCAGCCGCTGATGGGAGGCCTAAACTGATGGCCATCAATATAGATAAATTTAAACAGCTGGATCTACAGGCGTTTAATAAAGCGGCACCCGCACTTTTAGTTTTACTGATTCTGTATCTGTGCTGGAAACTGGCAGCCCTATTCTGGCTGGTCGTTGCACCGCCTCAAGCCCTACAGGTAGAACGTGTAGAGCTGGGCTCACAGCAGTCACGGATTCCGAATATCAGCTCTTTCGCCTTATTTCAGGAAACTGGACAAAGTGCGGCAAGTGCGGAAGTCTCCAATATTCTGTTACAAGGGGTGATGGTTGCCAGTCCAAGCTATTTGTCTTCAGCAGTATTGAAGCTGAATGATCAGGTCGATCGCTATCGTGTTGGCGAGAGCTTGGGTAGTAGTGGCTATGAACTGGCTGAAGTGTACTGGGATCGGGTGATCATTCGTCAGCAAAATGGTGCGAGTAAGGAAGTTTTCTTTAAGGGCCTGGAAAATGGCTTAAATCAGCCTTGGCAGAGTAATGAGCAGAAGAGTGGGCGTTCATTGTCATCCTCGAATTGGGGTGGGACGGCGAATCAGCCAACAAATGAGCCTGCTTCACCACAGAATGAGATTAGTCGCGCGATTCAGCAGATGAATGAAAACCGTGAACAGTACCTGGAAAATATGGGAGTTTCTGCAGGTGAAGGGGGTTATGAAGTCACTTCGCGAACTCCGGCAGTGCTGCGTAACCGTCTCGGTCTCAGACCGGGCGACCGGATTGTCTCTCTAAATGGTCAAACCGTCACTGCAGGACAATCTGAAGTACAGTTGCTGGAACAGGCACGACAGCAGGGCCAGGTAAAACTTGAAATTAAACGTGGTGATCAGGTGATGACCATTCAACAGGATTTAAAGTGATGTGTCATCACATATAGGGTTGGGAAGCATTTAGGTTTATGGCTTTATTTAATAATAATCGATCAGCATGGGCGCTTTGTGTTGCCGCACCTCTGGTGGCTATGGTCAGTACCGCAACTTATGCGCAGACCTGGAAAATCAATCTGCGTGATGCAGACCTGGCTGCTTTTATTAATGAAGTAGCCGATATTACGGGGAAAAATTTTGCCGTTGATCCAAGGGTGCGCGGCAATGTCACAGTCATTTCAAACCGGGCATTAAACCGGGCTGAAGTCTATGATCTGTTTCTTGGCGTCTTGAATGTTAATGGTGTCGTGGCGATCCCGTCCGGGAATACCATCAAACTGGTGCCAGACAATAACGTCAAGAACTCCGGTATTCCGTATGATGCCCGTAACCGTGCGACTGGTGACCAGATTGTGACCCGAGTAATCTGGCTGGAAAATACCAATCCGAATGACCTGATTCCAGCACTACGCCCACTAATGCCGCAGTTCGCCCATTTAGCGGCTGTGCCAGGAACCAATGCCTTAATCGTTTCCGATCGCGCTAGCAATATTTACCAGCTGGAAACGATTGTGCGTAACCTGGATGGTACCGGTCAGAATGATCTGGAAGCCATTACCTTACAGTCGAGTCAGGCTGAGGAAATGATTGGCCTGATTGAGTCCATGACAGCTACAGGTGCTGCCAAGGATTTAAAAGGCGCACGTGTACGAGTTATGGCAGATCAGCGGACCAACCGGATTATCATCAAAGGCGATACCGCAACCCGTAAGCGTATTCGCCAGATTATTGAAACGCTGGATGTGCCTGCAGCGGATCGTTTAGGTGGTCTTAAAGTCTTTCGTCTGAAATATGCCAGTGCCAAAAACCTGGCTGAAATTTTACAAGGACTGGTTTCTGGGCAGGTTCAGGGGCGTTCGAGCTCTTCTTCAGAGAACAGCTCCGCAGGAACTTCGCTGAATACATTGGGCAATAACAGCTCTGCATCCAATATGTCTCAGGAAGCTTCCACTTCCGGGATTCAGCTAAATTCAGGATTAGGAAATAACCAGCAAGGAATTACCAGTTTTAATGCCAATGGTGTCAGTATTATTGCTGATGCAACTCAGAATTCATTGGTAGTGAAGGCTGATCCACAACTGATGCGCGAAATCGAGTCGGCGATTAATCAGTTGGATACGCGTCGTCAGCAGGTGTTAATTGAAGCTGCGATTATGGAAGTGGAAGGTACGGATGCTGACCAGCTGGGTGTGCAATGGGCACTTGGTGATCTGAGTAGCGGTATTGGTCTGATTAACTTTGATAACTTTGGTGCCAGCCTGAAAAATATTGCTGCCGGCTATCTGACCGGTGGTGCGGCAGGGGCAGGCAGTGCAATTGGTACAGGGACCTCACTCGTGATAGGTGATTATCGTGAAGGCAGTGATGGTTCCCGAAAGCTCTATGGTGCACTGATTCAGGCACTCAAAGAAACCACGAAGTCGAATCTATTGTCTACGCCATCGATTGTGACCATGGACAATGAAGAAGCCTATATCGTAGTGGGTGAAAACGTTCCATTTGTAACAGGTTCAGTTTCTACGGGTGCGGCAGGTGTTGCCAATCCCTATACCACCATTGAGCGTAAAGATGTGGGTGTGACATTAAAAGTCATTCCGCATATTGGTGAAAATGGAACCGTACGTCTGGAAGTCGAGCAGGAGGTTTCTGCAGTTGCACGTGATAAGGGGCAGGCATCAGATCTGGTCACTAGTAAACGTGCCATTAAAACTTCAATTCTGGCTGAACATGGTCAAACCATTGTGCTCGGTGGTCTGATTTCAGATAACACCAGCTACGGTCGTCAGGCGGTACCGGGTTTGGGTGCAATCCCTGGTTTAGGGCGTTTATTCCGCTCGGAAGGTAAATCCAATCAGAAGCGTAACCTGCTGATTTTTATTCACCCAACGATTGTGGGGGATAAAAATGAAGTGCGTAAGATTTCCCAGCAGCGTTACAGCCAGCTGTATAGCTTGCAATTGGCGCTAGATTCGGATGGTAATTTTGCCAAACTGCCAGAAAACCTGGATGACGTATATCAACAACGTCTCCCTGTTTCTAAAACACCCGTAGGGTCGAATTACCAAACTGTACCAACTGCACCTGTAGCCTCACAGCCGACGGCAGTAGTCACCACGCCAGTTGCAATTGAACCTGTAGTGCAACAGCAATCTGTGCAACCAGTACAAAATGTAGAAAAAACCCGAAATACAGTGACAACCACGACGTTGCGTCCGAAAAGCTAGAGGTGCGGTAGTTGCAAACAGCATGTTATGATCAACGTAACAGAATAAAAGAGAAGTGGATGTTATGACTTGGAAAATTCAAGCCATTACCGGCGATCTGACGGGACAGGAAATTAGCATTGACCGTGACATGCTGGTGGGTCGTCATCAGGCAGCAGATATTGTGTTGCAGGCTGCAGAAATCTCGCGTAAGCATGCTGCCTTCTTGCTGAAGGAAAATGCACTGTGGGTACAAGACCTGGGTTCTTCAAATGGTACTTTTGTCAATGATATGCGCATTGATTCAGAAGCATTGCTGAAACAGGGTGATATTGTACAGTTTGCCAGCCTAAAATTCTCTGTGCTTGAGCCAGCACAAGAAGTCATCGTCGAACCTGAACTAGAACAAACAGCTGAACGTATTATTGAAGAGGCTGCTGAGAAGACTGCTGCCCATCAGATGAATGATCAGGGTATACCAGAGCTAAAAGAACGTGATGCTGAAGTCCAGTTGACTCGTGATGGTATGCCAACTAATGTCGGTATTCCAAAACCGGCGCCAATTCCTGAAGGTATAGATTTATCTGCGGTTAAATCTGAACCGACACCAATTCCTGTTGAGCAACCGGTTTCTCGTGTAGAAGAAGCGAAGGAACAGCAAAAAAATGCTTCAGTCGGTTTGATTTCTTTAATTGTTATTATGATTTTAGCAATTATGGCCTGGCTATTCTTTAAATAAGCCAAGTATTGGTTACAATCAAGGCATGCAATCGCATGCCTTTTTTGTGGCTGCGTGATGAATAAAGATAAAGAGGGTGGAAATGTCTGTAGCACAACTGGATAAACGTGAGCTGATTTTATTTGATCTAGATGGCACCTTGGTGGATTCTGCTTCTGACCTGTATCGTGCCATGAATATGAGCTTAAATGTGCTGCAATTGCCTTTTGTGACTGAAGAACAGGTACGAGTCTGGATTGGAAAGGGTACTTCGAAGTTTTGTGAAAGCGTACTACTGCACCTGACTGGAAGTTTGGATCCAGCACAGCATCAGGAATTACTAAATACTTTCCTGGAGGTTTACAATGCTGATCCATGTGTCGATACCGTACCATTTCCGGGCATTATTGAATTTCTACAATGGGGTAAAGCACAAGGTAAAAAGCTCATTTGTGTGACCAATAAGCCCGAACAGCCTGCACGCAGTATTTTAGATATTTTGGATATGGCGAAGTATTTTGATGACACTATTGGTGGTGACCGTTTTACCGAGCGTAAGCCGGATCCGCGTCAATTGCTGCATTGTGTCGAGCATTATGCTATCAGCAAAGAGCAGGTGCTGATGATTGGTGACTCGGTGAACGATGTCGAAGCTGCACGCCGTGCCGGTATAGATTGTATTGTAGTCAGCTATGGCTATAATCATGGTGAGAATATAGCAGACAGCCATCCTCAGGAGATTGTGGATGATCTACGTGAACTGCTGGCTTAATTAGGGTATTAGGGAATTAAAATGAATAGTTCTAAGGTTTTTCGATGGCGTCGCTCAGTCCAATTCTATTTACACACTGAGTAACCCTAATTTAAAGAGAAAAACCGAATGACCACTCAAGCACAATTCCAGCAACTTGCTGCGCAAGGCTATAACCTGATTCCCGTTTACCGTCAGCGCCTGGCCGATACTGATACACCCCTTTCTATTTTTGCTCGCCTTAAACAGCATCAACAGGCTTATCTGTTTGAATCTGTGGAGGGGGGCGAGAACTGGGCGCGTTATTCAATCATTGGTTTGGGTGAATCTACCGTGTTCTCCTGTAACGCAGGTGAACTGACGGTACAACATGCCGATGGCTCGATTGCAAAGCAGCACTGTTCAGACCCCTTCCAATACATTCGCGACTTTCAGGCGCAGTTTAAAGTGCCGACTCAAGCAGACTTACCTGCTTTACCAAGTTTTACTGGTGGTCTGGTCGGTTACTTTGGCTATGACTCGGTACGTTATATCGAGCCAAAGCTGAATAACGTCCCTGAGGCCGATCCAGTAGGCTTGCCAGATATCTGGATGATGCTGTCTAAAACAGTGATCGTATTTGATAACTTAAAAGATACCTTGTTCCTGATTGTGCATGCCGATACGAATGATGTTAATGCATATGAAAAAGCACATGAAAAATTAAATGAATTAGAAAATATTTTGGCAACACCAATCAGCCTGAAAGCAGAAAAACATACTCCACCGCATTTTGAGTCATTAACCGGGCATGACAACTTCCTTGCTTCTATTGAAAAAGTGAAAGAGTACATCCGTGCTGGTGATGTGATGCAGGTGGTGCCAGGGCATCGTATGGTCTCTGATTTTGATGGTGAGCCTTTACAAGTCTATCGTGCGTTACGCCACCTTAACCCATCTCCATATCTGTTCTTGGTACAAGGGCAGACCTTAGAAAACAAGACACCATTCCATATTGTCGGTTCTTCACCTGAGATTTTATCTCGTCTGGAAAATGGGATTGCTACTGTGCGTCCCTTGGCAGGGACTCGCCCACGTGGCAAGACCAAAGAAGAGGATTTAGCATTAGAAAAAGATCTGCTTTCTGATGAAAAAGAGATTGCCGAGCATTTAATGCTGATTGATCTGGGCCGAAATGATGTTGGTCGGGTGTCAAAAATCGGTAAAGTGCAAGTGACTGATCAAATGGTGATCGAACGTTATTCGCATGTCATGCACATTGTCTCGAATGTACAAGGTGAAGTACGTGATGATGTTGATGCATTGGATGTTTTTAAAGCAACTTTCCCGGCAGGCACGCTTTCGGGTGCACCAAAAATCCGTGCCATGGAAATTATTGACGAAGTTGAGCCGGTAAAACGTGGAATTTTCGGTGGTGCTGTTGGTTATTTAGGCTGGCACGGCGAAATGGACATGTCGATTGCGATTCGTACCTGTGTCATTCGTGAAAATAAGGTCTATGTTCAGGCCGGAGCAGGGCTGGTTGCCGACTCAAATCCTGAATCTGAGTGGAATGAAACCCAAATAAAAGCTCGCGCAGTGATCAAAGCGGTTGAATTATCATCAAATGGTTTGATTTTATGAGTTTTTGACGTTTTTTTTGAAAAAAACACTTGCATGGTTTCTGAGTTTTGCTAAACTGCACACCGTTCCGATACGAAACGTACGAAACACTAAGAAACGCCGGCATAGCTCAGTTGGTAGAGCAACTGACTTGTAATCAGTAGGTCCACAGTTCGAATCCGTGTGCCGGCACCATCTTAGAGAGTTTCTAGTGTAGAGTAAAGAACAGCACTGATGTAAGTGTAAAAAATGGTGAGGTTCCCGAGCGGTCAAAGGGGGCGGACTGTAACTCCGCTACGAAAGTTTCGAAGGTTCGAATCCTTCCCTCACCACCAATTTTAAGACTTCAATAAGTGGTTTGTACCAACATCGTGCGGGAGTAGCTCAGTTGGTAGAGCGGTAGCCTTCCAAGCTACATGTCGCGAGTTCGACCCTCGTCTCCCGCTCCATTGAAGTACTAATATTTGCTCTTATAGCTCAGTGGTAGAGCACTCCCTTGGTAAGGGAGAGGTCTCGAGTTCAAATCTCGATAAGAGCTCCAGATTACAGTTTATCGCAACATTGTTGCAAAAGATTCCAAAAGCAGGCTATTTAGTCTGCTTTTCAAGTATTGGGCGTTTGATTTTTTTAGGCGATATGTCGGAGCTGAGTTTTACTCAGAATTGTGTTCGACGTAAACGAGGAAGATGAACATGGCTAAGGCTAAGTTTGAACGTAATAAGCCACACGTTAACGTGGGCACAATTGGTCACGTTGACCATGGTAAAACAACTTTAACAGCTGCGATTGCAACTGTATGTGCGAAGAAATTCGGTGGTGAAGCGAAAGACTACGCTGCAATTGACTCTGCACCAGAAGAAAAAGCACGTGGTATTACCATTAACACTTCTCACGTAGAATACGATTCTCCAACTCGTCACTACGCTCACGTAGACTGCCCGGGCCACGCCGATTATGTTAAAAACATGATTACTGGTGCTGCTCAGATGGACGGCGCGATCCTTGTATGTGCTGCGACTGATGGTCCAATGCCACAAACTCGTGAACACATCCTTCTTTCTCGTCAGGTAGGTGTACCTTACATCGTTGTATTCTTGAACAAATGCGACCTTGTAGACGACGAAGAGCTTCTTGAGCTAGTTGAAATGGAAGTTCGTGAACTTCTTTCTACTTACGACTTCCCAGGTGATGACACTCCAGTTATCCGTGGTTCAGCTCTTCTTGCGCTTAACGGCGACGCTGGTCAATATGGTGAAGCTGCAGTTGAAGCTCTTGTTGAAGCGCTTGACTCTTACATCCCAGAACCAGAACGTGCAATCGACCAGGCATTCTTGATGCCAATCGAAGACGTATTCTCAATCTCAGGTCGTGGTACAGTAGTAACTGGCCGTGTTGAGACTGGTATTGTTAAAGTTGGTGAGTCAGTTGAAATCGTTGGTATCCGTGATACACAAACAACAACTGTAACTGGCGTTGAAATGTTCCGTAAACTTCTTGACGAAGGTCGTGCGGGCGAGAACTGTGGTGTTCTTCTTCGTGGTACTAAGCGTGAAGACGTACAACGTGGTCAAGTACTTGCTAAACCAGGTACAATCAAGCCGCACACTAAATTCGACGCAGAAGTATACGTACTTTCTAAAGAAGAAGGTGGTCGTCATACTCCATTCCTTAACGGTTACCGTCCACAGTTCTA
>NZ_JBQEOL010000025.1:0-29337 GCF_052044895.1 Acinetobacter sp. 22323 | reverse complement strand
TAAGTTGACAAAAATAACTAATCATGCGAAAAAGTTTTTTTAGTTAACAGATGTTCACACATGCCTCGAATTGTTTCTGTACCACTTAGTTTAGAACAGCGAGAACGACTCATTTTTCTGGCCAAGCATGCAAAACATTGGCGTGAAAGACAACGTGCCCAAACTATTCTCTGGCTTTCTGAAGGTAAAAGTGTTGCGGAAGTTGCCACTCTACAAGAACGTATCCCAGAAACCATAAGGCTACAACGCCGACGTTGGGAATTGTATGAGTTTGAATCGATTAAAGAAGGTCATCGCTCAGGTCGGCCCAATACATTGATCTCAGACTATCAGGCGAAAATCCTAGATTGGGTCAATACAAGTCCACTCAATGCAGAACAAATCCGAGTCAAACTACATGAAGAATACGAAGTGTCCGTGTCTGTTGAAACCATTCGTAAGTTTTTACGTGATTCAGGTATGGTCTTCAAGCGTACCCGTCATAGCTTGAAAAAAAAGAGATCCGATTGCATTTGAACAAGCAACACAGCAGATTGAAAAATTACGAGAGCAAGCGGCACGTGGTGAAATTATATTAGGTTATGTTGATGAAACAGGGTTTTCATCTACACCTGATAACCGCTATGCGTGGACAAAGATAGGTGATGTTCATGCGGTTGATGCAATAAGATTAAAACGAGTTAATGTCATGGGGTGTTTGCTTTCAACGGGGAAACTGGTGACAAGTTGTTTACAAGAGTCTGTTACAAGCACTTGGTTTTATGCCTATTTAACTGGAATAGCTCAACAAGTAAAACAGACTTATAACCTTCCATTGGTTCTTATTGTTGATAATGCCTCGATTCATAGAAGTAAAAAGATGGCTGATTACAGAGAGCTACTTAAAAGTAACTTTTCGACGAATTTGTATTTTATTCCAGCTTATAGCCCTGAGTTAAATCGAATCGAGATGGTATGGAAGCAGATGAAATATTATTGGCGAGATTTTCAAGTCATGACAGCTGATAAAATAGAGCAATGGGTGGAGAGAGTATCAAACCAATTCGGAAAAGAATACATGTTTACTTTTTAATGACAGCTTATGTGACTGAATTTAAAAATAGTAATACCAGTTTTTATTTTTATTATTAGAAAATGAAGAGTTAGTTGTTAATCTGTATTTTTTAATTACAGAGAACGACAATTCAATCTCATTATTTTACGCATAAAAAATATAGAGAGAAGAAAAATAGGAGTTGTGTATATATTCTGAGATGTCTAACTATATATTTAAATTTACTAGGTTAAGTCTGTTAATTATTTTATTAAAATAATAAGCTCAGTTATAAATTTAAATAATTAATAAAATAGAAATAATAATATAAGAGATAATAAATAATTTTTTAGAAGGTGGATAATTTGATCTGCTTCAATAGTTCAATATCTTTCTGTTTCACTCGAGATAAATTGAAAGCCATCTGTTGATAAGAGTTTTTTATCAACTCTTTGATTGGAGAGGCATCGAGATTTGGCTCTTCCAATCCTATAATTTAATGTTTTTTATTCATATGCCAACTGATGCGGATATAAGGGTAAATATCTCGTAGTATTTTTCTATATTCAATTTTCAGCTTAACTGTATACATCACTGCTCTCACTGAACGATTGGGTACAACTGACCTCATGGACAGAGTGTGATTTTCAGATGCTATTGGGTGCAAGGTCATAAGCTTTGAATAATTTAAAGAAAAGTTGTGGATAATTTAAATATTATCCACAGTTTAGAGGAGAATTATGAATAAATTAAGATGAACAACTCACCATGACTTCTGGGACATCACTTGGTAAAGGGACTAAATCTTCAGGCTGTTCGAGTTCTGATTGCTTGGTAAATGGCTGACTAAGTAACTTGAACAGGCGATCTACTTCTGAGAAGTCATCTGCTTCAGCAAGCTCGATGGCTTTCTGGGCCATATGATTACGCAAAATATAATGTGGATTGGCTTTAGTCATTTGCGTATCCAGCTCAGTGGTATCTTGAAACTCGCGAATAGTTTCATACTGGCTTAAGAAATTTTCAAAAGCACGACGGTCTAAGCAATCATCCTTAATGACGTCATACTCTTTATTCTGCAAACGGATAAAGCTTTGCGTATAGTCCAATTGCTCAGATTGCAAGATACGCAGGAACGCCATGGCACAATCAAAACTGTCTTTGTGAAAACCTGGCAAGCCCATTTTCTGATTTAGACCGAGTTTATAGTGCTCAAGGAAAGTCGGCTCGTAATGCTCTAAACAAGCTGCTAAATCCTGCTTCCATTGTTCCCTGTCATAGTCAGTAGGGCAGAGTGGTACAAGATTATTCAGCCATTGCCATAAATTCCAGTGGGCAATACTTGGTTGCTGTTGATAGGTATAACGCCCTTGATAATCCGAGTGGTTATTGATCCAGTTCGGGCGGAAACGCTCCATAAATCCATAAGGACCAAAGTCCAGTGTAGAACCAGTGATATTCAGGTTGTCGGTATTCATGACGCCATGAGCAAAGCCGACCAGTTGCCACTTCGCAATCATCACAGCCGTACGTTGAATGACTTTTGTTGCAAATGCCAGAATCGGCTGCTCTGCTTCAAGACATTCTGGATAATGCCACTCAATACATTTTTGGGCAAATTCACTTAAAAGATCAGGTTGATACTGATTAATCCATTCAAAATGACCAAAACGAATATGACACTCGGAAGTCCGTAGCATCATCGCGCCAGGTTCAAGTTTTTCACGCTGAATCCCTTGAGCAGAGGAGGTAAAACCAACAGCATTACTAGAAGCAATACCTAAACAGTTTAGGGCATGGCCTGCAAGATATTCACGAATAACTGAACGTAATACAGCACGACCATCGCCCATACGCGAATATGGTGTAGATCCAGCACCTTTTAAATGTAGGTCAATAGTCTGATTATTTTTATCTAGAATTTGCGCAATCAATAGACCGCGTCCATCACCGAGCTGTCCCGCCCATTGGCCGAACTGATGCCCGGCATATACCATTGCGAGGGGTTCAAATTCAGCAAAAGTTTTCTGACCACTACAAATTTCCATCCATTCAGCTTTGTCCTGTTCCGACCACTGCAGCTGATCAGCCAAAGCCTCATTGAAATGACCTGCTTTAGGTCCTTTTAATGGAACCGGTTGTTGATGATGATAGAGGCGGGAAGAGAGCGTGTTATAACGGGCATTAAAGTGCATAGCAATCAGATTTAACGTATGTTTAGTTCACTATAACAAAGAATGATAACGAAAACTGTTGATCATTTTTGACCAGCTATAAATAAAAAATGCCCCGAATTCGGAGCATTTGTACAGTATCTAAATTATTCAGATACTGGCGTTTTTTTCAGGTTACGAACCAGTAAATTCAGAGTTTCACGGTGATGAGACAGGCGTTGCTCCACCAGCTGGAATTCCATCTTCAACTTGTCATCCATCTGATGGATTCTTTCAGCAACTGCTGCCTTTTTCACTTGAATTTCTTTTTCTTTTAGCTTAGCCCAGTCATTCAGGGTTTGTGTGAAAGCATCATATTCAAGAGCAATCTTGCTTTTGACATTGGCAATGTCTTCATTAACATCATGACCATACACGGCAAGATCTTGCTCGGCATATTTAAACTTCATTGCCAGCTCAGCTTTCTTGATGTTAAAGCTTGGAATACGGCGTAGGTTTTTTGCCAGACCCAGTTTAGAGCAGGTCCAGATCAACCATTTTGTTGGATCATACTGCCACCATTTCACCCCATTACGGTAATCGTACTGGAAAATGTGATGGTAATTATGATAACCCTCACCCCAGGTGGCAATTGCTAACCAGAAGTTATCACGTGCTGTATTTTCATCGGTATATGGACGTGAACCCCACATGTGACACAATGAGTTAATGAAGAAAGTCACGTGATGGCTCAGAATCAGACGAACTAGACCACCGAGTAACAATACACCCCAGACATCGCCTACTGCCCAGCCAATAGGAAGCAGAATCGCAGCATGCACAGCAATCACCAGCGGTACATAGTACTTATGCTGGAACATCACGACTTTGTCATTCTGCAGGTCAGGTGCATTTTTGTAGTTCGGTTCTGCTGCTGGATAATCACGAAGCATCCAGCCTAGGTGCGCATACCAGAAACCATTGTTGATCGAGTATGGATCTTTTTCGACATCATCGACATGGCGGTGATGGGTACGGTGACCTGAGCCCCAGTACAAAATACTGTTTTGTACAGCAAATGTACCCATGATCATCAGAATGATTTTTAGTGGTAAAGTCGCTTCATAAGCACGATGTGCCCAAAGACGATGGTAACCCGCTGTAATACCAAGGCTACTAACGCCAAGTAAAACAAACATACTGATCCAGGCAGCAAGACTGAAATCATGGTGATACGCATACAATGGAATCGCAATGACAGCTACGATTGGCAATGCAACCAAAGCAAATACAGCGACCCAGTTAATTGGGGCTTGAGGTAGGGGAGCATTCATCTCCAACAGCACTCCTGGAACCTAGGAAGAAGATGTTTCTGAACCTAGGAAGGTATATCTAAAAGGCCAAATCCTCTAAGCTTTATAGGGGATTGAACTTATGCATATTAACATGGGCAATAGGGTGGCACTAGCTTTATTGCACAGGTGTATTGTACTTATGAGTAACAGAATAATTAAAACGAAATGTGACATTTTTAAGCTGTGACAAGGTGCAGTTTTTAACCATCAAAATTAAGAATTTGACCTGTTACGAAGCAGAAAATTTCTATTTAGTTCATGCGTGTATCAGTATTAGTCATATAAAAATAAGGTCGAAATAAATCGTTCTAAAAATGTATTATCAGTCATGACCATGAGGTCCGTACTTTCATGGCAGCTCTCCATAATGAGTACACTGTTAATAAGATTAGATACAGATGTATAGCAATACGTTTACTCAGCTTTTCACTATCTGACAATTAAAAGAAAACCTCTTAAATCTAAGAGGTGGAGAAAACAAAAAATTTATTATCTTTAGAGTTGTTGCAGCATAAGTTTAGGATAATCAGTGATTAAACCTTGTACACCTAAATCACGTAATTCTTTGGCACGCTCAATATCGTTGACTGTCCATACACTGATATTCAGTTGGGCAGTTTGAGTTGCCTTAATCATTTCTTTGTTGGCCAATTCATTCATCCAGCCAATCTGACAACAACCCAGTTCAAGTGCCTGATCAATGGCTTTATGTTTTACATCAGTTTCAATCAATAAACCACGCTTAAACTGTGATTTTTGTTGTTGCAGTGCAGCATGAATTTTGGCATCAAAACTGGTAATAATAGCTGAATGTTCAAAGCCCTGGAGTTGTTGCTGTAATTCCAGGGTGATTTGTTCCGCGGCAGCTTCGGAAGCCACTTCTTTGATTTCGACTTCGATATGATCAAAGTTCTGAATGACATTTAAAGTCTGGTTTAAAAGGGGAGTTGGTTCAACCTGATTCCATTCAGACCATTGTACGGCATGATTATATGGGGACAGTTCTTCACGGCTGCATTCATAAAGATGCTTTTGCTGGCCTGTGGTACGTACAAAATCATCATCATGCATAATAATCAAGGCATTGTCTTTAAGTTGACGTACGTCAAACTCAACCGCGCGAATCCCGATTTCCTGAATATATTGAAATCCACCGAGGGTATTTTCTGGTGCTTCCCCACGCGCACCACGATGGCCGATTATACGCATGTTGCGATAACCTGAAAAAATAAAGATAAATACATGATGTCGAATAATTATGACGGAACAATGACGATATTCTGCGCCTTTGGAACTTTATTGCAAAGATCGTCGACGCAGATTTTTCTGTGGAGTTTAATAAGTTTTAGCGGTTTTATTGATTAATAGTTTCATTGATATTTTTCTGCCATAGTACTTCAGAACCACCTTCAGCACGTTGTAAGGTACGTGAAGCTACAAATAACCAGTCTGATAGGCGGTTGAGTAGTTGAAGTGAGGTTGCCTGAATATTCTGGTCACGACTGTGTACAGACATGACACTGCGCTCAGCTCGACGGCAAACAGCGCGTGCCTGATGGGCATAGCTACAAGACAATGAACCAGCTGGCAAAATAAAGTCTTTCAGCATTGGTAAGGCTTCATTCATACGGTCAATATCATTTTCTAAAAAATCAATTGCTACCGGTTGAACCAAGTTAAAACCGGGAATACAGACCTCACCACCCAGATCAAACAACCAGTGTTGGATCAGACTAAGTGATTTGTCCCAAGTCGCTTTATTTTCAATTGGACTTATGCTGATCTGGGAGCGTAATACACCAATGGTTGCGTTGAGTTCATCGACATCACCCAAAGCGGTGATACGTAAATCATCCTTGGCAACGCGTGAACCATCACCGAGACCTGTAGTGCCTGAGTCGCCGGTACGGGTATAGATCTTACTTAAACGGTGGCCCATAATAGATCCTTAAATAATTAAATGCTGTAAATAAAAAGAATCATGCCATAGGCATGACATGATTCTCAAAAGTATTTATTTAAACTGTAGTGAACTTAATATTTGAAAGTAACACCAGCAGAGGCGAGTCGGCCACCGTTGATATAGAATTCATCGCCACCATAAGATGCAGTCTTAAACTTGTTGTCACCGATATTCTGAATATTGGTAAAGACTTTAAGATGCGGATTGAGATTCCAATACGCATTCAGATCAACCGTGGCATAGCCAGGCAGTTCTTTCGAGTTTTTTGAAGCAGAAATTTTAGATGTGGATTTCGCAGTTAATGTCGCACTCAAACCATATACATTATTTTCTAATCCAATCGTTGTTGAAAGCGATTGGCGGGGACGACGAATAAGTTCTAAACCTGTTTGTTCATCTTGAGTTTTGACATAAGCGTATTCAGTACTCATAAATAAATCATCTTTTTGCCATTTTAGACCGAATTCACCACCAGTCATTTTTGCTTTGGCTGTGTTAATGAAGTCTGTTGTTGACGTATTTGTCAGATCGTCCCAACTATAATCAGGCGAAATTAGGTTTTTAACTTTAGTTTGATATAAGGATAAAGATGTACTGAAATGATCCGTTAATATTTGATCTATCCCGATTTCGTAAGAAATACTTTCTTCGGGTTTTAAATTGGGATTACCATTAGTGATGTACGTAGTTCCTTTCCACTCACTACTATCAGAATAGAATAATTGATTCCCAGTTGGCGCTTTAAAGCCTGTACCGATATTGCTGTAAATACTCGTTGTATCAGTAAGGTTATATCGACCTGCAATTTGACCGACTACATGGCTACCAAATTGGTCATGATCTTCTAAGCGTAAACCTGCTTGGGTATGTAGCTGATTGGAATCGTAATTATGTTGAACATAGTATCCGATACTATCTAAATCTTGCTTTTCTCCTTGAATAGCATAGCTCTCGATATGGGCTTGATTTAATGCTGCACCTAAGATGAATTTTTGACTTTCTGAAATCTTCAAATTAAGGTTAAGATCAGCTTCATCACGTTCAGTATTGAACATATAGCTGCTTCTAGATCCAAGTAATTCATCTTTGAAATTCGCATATTGCGCATTTAGTGCAAGGTTTTCTGTAAGCGTTGTACTTGCTTTTGCGATAAGAACTTGGTTAAGAAAGTCTTGAGAACCACCATAATAGACATTGGTTCCCTCATTTTTACTAAAACTTAGGCTGGCGCTGTATTTCTCTTGGTCGAGACCCAATTTTGCGCTGTAACCTTTTTGATCGTATCCTGCATCTTCTTTTGCTTTATTTGTAACGGGAGTTCCACCGCTTTCAAGGCGCTGAGCTTTAATTTGAGCGTATAAACCTGACTGATCTACAAAATCTGCGCCAACAATAGATTTATAGGTATGATTTTCACCTATCTCATTGGTCAATGAGATACCTGTTTTCTTAGGTGTAGCCGAAATCACATTGATGACACCACCAATCGCATCTGTACCATACTGAACGGATGCAGGACCTCTTAAGACTTCAATACGTTCAATATCGCTTAAATCTATATAAGGAATATTAGAGCCACCATCTAGAGCGGTATTTAAACTGACGCCATCTTTTAAAAATAGAAGGTGCTTTGAATCTGTACCACGAAGGAACGCAGATGTCGTTTGACCAATACCACCTGATTGCACAATGTTAATAGATGCTTCTCTATTCAGTAGAGAACCTAAATCTGCAATAGGAGATCGTTGAATGGTTTTTTCATCAATCACTGAAATCCGCGCAGGTACATTTTCTATCTTTTCTTCAGAACGCGTAGCGGTCACTACAATCGTATTTAAAGATGCTCTAGCAATATTTTGTTCAGTAGCGTGAACAGAAGATGCGAAACCCAACGCAAGTGCGATCGAACCCGCTAAAGCAGCAGGCTGAAATTGAATAGTCATGATATGTGCTCCATACATTCACTCCCCGTGAATGATTGAGTTAAAGAACACAACAAGCAGGTATCCGGACTTAAATGTGCAGGGCCGTTGCCATGCTGCCAATCCACCTTCCCACATCTCTATATCGTTGTATGCAGTGGTGTAAACCTGATGTTTAAACTGATTGACGTTTCATTTTTTACCGTTGCGGGGGCAGTGCTGGATTTACACCAGCTTCCCTAAAGCAGAAAGCTTTGACTTGTTGCAAGTTGAGCGCAGTATAAGTCGAGCATGTCATTTAAACAATCTGAATAAATAAATATCAGATCGAACTTTACGCAAGCTATAAAAATTGCTTTACAATGATTTGCTCAATTTTATAGATCGGCTATGACATTGAGGAAATTTTCGAGCCAAATCAATATGCGAACCCGTGCCAAAATTTGTGGAATTACCCGAGTTGAAGATGTACATGCTGTAGTCAATGCAGGCTGTGATGCGATTGGATTTGTATTTTATCCGCCGAGTCCGCGTAGTGTGACTTTAGCGCAGGCTGAAATACTGATTCAGACGGTTCCCGCCTATGTACAGGCAGTGGGATTATTCGTAAATAGCAGTGCCGATGAAATCCAGACTATTTTAAAAACCGTGCCGCTGGATATCCTGCAATTTCATGGTGATGAAACTCCAGAGCAGTGTCAGTCGATTGCCAGACAGGTTGGACGCCGTTGGTACAAAGCCATTCAGGTCAAACCCGGTCTGGATGTAGTAGCTGAAATTCAAAAATATCAGGATGCAGGCGCAAGTGCAGTGCTGTTAGACGCATGGCATCCAGACTTAAAAGGTGGAACAGGGCATAGTTTTGACTGGACCACTTTCCCTAAACTCAATATTCCTTTGATCTTGGCAGGGGGATTAAATCCTGACAATATCGAACAGGCAATTCTCACCACACATGCGTATGCGGTGGACGTGAGCGGCGGTGTCGAGTCCGCAAAAGGTATTAAAGACCAACAACTCATCGAACGCTTTATGCAAGGAGTCCTACGTGGATCAGCAAAATAATGTGATTGACTATACCCAATTCCCTGATGCAAAAGGGCATTTCGGTATTCATGGCGGGCGTTTTGTGTCAGAAACACTTATGGCAGCTCTGGAAGACCTGGAGAAGCTGTATTTCCGTATGAAAAATGACGAACAGTTTTTGGCAGAATTCGACCGTGACCTCGCTTACTACGTAGGTCGTCCAAGTCCGCTTTATCATGCTGAACGATGGTCAAAAGAGTTGGGTGGTGCGCAAATTTACTTGAAACGTGAAGACTTGAACCATACAGGTTCGCATAAAGTAAATAACACGATTGGTCAGGCGCTGCTGGCAAAACTGTCTGGTAAAAAACGTATTATTGCGGAAACTGGTGCAGGTCAGCATGGCGTTGCAACAGCAACCATCGCAGCACGTTTGGGTCTTGAATGTGTTGTATATATGGGCGCAGATGATGTAAAACGTCAGGCCATGAACGTGTATCGTATGCGTTTGTTGGGTGCAAAAGTTGTTGCAGTAGAAAGTGGCTCTAAAACTTTGAAAGATGCCATGAACGAAGCAATGCGCGATTGGGTGACAAATGTTGATACTACATATTATGCAATCGGGACGGTAGCAGGCCCACACCCGTATCCGCAACTGGTTCGTGATTTCCAATCGATTATTGGTCGTGAAGCACGCCGTCAGATTCTGGAACAGGCGGGTCGTCTTCCGGATGCTCTGGTTGCTTGTGTCGGTGGCGGTTCAAATGCGATGGGTTTGTTCTATCCATTCCTGAATGATCAAGATGTGAAAATGTATGGCGTTGAAGCAGCAGGTCATGGTATCGAAAGTGGTAAGCATTCTGCACCATTGAATGCTGGTCATGTCGGTGTGCTACACGGTAACCGTACTTATCTGATGTCTGACGAACAAGGTCAGATTATCGAAACGCATTCGATTTCTGCGGGTCTGGATTATCCGGGTGTTGGACCGGAACACAGCTTCCTGAAAGATATGGATCGCGTGAAATACGTACCGATCAATGATGAAGAAGCATTACAAGGTTTCCGTGATCTTACCAAGATCGAAGGTATTATTCCTGCGCTAGAAAGCTCACATGCGATGGCATACGTAACCAAACTTGCTCCAACGATGTCTAAAGACCAGATCATCATTGCCACTGTTTCAGGTCGTGGTGATAAAGACTTGATGACCGTTGCAGGTATTGATGGCGTGGAAATGGTTGAGATGTAAATAATCTCCCTAACCCTCTTTACGAAAGAGGGAATAACCCTCCTTTGAAAAAGGAGGGTTGGGAGGATTTAAAAATCGTATTCAAGCAATTGAGTGCGATTTTTTTATGCAATAAAAATCCTCCTTCTTTGTAAAAGGAGAGGGAGGCAAGGATTGAGAGTTACCGCCTTCTTTTTAATGCTTACGTATGAGCAGATCGGTTAGACAATATAGATGTTGCCGTAAGGCTGAGGTATAGGGATATACTTGCAGTCATTACAAAATAGTTTTGTTTCTTTTGCCAAAACAAAAGTAAGGATTTACTAAAGAATCAATATGCAGACTTATAATGAAAATGGGTGTGCGAGAAAAATGCTTCAAAAACTTTTCTGCAGGTAGATATTACTTTGGAAAAGCCCAAAGTAACCAAAGGTTTTTTAATCAGCAGACATTACATCCTGATAATGCTGCTCAACGGGCGACATCCATGTCGCAAAAAAAGTCTCCTATACAGATAACTAAAATTTTGGATCCTCAGAAAAAGAATAAGATTCAAATGAAATCAAATTCTTGCTAGTAATTTGGCGATAAACGGTAGAAAAATTTCCTTATCAAGACTAAGGAATTAGCATAATATTGAACACGGCTGTATAAACTCTCCGACTTAGATGGAATGCCTTATATGGATTTAATTCAGGCAAATGGACAACCCCGTTACGGACGTTTCAAAGAAATTCCCAAAAGTATCGATTACAATGCTTACCAGTACAAAACTCCTTATGGCCAGATTGTTGCCGGCTGGCGTAAGCATCTTAAATACAAAAAATTCAAATTCTGTAGCATTCAGCATGAACACTACAGTATTGGCGTAGCGATCGCTGATATTGCCTGGGCAGGGCATGGTTTCTTCTATATCTATGATCATCAGACCAATGAAGTGCGGGAATGGAATGCGATCAATTTTCTGTCACGTCACACCGTTTTAGATGAACAGCCACTGTTTAATCATAGTTATTTTCATAAATCTCCATACCAGATTGAAATCCAGCATGCCAATGGTGTGCGTTATATCACTGTGACCAAATATGGAGATATAAAGCTGAGTGCCCGGATTTTCTGTGCCGGAACAAATCCACTCAGTATGTGTAGTCCAACAGGTATTAATGGCTGGACTTATACCCAGAAATTAACGACTTTAGGCTGTGAAGGATATTTCGTTAACAAACAAGGGCAGACCATCCAGTTTAATGAACGTACCTTTGCTTCACTGGATGATACCTGTGGTTTTCTGCGTCCCGAAACAGCATGGTTCTGGTTATCTTGTAATTTTTGGGATACCAAGCAGAACCGGATTGGAATTAATCTTGCATCAGGCGTGAATGAAAGCTTTGGCAATGAAAACTGTCTATGGGTCAACGGCAAGATTTATGCCTTGACCGACGTGCTGTTTCAGCAGGAATCAGAAAATCAGTGGAGTATACACTCACTGGATGAGAAGCTGAATTTGCGTGTGACGACGGGCTGGCGCCGTTATGAAAATTTGAATCTGCGTCTGGTCGGTAGCCAGTTTAGCCAATGGCAGGCACGAGTATCCGGGACCATTCAGCAGGATGATCAGGAATATGTATTGTTAGATGAATATGCTTTGCTTGAACAGCATTATGCCAAATGGTAATCATCAGCAAGAAAAAAGCCTTTAGTTAAAGGCTTTTTTCTTTTATTTTTTTAGTCTTTAGCTGCTCGCCAGAATGCTTCACCTGCCTGAATTGGATCATCGGTTTCACTCAGTGTTTTTACCCAGACGTCGTATTGAGCAATCACGGGATGCTGGCTAGGATGGAAATCCTTTTTAAACCAGTCACGATACTGTTTGCCCATACGGGTCAGCTTGCCTTTTCTGCCAAAGAACCATGGCAGGCCGCGAATATTCATCTGCAGACGTTGGCGTGGCGTAAACCCGTCATGCTTTAACATCACATTGGCCCGATAAATGGTAAAGCCGATCATCAATACACTGGTCCATGCTAAGGTGAACTTTCGTAGATTTTCTGGTACATCGCCCACTTGTTTCATTACATCAAACGCAACATCACGATGTTCCATTTCCTCGATTGCATGCCAGGCAAACAGGGCGCGCACATAAGGATGCGCTTCTTTCAAGGTGTCTTTATAGGCATAGAAGGTTTCGGCCATCAGCGCAGTCATATGCTCAGCCGCAGCGGTCATGGCAATGTTGTATTGAGGTGAGCGTTTTTCCAGTTCGAATTTAAAAATTCTGTTTAAACGCTGAATGAATTGATCTACCGGCATACCTTGCTGTTTCATGATCTGGTTCATCTTTTCATGCGCAATACCGTGTTGTGCTTCCTGACGGATAAAGTCTGCTACACGTTTTTGCAGGTCAGGATCGGTAATTTTATCGCGAAACAGGCGTACGCTTTGAATGAAGTAGCGTTCACCATCCGGGAAAGTCAGGCTCAAGGCGTCAAACATACGGGTTAGGAAAGGATCACCGCCAAACCAGAAGCGAGGAATTTCATCAAGTTTAAAGTCAAGATTGGTGCGAACCACCGGCTGTACAGTTGTTTTTAATAGTGCATTCATCTTTTGTCATTCTTGTTGATGTCGATGCTGACAGTATGTCGACCATTACACAAATTGTTTTGACAGTTATTGCCAATTTTTATACATTTTACGCCAAATGAAAATAAAACTTGTCAAATTGCTGCACTCATCGAGAATTACACATGCAGGACATAAGAATATCAAATGGTTATATTCAACTGTGGGCTACGCATCTGCGCAGCCTGAATATAGAACCCCTGCAGGCTGATTTTCTTGAAGATCTAAATACTCCACTGCGCCATTTAATTGATCAGCCTTTTGATACTGAAGTTCCTCTTGAATTATTAAACACAGTTATTGAAAGGACCCAAACGTATCTGCATTGCCCGCAATTAATTTTTGAAATTGTCCATTCTATTCGTCCGGAGCATTTTGGGGTATTGGGTTATATGGCCTCGAAAAGTAGCAGTATTTCCGAGATGATCGGTTATATCATGCGTTTTCAACGGCTAGTAGTGGACGGTAGTGAGTTTGTCCCTCTGCAGATAAAACAGCATGAACAAAGTATTGAACTGTACTGGGATTTTCTGCATGAGAAATACCAGTTACTGAATGAATTAACGATTGCAGCGATGGTGCAACTGGGTCGTTATATTTTACAGGATCATCCGCTGGTATTACGTTGTGTTCGGTTAGCTCATGCACCGTTGATGGCGCAACGGCATTATCAGAAATTCTTTGGCGTGGACGTGCGTTTTTCTCAGGCCCATTATGGTTTTGAGCTGGACTTACAAGATTTACAATTCAGGTCAGAACAGGCTGATCCGATGCTGTTACAGCTGCTCGTCCGCCAGGCTGAAGAAGCCATTGCTACCAGGTCTTCAAATGAATCAATATTACAGCAGGCACGAAAAATTATTGCTGATCAGCTACGTACTGAATATCAAGCAATTAAAATTGAACAACTGGCACAGCAGCTATGGATGTCATCACGGAGTTTGCAGCGTTATTTAAGCGAGCAGGGCAGTTCCTTTAAAAGGTTGCTGGAACAGGAGCGAATGAAACGCTGTGAGATGTTATTACAGCAGGGACTTAGCCTGACTGAAATTGCTCAGCAGCTGGATTATTCTGATCAATCTGCATTGGCGCGTGCCTATAAGGCAGCAACAGGACAAACACTTTTACAGGCACGAAAACTCTTCAATACAAAGGAAGAAAAATAGAAATAAAAAAGCGACCCATAAGGATCGCCGATTTTTACTTTTACTGCTTAAGCATTTGCTTTGAGTCGGGGAAACCTAAATGCAATTGCCAGTACTGCAAAGATCGCCAGAATCCAGCAATAATAAACGCCACCAATCAATTCTACCGGAGACAGCTTGGCAATCGAACAGGCCAGCAATAGTTGTGCGCCGTAAGGAATCAGACCTTGAACTACGCAAGAGAAAATATCCATCAAGGCAGCAGATCGTTTTGGATCAACGCCATATTCTTTTGCCACTTCACGTGCCATATCACCAGACAAGATGATCGCCACGGTATTATTGGCCACAAACAGGTTCGAGAAAATTACCAGAAAACTGATACCAATTTCACCGGCACGTTGACGGCCAACTTTAAATAAACGGGTTAGCGCATAGATGCGTTCAATCAGCCAGCGCAGGCCACCTTCACGTTGCATGATGGCGGACAAACCACCGAGGAACATCGACAGCAAAGCGACTTCGAACATTCCCACAAAACCATCATAAATTGAAGTATTCAGTTTGAGCAGGTCAAACTCTGATGTCGCGAACAGACCAAATAAGCCGGAAAGTAGCACCCCAATAGTCAGCACAGCCAGAACGTGTAAACGGCTAAAGGCCAAGACAAAAACCGCAATATAAGGCAGGACTAATAGCCAGTTAAAGTCCTTATATTCTACGCCGCTTGTTGTGCTGGTGTGAAAGAAATAAATCGCAATAGTGACAATTGACGCAGGCACCGCAATCCAGACATTGACCCGGAACTTGTCCCGTAGCTGGACTTTCTGGCTGCTGGTCGCCGCAATCGTAGTATCCGAGATCATCGACAGGTTATCACCAAACATCGCACCGCCGACAACAGCACCAATGGCATGAATCACGGTAATATCTGTGGCTTGAGTAAAGCCAAAGGCAATCGGTGCACAGGCAGCAATCGTTCCCATTGAGGTACCCATTGCAGTTGCAATGAATGCCGAAATAATAAATAGCATCGGCAAGACAAATTCTGGTGGAATCACCGATAGACCCATTTGCACGGTGGCATCGACACTGCCAATGGCACTGCTGACACTGGCAAATGCCCCCGCCAGCATAAACACCATGAACATCAGAATCAGGTTAGGATGGCTGGCACCCTTAAGAAATTCTTCAATGCCCTGGTTGAGTTTGCCGCGATACACTAATGCAGCCAAGATAATCGCAGGCAGGGCAGCAACAGGTGCTTTCACCTGATAGAACGCGAACTCGGTTCCAATCATGGTGTGATAAATCCCGCTGCCTAAAAAGATTGTTAAAAATACAATAAGCGGCAACAGTGCAATGGCCCGTGCCTGCACTGTAGCTTCTGAATCAGTCTGCATAGGAGATAGAAAAGTAAAAAAGTGCGCGTAGTATAAAGCAGGTTTTGCAATTTCAGAAAACTTTAAATATATGCGCTAACACCTGTGTTTTTATTCAATTTTTAGTGATAAAAATAAGTTTATCTAAACATTCAATATTTTACAGAATAGCGAAATTAGTCATCTTTGATCATTGAGAAAAAAATCAAAATATTCGTAAATACTGTCTTTCGGGTTGTTCTGAAATCTTCGCGCAGGAAATGAAATACAATACCGCTTCGCTGTGTACTGTTCAATGAACAAAAAATAGCGTTACAATGCGGTGTCTTGTATTTCTACAATAGTCAACGCTTCAAGTTTGAAAACACGTTAAGGAACGCACAACCCTATGTCACGTTTAGCCACACGATTTGGACAACTTAAATCTCAACAGCGTAAAGCTTTAGTTTCTTATGTTATGGCTGGTGACCCGCATCCTGAGGTGACTGTACCTCTGCTCCATCAAATGGTAGATGCCGGTGTCGATGTGATTGAACTGGGTCTTCCATTTTCAGATCCGATGGCTGATGGTCCCGTTATTGCACTTGCTGCTGAACGCGCACTTGCAGGCGGAACCAATACCCTGAATGCTCTGGAAATGGTGAAAGAGTTTCGTCAGAAAGATAACGAAACTCCAGTGGTTCTGATGGGTTATTTAAACCCTGTTGAAGTGATTGGCTATGAAAAGTTCGTGGCTTATGCTCATGAATGTGGAGTCGATGGTGTACTTTTAGTGGATTTGCCACCTGAAGAAGCAGATGATTTGAAAATCGTATTGCAAAAATACGAGATGGATCAAATCTTCCTGCTGGCGCCAACTTCAACCGATACCCGTATTCAGCACGTGGTAAAACAGGCCAGCGGCTTTATTTACTATGTGTCACTAAAAGGGGTGACCGGTGCAGCAACTTTAGATGTATCTGAAGCTGCCGCTCGCATTCAGAAAATTAAGACCGAGACAGATGTTCCTGTTGGCGTTGGTTTTGGTATCAGTGATGCTGCATCTGCGAAAGCGATGGGTGTTGCTGCCGATGCAGTGATTGTAGGAAGTGCGTTCGTGAAGCAGTTTGCAACGCTCGCGCCAGAACAAGCCGTTGTCGAAACGGTGAATAAAGTCAAGGAGCTTCGAGCAGCGCTCGATGAGTTAGTATGAGTCAACCAGTCAAATCAGGCAAAATTCTGAGCCCATCGACCCCATGGACGGAACGTACAGTTCCAGGTATTGATGTTCCTGATGAGCAAACCGCGCTTAAGGCGACGTTTACTGAGCCAACGATTGAGTGTCCAGAATGTCATGCTTTGGTGACACGTACCGCGATGTCATTTAATGCCTATGTTTGTCCACAATGTGATGAACATCTGAGAATGAAGGCACGTGACCGTCTGAACTGGTTCTTTGACCAGGTACAGACAGAAATGGGTCAGGAATTTAAGGCAAAAGATCCATTAAAATTTGTCGACAGCAAAGCCTATCCAGACCGCATGTCGGAAGCGCAGAAAAAAACTGGCGAAACTGAAGCCTTAGTTGTGATGCAAGGCCAGCTGAAAGGCGTAGCAATGATTGCAACTGCTTTTGAATTTGATTTCATGGGTGGTTCAATGGGTACTGTGGTGGGTGACCGTTTTGTGCAAGCTGCTGAACGTGCGATTGAACTGCAACAACCATTGATCTGTTTTGCCGCTTCAGGTGGAGCACGTATGCAGGAAGGCATGTTGTCTTTGATGCAGATGGCTCGTACATCAGCTGCAATCCAGCGTCTGAAAGAAGCAGGTCTGCCATACGTAGTCGTGCTTACCCATCCGGTTTATGGTGGTGTAACCGCATCTCTGGCTATGTTAGGTGATGTGCATATTGCTGAACCGAAAGCAATGATCGGTTTTGCGGGTAAACGTGTCATCGAACAAACAGTACGTGAAAAGCTGGAAGAACCTTTCCAACGTGCAGAATATTTGCTTGATCATGGTGTGATCGACCAAATTGTTCACCGTCATGCATTACGTGATACAGTCTATCGTATTGTCACGAAATTGATGAATTTGCCTTGAACACAGCAGCACCTTTAGCAACAGATTCTTTAGATACATGGCTCGATTATTGGAGCCATGTTCACGTTACGGGTATTGATTTAGGTCTGGAGCGGGTCATTCCAGTCGCTGAAAAGCTGGGCGTTACACAGCCTGAAGCCAAAGTGCTGACCGTTGCTGGAACCAATGGTAAAGGTTCGACCACGACCACATTGGCTGCCATTCTAAATGCGCAAGGTTTGAAGGTGGGCCTGTATCAATCCCCGCATGTGTATCGCTTTAATGAGCGCGTCAAACTACGCGGTATTGAAGTTGAAGATCAGTTGCTGATAGATGCTTTTGTTGAAGTTGATCAGGCTCGCCGCGAATGTGGTTTGAGCTTGTCTTTCTTCGAAGCGACTACACTGGCGGCCTTTGTTATTTTTAAAAATGAAGCGTGTGATGTATGGGTGCTGGAAGTAGGGTTGGGCGGGCGTCTGGACGTGGTCAATGTCGTCAATCCAGACGTTGCAGTGATTACCAATATTGGTCTGGACCATACCGACTGGCTCGGTGATACCATTGAAAAAATTGCCTTTGAAAAAGCCGGTATTATCCGCCCAAATATTCCGGTGGTTTTTGGCGGACAGCAGGACATTCCTCAAGCGATTTTAGATAAGGCAGCCGAATGTACAGCGCCGTTATATGCCATCAATCGTGATTATTTTTATGAAGCCTTTGAAGATGGTGCATCCTGGGGCTTTGCATCTTCTGGGACAACACTGAAACTTCCGACAGGTTCATTGGCACTGGATAATATCTCGACAGCTGTTGCAGCAATTCTGGTGAGTGGTCTGGAAGTCAGTCAGGAAGCCATTGCACAAGGAATTCAGACGGCAAAATTGCCAGGTCGTTTTGAGATTCGTGAAATTACAAATAAAACTGTGATATTTGATGCCGGGCATAATCCGCATGGAGTCGAATTCCTGTTAAAACAGTTAAGTCACTATTTAAATCATCATGCGCAGATTTCGGAAGTAGTCTGTGTCTTTTCGATGTTAGGTGATAAAGATATAAATTCTGTAGTCGGGTTATTGAAAGACAGTATCCGATTATGGAAAATTGCACCGTTAAATGTTCCACGTGCAGCAGAGCTGTCGGTATTGACTGATGCTTTAGCCGGGCAAGCGGTGGAAACCTATAACAATGTTAAATTAGCTTTTCAATCAGCGCTGGATGAAACGAATAATAATCAGCTGATCTTAGTGTGTGGTTCATTTCATACGTTAGAAGCGGTATGGGAGTATTTGGAAGAATGTCAATGAATAACAAACAACGCTGGATGGGAGGCGTTGTTTTATTAGGTGGTGGTGTTTTATTGGCAGCATTACTCCTGAAAGGCAAAGCAGAAATTGATCATCATAGTGTGAATGTGCCGGAACAGCCGGCTCAGGTGGAAAGTCGGGATGTAGGTGGTCCGAGTTCATTGACGGTAGATGTGGAAACTGAAAAACGTCTTCTGGAGCAGCAGCGCCGTGACCGTGAAAAGGCCGTGGCTGAGCAGGAAGCACGTGCAGCAGAATTCCTGGCGATGCAACAGCAGGCTGAAGCGGATGCAGCACGTAAGGCGGCTGAAGAATATGCTGCCCTAAATGCACACCGTATGGGCCAGCAAAGCTCAGACAATATTCCGCCAGAACTGGTAGAAGATGAACAGGCCAAACAGAAACGTTTAGCCGAAGACAAAGCGGCTGCGCAAAAAAGGCTTGAGCAGCAGAATTTAACCCAGCAGCAACATTCTTCTGATGCTGTGAAGAAAGAAGCTGAGCGTAAAGCTGCAGAGGAAAAGCGCAAGGCAGAAGAGCGTAAAGCGGCTGAGAAGAAAGAGGCTGAGCGCAAGGCTGCTGAAGAAAAACGTAAGGCGGAAGAAAAGCGTAAAGCCGAACAGCAGAAAGCAGAAGAACAGCGTAAAGCGGCTGAGAAGAAAGAGGCTGAACAAAAAACTGCCGAAGAGAAACGTAAGGCTGAGGAAAAACGTAAAGCTGAAGAAGCCACGAAAAAGGCTGAAGCTGAAAAAGCACGTAAGTTGCTGGAAGGCGAAGATGACAAGCAGTGGATGGTTCAGGTGGCACTGGCTGCCAATGAAGCCAATGCTGATGCGATTGCAGCAAAACTGCGTGCCAAAGGCTATAAGGTGACCAAGAGTCCAACCTCAAAAGGAATACGGATTATGGTGGGTCCATCGAAAGACCGTGAAGCAGCTGATGCGATCCGTAAGAAAATCGCCTCTGATGCCAGTCTGAACATGAAATCAGCCTGGGTTAACGATTGGGTACCTTTAGATAAACGTTAATTTAAGTCTGCTTTAAACAGATGGATCCGTGAGTTGCTCTCGGATCCATTTTACATTTTCAGGGGTAAATAATTTTTCAATATTGCGCCAGATACTGTGAAAACCATAACCGCCATGTTTCATTTCTTTTACCGCATTATCAATACTCCAGTTCTGAAAAATAATCCGGTACATGGCTACACTGGCACCGGTACGATCAGAACCGTGATAGCAGTGTAATAATACCTTTTCATTATTTTGCCGTGCCTGCTGAATCAGCTGCATCACCTTGAGTAAATCTCCACGTTGCATAGCCCAGGTATGAATGGGTATATGTCTCAGCTTGAGATTTTCATTGTCGAGTATTTCCGAATCTTTATCACGTGAACGCAGGTTAATGACCACATCAATGTCATACTGTTTCAACAAAGGCTTCAGTTCATGGCTGGGCTGTTCACTGCGATAGAGTTCATTACTAATCTGATAGAAATTATATTGTTGATGAATTTCCTGTCCCCAATGCGCAGGACGCTGATATTCTGGTAAGGCAGGTGTAGTCATACAACCAGCTAAGGCAAAGATAGAAACGATAAAAAATGAATAATAATTTTTCATGGTGCTCTGAATTGTAGTTTTAATCACTATTTTAAACAGAATAAAACTTTTCACAAAGAAAAAGCCTGTCTGAAGACAGGCTTAATAGAAAGCTCGATAACCCGGCTCGTCAATGGGTCTTAATCAAAACATGGAAATGAATATTTATGATTTTGACTATCTTCATTTCCATGGTGGAGAGTTGATTACAGCTTAATTTTAGTTTAATGAGCAACTCGGCTTTAGTTTACCGCTTGAAGCATGGCTTCTCGTCTGCATGCGGAATATATTCCTCAGGACGGAGCATGGTTTCTATTTGGAAACTACGCGCTTCGCTTGTCTTGCGAAAAACTAAAGCGACGCTTTAGTTTTAACTCGAAGCATAGCTTCTCGTCTTGTGTTCAGGCAAAGCAGTGCCTTGCTGATCCTCACTCAGGCTGGGGCGTTAAACGCAGGTAAGGAGTTACTGCCTTATAACCTTTAGGGAAGCGCTGTTTGATTTCTTCCTCGTCTTTCAATGAAGGAACAATCACTACATCATCGCCCTGTTGCCAGTTTGCAGGTGTTGCCACTTTATGGTTATCAGTCAACTGAAGTGAATCAACCACACGTAGAATTTCGTGGAAATTACGACCAGTCGATGCGGGGTAAGTGATGATTAGACGCACTTTCTTGTTCGGATCAATGATCACCAGAGAACGTACGGTCAGTGTTTCACTGGCATTCGGATGAATGAAATCATATAGAGTAGATACCTTACGGTCCTGATCTGCAATGATCGGAAAATTCACGCTGGTATTTTGAGTTTCATTAATGTCTTTGATCCAGCCATGATGTGAATCCACATCATCTACGGATAAGGCGATAGCTTTTACACCACGCTTTTCAAATTCATCTTTAAGCTTTGCGGTAAAGCCAAGTTCAGTGGTACATACTGGCGTATAATCCGCTGGATGCGAGAACAGAATGCCCCAGCTATTACCTAAAAAGTCATAGAAATTAATTAGACCTTCGCTTGATTGTTGTTCAAAGTTCGGTGCGGTATCGCCTAAACGTAAAGTCATGATATGTGCCTCAAAATTCTGTTATTGGTTTGGATAAAACTAATATGAACCAGTTTTTTTATAATTAAAAATAGTGTTTTTAGCTTTTCTTATGAGCAAAAGTGCATAAAGATAAAATCCATCTATCTGCTTTTGAATCAAACAGCCATGCATTTTACTATATTGCGTGTTCAAAATTTGCTACATTACGTTGCCTTAGATCTCCGGGCTGGAAGCTGGAATAAGGTTTTTTTATTAAAACCCTTGTAGTTCAAATTTCTAGCACCATAATAAACGACTAAGAACATATTCATTTGACAAGCAAGATTTAGAGAGTCTATTCATGTTGGCAAGTCTGATCGGAGGAATCTTCGGTACCAAAAATGAGCGCGAACTCAAACGCATGCGTAAAATCGTAGACAAGATTAATGCGCTCGAGCCGACGATATCAGCCCTAAGCGATGCAGACTTATCTGCAAAAACTGAAGAATTCAAACAACGATATAATAACGGCGAAAGTCTAGATAAATTACTCCCTGAAGCGTTTGCGGTCTGCCGTGAAGCAGGTAAACGTATTATGGGAATGCGTCATTACGACGTACAGCTGATCGGTGGTATTACCCTGCATGAAGGCAAAATTGCCGAGATGCGTACCGGTGAAGGTAAAACCCTAATGGGTACCTTGGCCTGTTATCTGAATGCTTTAAGTGGTCAGGGCGTACATGTCATTACTGTGAACGATTACTTGGCACAGCGTGATGCTGAGTTAAACCGTCCATTATTCGAATTCTTGGGTTTGAGCATTGGTATCATTTACTCCATGCAAAACCCGGCAGAAAAAGCTGAAGCTTATAAAGCTGATATCACGTACGGTACCAATAACGAATTCGGTTTTGACTATCTGCGTGACAACATGGTGTTCTCACTGGCAGAGAAAAAGCAGCGTGGTCTGACTTATGCGATTATCGATGAGGTCGATTCGATCCTGATCGATGAAGCACGTACACCATTGATCATTTCTGGTCAAAGTGAAGACTCTTCTCAGCTTTATTCTGCAATCAATAGCATTCCACCAAAATTACACCCGCAAAAAGAAGAGAAAGTGCCGGATGGCGGTCATTTCTGGATTGATGAAAAACAGCGTTCTGTAGAAATCACCGAAACCGGTTTTGAATTTGTTGAAAATGAACTGATTTCTATGGGTTTGCTAGCTGAAGGCGAGAGTCTGTATTCAGCATCTAACTTGAATCTTGTGCATCACGTAACTGCGGCAATTCGTGCACATTACCTGTATCAACGCAATGTGCATTACATCATCCATGAAGGTGAAGTCATCATTGTTGATGAGAACACTGGTCGTACCATGCCGGGCCGTCGCTGGTCTGAAGGTCTCCATCAAGCGGTAGAAGCGAAAGAGGGTCTGGAAATCCAGCCTGAAAACCAGACGCTTGCAACGACAACTTTCCAGAACTATTTCCGTCTTTATAAAAAACTGTCTGGTATGACCGGTACAGCGGATACTGAAGCTGCGGAAATGAAAGAAATTTATGGTCTGGATGTGGTGCTGATTCCAACCCACCGTCCAATGATCCGTAATGACCAGAATGACTTGATTTACCTGAATCGTGAAGGTAAATACAACGCGATTATTCAGGAGATTCAACGTGTTCATGAAGCTGGTGTAGCACCGATTCTAATTGGTACTGCGACTATCGAAGCTTCTGAAATTCTTTCTGACAAATTGCGAGAAGCGGGCATTCAGCACGAAGTTCTGAATGCAAAACAGCACGAACGTGAAGCAGATATTATTGCCCAAGCTGGTGCACCACGTGCAGTAACCATTGCAACAAACATGGCAGGTCGTGGTACCGATATTTTGCTGGGCGGTAACTGGAAAGCCAAACTCGCTAAAATTGAAAATCCAACAGCTGAAGATGAAGCTCGCTTGAGAGCTGAATGGGAAGAGAACCATGAAGCCGTATTAGCATCAGGTGGCTTGCATATTATTGGTTCTGAGCGTCACGAATCGCGTCGTATCGATAACCAGTTGCGTGGTCGTGCTGGTCGTCAAGGCGACCCGGGGGTATCCCGTTTCTATCTGTCACTTGAAGATGACTTGATGCGTATCTTCGCAGGTGACCGTATCATTGCCATGATGCGTGCCATGGGTCTGCAAGAAGATGAAGCGATTGAGCACAAGATGGTATCGCGCTCGATTGAAAATGCACAGCGTAAAGTTGAAGCGCGTAACTTTGATATTCGTAAAAACCTGTTGAAATACGATGACGTAAATAACGAACAGCGTAAGATCATTTATTCTCAACGCGATGATATTCTGGCTGAAAGCTCGCTACAAGATTACATCGAAGAAATGATCCGCGATGTCATGAAGGGCATGATTGCCAACTATGTTCCGCCAGAATCTATTCATGACCAGTGGGATATTGAAGGTCTAGAACAGGCATTGAAAGAAGACCTGAACTTCGAATTACCAATAGGTCAATGGTTAGAACAGGACCGTCGTCTGGATGAAGAAGGTCTGGTTGAACGTATTACCGATGAAGTGATTAATCGCTACCGCGAACGTCGTGAACAGATGGGTGCTGAATCTGCAGCAACTTTGGAACGTCACTTCCTGTTGAATTCTCTGGATCGTCATTGGAAAGAGCATCTGGCTGCGATGGATTACCTGCGTCAAGGTATTCATCTACGTGGTTATGCACAGAAAAATCCGGAACAGGAATACAAGAAAGAAGCGTACAACCTGTTTGTGAATATGCTGGGTGTGATCAAATCTGATGTGGTGATGGACCTGTCCCGTATCCATGTACCAACTACTGAAGAACTGGCTGAGATGGAAGCACAGCAACAGGCTCAGGCTGAAGCAATGCGTATCCAGTTGTCTCATCAGGAATTTGACAGTCTGCTGGAGGGTGGGGAAGAAGATCATACCCTGCAAAATGCCAATACAACTTCAGTTGCACCGGTATTTGAAGCGCCTGCAAGCCGTAATGCCCCGTGTCCATGTGGTTCAGGTCTGAAATACAAACAGTGTCACGGTAAAATTTAAGTGATATAAAAAAATCAGAGCTCCAGAACTCTGATTTTTATATGTGAAAAAGTTTTTCAAAAGCACATTTTGAATTGCAGTCCATAACATTAAGTGTTATTTAGTTGCTCATTGGACATCAAATTGCGGACAGACAATGAAAAAAGTATTAAAACCGTTGATGATTGCTGCTTTGGCAATCCCTACATTAAGTTTTGCAGCTTCAGAAACCACAACTGTAGATAAAGTCAAACAAGCTATTGGCCCAACGACTGCACCTGTTCAGGTAGATGCAAGCGGTCAGGTGACTGTGGAAAGCCCTCGTACAGGTATTCGTTATACCTTTGCCAATCCGAACCGTCCGATTGTACTACAAACTGCTGCAATTACTGCTGCCAATGCAGCCAATGCTGATCGTATTGTGGCATCTAATCCGGCATTGTCTGCGACTAGTCAGCAACAGGCGAAACAAGCATTGCTAAATGAAGCTGCCCAGCTGGCAAAAAACTAAGTTTTGCTGAGCTCAATAAAACCAGTCACTATGACTGGTTTTTTATTGTGAAAAACCATAAGAAAAGTGAGCATCTATCAGGCTTTGGCTCGATTTTTTGTCTCAGATCAACTAAGCTGTATTTTTCTAAAACTTCAATATTGGACATTTTAAAATGGCAGTTGGTGACGTATCTATGCCACAGATGCATGTGGTGAAAGGGGTAAAAATTGGTTCGGCAGAAGCGTATGTGCGCTATCAGAACCGACGTGACCTGGTGATATTTGAACTGGCTGAAGGCTCCAATGTTGCAGGGGTATTTACCCAAAATGCTTTTTGTGCAGCACCGGTTCATGTGTCTAAGGCACATTTGACAGTAGGCAATCCACGTTATTTAGTGATTAACACGGGTAATGCAAATGCTGGTACAGGCCCAACCGGTATGGCAAATGCAGAAGCAACTTGTGCAAAGCTTGCTGAGCTTGCTGGCGTAAAACCAGAGCAAGTGCTTCCATTCTCAACAGGTGTGATTGGTGAGCAACTACCAATGGAGCGCCTATTGAGCGGTTTACAGCCAGCACTAGACTCATTGAGTGATGATGCGTGGGGAGATGCAGCGACCGGGATCATGACCACAGACACCACACCAAAAGGTGCTTCTGAACAGTTTGAAATGGATGGCATCACCTATACCATGACTGGTATTTCTAAAGGTGCGGGCATGATTCGTCCGAATATGGCGACCATGTTAGGGTATGTAGCCACCGATGTACCGATTAGCCGTGAACTGGTTCAACAGTTGCTATCTACAACAGTGAACATGTCATTCAACCGTATTACCATTGATGGCGATACTTCAACCAATGACTCTTGTATTTTTATTGCGACTGGACAGGCGGGCGGTGCTGAAATTAGCTCTACTGAAGATCCACGTTATGCAGTAGTTCTTGAAGTACTTGCACGTACCATGAAACGTTTGGCTCAATTGATCGTACGTGATGGTGAAGGTGCGACTAAATTCATCACTGTGGCAGTTGAAGGTGGGGCGAATACACAAGAATGTTGTGATATTGCCTATAGTATTGCCCATTCTCCGCTAGTGAAAACAGCGATCTTTGCTTCTGATCCAAACTGGGGGCGTATCCTGGCTGCGATTGGGTATGCTGGTGTGGCAAACTTAGACGTTGCAAAAATTCAGGTTTGGTTAGATGATGTACAAATCTGTAAAGATGGTGGTGCAGCGGCGGACTACACGGAAGAAGCTGGTGCGCGAGTGATGTCTCAGGCAGAAATGACTATTCGTGTTGACCTTGGACGAGGTACAGCGAAAGATACGGTTTATACCTGTGACCTGTCTTATGACTATGTCCGAATCAATGCGGACTATCGTTCATAATGCTGATTTAATTCAAAAGCCTCCGTCTGGAGGCTTTTTTATACTTTTAAAATTTTTATTGAATGGTCAAAAAAAGGCATATTGCCAAAACTGACCGGTATGTGATGTAGGGTGGATGTCTGGCGTAAGGCAGGCATATAGGAAAAGAGAAGACGTTGTTATGAATGATGCAACCAAACTGATAGCCAATGAAGCCAAATCAATTGTGCAGGCACATTTAGACCGCCTGGGTGAGACGAAAGAGCATCAGTTGAGTGAACAGGCCAAGCAGGAAAAGTTTGCACAGATCCAGGCAGAGCTTAAAAAGCGTGATGCTGTACTGGTCGCACATTATTACTGCGATCCTGAAGTTCAGGAACTGGCAGAACTCACCGGTGGTTGTGTGTCTGATTCATTGGAAATGGCTCGTTTTGGTCGCGATCATCCAGCGTCTACTTTGGTCGTCGCTGGTGTAAAATTTATGGGGGAAACTTCAAAAATTTTATCACCGAATAAAACTGTACTTATGCCAACATTAGAAGCGACCTGTTCACTGGATCTCGGCTGTCCTGTCGATGAATTTACCAAGTTTTGCGATGCTCATCCTGATCATACTGTAGTGGTTTATGCCAATACTTCGGCAGCTGTAAAAGCACGTGCGGACTGGGTGGTGACGTCAAGCTGTGCAGTAGAAATTATCGAGCATTTAGATAGCTTAGGTGAAAAAATCATTTGGGCGCCAGATCAGCATCTTGGTCGTTATATTCAAAAGAAAACCGGTGCCGATATGTTGCTATGGGATGGTGCGTGCATTGTGCATGAAGAATTCCGGTCACGTGGCATTGCCAATATGAAAGCGTTGTATCCAGATGCTGCGGTACTGGTACATCCTGAATCCCCTATGTCTGTAGTTGAAATTGCAGATGCTGTTGGAAGTACCTCGCAACTCATTAAAGCTGCTCAGACTTTGCCTAATGAGCGACTAATTGTGGCAACAGATCGCGGTATATTCTACAAAATGCAGCAGGCTGTACCTGACAAGATCCTGATTGAAGCACCAACTGCTGGCGAGGGAGCTACCTGCCGCTCATGTGCGCATTGTCCTTGGATGGCGATGAATGAACTTGATGGTATTCTGCATGTGTTGCAACATGGTGATCAGGAAATTCATGTCGATCCTGCTTTGGCACAACGGGCAAAATTACCACTTGACCGGATGTTGGACTTTAGTGCCAGTCTAAAACGTTAGAATTTGTATAAAAAATGTCTGAAATGCTTGATAAATATACGCTTGAAGCGATTTTTTGATTTTTTTTAAATATAGGTGTTGACGTCTTTGGGCGTCGCGCCTAGAATGCACACCGTACCAAGCGATTAGCTTGATACGAAAGCTGAGATGAATCGGAGCATAGCACAGCCTGGTAGTGCACCTGGTTTGGGACCAGGGGGTCGTAGGTTCGAATCCTACTGCTCCGACCAATTCTTCAAGGCGGATGATAAGTATCATCGGTAAAGCGCTTGTAGCTCAGTTGGATAGAGCATCCGCCTTCTAAGCGGATGGTCACAGGTTCGAATCCTGTCAGGCGCGCCATTTGGTTGCCTGGTATTTTAGAATCAAAATGATGGTGGATGTAGCTCAGTTGGTAGAGCCCTGGATTGTGATTCCAGTTGTCGCGGGTTCGAATCCCGTCATTCACCCCAACTTTTAAAGTTGAAATCGGAGCATAGCACAGCCTGGTAGTGCACCTGGTTTGGGACCAGGGGGTCGTAGGTTCGAATCCTACTGCTCCGACCATCTCCTTAAAGATGGTCGAGATAAAAGATACCGCGTTAAGCGGTTTTTTTATGCCTGAAATTTAATAATCTAAATAAAATTAGAATGAGTTCTTAAATTACTTCTCAATTAGATTAGTTGTTTCTTTAAATATTCTGCTTTGTGTATTGGGATAACTCTGCTTTGGTCTGATGTGATCACTGATCCAGATTGCTGGCCCTATAACATAACCATAAATAATAACGATGCTGAAACCATTATTGCGACGCTACTTATTGAAAATAACGAGCTTGAAGTAATTATCTATATTTCGCTAAAAGATATTTATCGGGGTTTTTCTTGAGGATATGTTTTAAAAGTATGAAAAATTATTTTTTGAAATGATAAGAATGAGCGGCTGCTAAAATAAAAGATAATGAATATTTAAATAAAAATTATATGAAGAGTAATCAGTTTATATGCAGATTTAGAAAGGTAATGAAGCTTTTTATAAGAAAGACAAAGAAAATATCAAGTAATGTGCCCGATTCTGTACCATTTTTAGTCAAAAGATAGAGAAAAACTGGTTTTTTGTAGAATAAATAAACAGACGGTGCTTTTTGTTGAAAAAGAGGGTTGCACGTGGAGTGAAATACTGTAGAATGCACATCCATCGGCGGTGATGAAGATTAAAACTTCTGATAAAACAGTGACTTAGTTAAGATTGGTTGAGTTAGGTTTTATTTGATAAGTTTAAAAATAATCTGATTTACTGGTTGACTTTCTAGAGATAGAGAGTAATATAGCCGACCTAGCTTGCTGCTGA
>NZ_JBQEOL010000024.1:0-36448 GCF_052044895.1 Acinetobacter sp. 22323 | reverse complement strand
ATTTCTCAAATAAACTTCGAGTAATTTCTACCATCAATCAATGAAAATAATTTCGATCAATCAACCAGTAAAAATCCACACAAGTTGTTCTTCATAATCTCTTAATGATCTTCTCAATGCTTCGTCAGCATCAAGCTAGGTCGGCTATATTACTCTCTATCTCTAGAAAGTCAACCAGTAAATCAGATTATTTTTAAACTTATCAAATAAAACCTAACTCAACCAATCTTAACTAAGTTGCTGTTTTATCAGAAGTTTTAATCTTCATCACCGCCGATGGATGTGCATTCTACAGCATTTCAGATGCCTTGCAACACCTTTTTAAAAAAAATCTCTCCACATGTGTGTTTTTTAATCTTTTCGTGTGTTTTCCTTCATTTTTTATACAAATTTGCTTAAATGATGTTTATTCCTGAATATAACGTTTATTATTTTCATATTAATAAGTAGTGCTACTTACCCGGAAAAGGCCTCAGGTTACCTTATGCATCGTTCTATTTACTTAACTCTATGTTTATTTTCTTTAGCCTCAACCGCACAGGTTTTTGCTGAGGTGACTACCGATGTGGAAAATCTAGAAAATGAGCCTGAAAAAACGCCCCTTAGAACAAAAATTTCCAATAAGGCGCAACAATTACAGACACAATTGAAGGTCGATGCCAGAGCAGCACAGGCTGAAGAAGTTAAAGATCCCTTTCAGCCACTAAATAGAAAGATCTATCAATTTAACGATGTGATTGACCGCAACGTGTTACGACCTGTAGCCGTACAATATGTGGAAAAGGTTCCGAAAGATGTTCGCGGCAGCTATACTCAGTTCCGCAATAACCTGGGTGAACCCTGGAATGTAGTCAACCAGTTAATTCAAGGTCGTCCTGCACGGGCTGCCAAGTCCCTAGGCCGCTTTACCATTAATACTCTAACGACTCTAGGTTTGGCAGATCCTGCCCGTCGCCTGGGCTTGAGTCATGAAGATGAAAGGCTGGGAATTACTTTAGGTTATTATGGAGTGCCTTCTGGCCCTTATATCATGCTGCCACTTTTAGGTCCAAGCTCTGTCCGCGGGGTAATTGGTAGCGCTGTAGATAGCCAGGCTCGTCCGCAAAAATATATTCTTGATGATAATGACGGACTTTACTGGAGTGACCAGTCTTTGCGTGTTATCGACACTCGTTCTGAAATACTGGACGTCGAAGGGGTATTGACTGGTGATCGTTATGCACAGATTCGTGACATTTATCTGCAACGTACCAGTTATGCAATTGCTGAAAAGAAAGGCATGGAATCTGAGAGTCTATTCACTGATATAGATGATGAATTTGAAGATGAGTTTGATGAAAATCAGAGCGATTCGACAGAACCAACCTTTTAAGTAAATAATTTCAGCAAGATTATCGGTGAAAAAGATTCGCCGGTAATCAATAGCTTGTTATAGTACATCTAATAAACAAATTTGGGATTAGTTCATTTCCTTATGTATTTTATTCAGCCGACTCGTGATGTTCCTTATCTTGATCAAGTCCTTGACACACTTCCAGATGTGCAGATGATTGGTCTTGAAGATCATGAGTTGTATGATCAGACTATTCTTGCAATTTCCGATGTGCATGATTATCTGAAATACCAATGGAATTTTCCTACCATTGTCCTGGCTTTGGAAAATGAAGGAGCTGAACTATCTCAAGCCTGGGAGCAAGGTGCTCTTGCCGGGTGGATCTGGAACAAACTTCCAGCTCAGCCTCTCCTCGCTTTACAAAAAATTGATGCGCAATATAAAAGAAACCAGGATAGTCGCGACTTACCTTCCGCAGCAGAGTTACAACAAAGATTACTTCCCAACCCGATTGAGCTTTTGAACTATCAGGTAGAAACATATTTTCAGCCTTCCGCTTATCTTTCTGGTGATTGGTACGATTACTGGAAAATTAGCGACAAAGAAGTGATGTTCTATCTGGCTGATGTGTCTGGACATGGTGTCACCAGTAGTTTACTTACATCATGGATGGCGGCTTTTCATGGCCGTTCCAAATCGCCACGTGAACTGATCAAAAAGCTGAATGGCATGCTGGTTCAGGAAAATATTGAAAAACATATCACCATGATTGCTGGGGTTTTAAACCTTGAAACTCATGTGGTGCGCTGGTCCAGTGCCGGGCATTATCCACCGCCTATTATTTTTGAACCCAATCAGGCACCCAAAATTTTATCGACCAGTAGTTTTCCACTCGGGCTGACCGAAGACCTGGAAGTAGATGAACAGGAATTCGTCCTGAAACGTCATGCCCGATTCATTTTATGTTCGGATGGTGCCCTGGAACCCTTTGATGGCGGTTTGAATGAACAGTTTGCACAGCTGGTCTATCACTTGCAAAATCAATCTTTTCAAGCGCCGGAGCATGTGGCAGACGATATTGCCTTCCTTAGCTTCATACGTATGAATTAGTAATATAATTATTGCTTTAATAGATACTTAAATTAACTCAGACCTTCAGCTACTTGAGTATCAAACTACCCTATGGGATAATTTAATATCCTTCTCTGCAAATGGCATTTATATGTCAACAGGTCATGTTGAATATGCAAGTTTGAACGGAACGCATATTTTTAAGCTTATTGGCGAAGTGCGTGCACAATCTTGCATAAGTCTAGACAAGTTACTGAACAAAATTGAACAGCAAGATAATGTCGTTGGTGCGATCGTTGATTTAACTGAAACCAGTTTTATTGACAGTACTGTACTCGGCGTTCTTGCAAAACTGGGTTTGAAACTGAAACAAGTGCATCATATCCAGGCTGTCATGCTCTCTACCAATTCAGATATTACAACCCTGGCCAATAGTATGGGTCTGGGACAGGTATTTGTGATCCTGAACTATTGTGGAGATTCGCATGTCTGCACCCGTGCCCTGATCGAAGAGCATGTAACGCATCGTAATATGCTCACTACGGTCCTGGATGCGCATAAGACATTGATGAAACTCAATGAAAGCAACAAAAATATGTTCGAACCTTTGGTTAAACAGCTGCAAAAAGAACAGGACAATCTCGATAAGGTGTCCGAACCCAATATTTAATCTTAATTTTCCAGGAAGGAAACGATGACTTTACTCTCTGTTGTACAAATGAATTCTCAGAATGAAATTGAAGACAATTTCAGAACGATAGAATCCTTGATTCAGCAGAGTAAAGCCGCTGGTGCTGAACTGATCGTCTTTCCTGAAAATTTTGTCTGCTTTGCTGCCGGAAAACAACGCGAAACTGCAGCTCAGTTTGAAAACATTCAGCAACGTCTCGAAAAACTGGCACATCAATATCAGATCTGGATTATTGCTGGCACCCTGCCTTGTCCGTATCGCCCGAATGGTTCAGTCATTGAAGATGGTCGTGTCCGTACGGTAAGCCTGTGCATTAGCCCGGAACGTACTGAAGCACGTTATGACAAGATTCATTTATTCGATGTGCAAGTGGGTGATGCTGTCGGTGGCTATCAGGAGTCCAAATTCTTTGAACCAGGTACAGAGGTCTTGGTTGCGAAAACCCCATTTGGCAATATTGGCTTGATGGTGTGTTATGACCTGCGTTTCCCTGAATTGGCACTGACTTTACGTCAACAAGGCGCCAATATTCTGACTGCCCCTTCTGCTTTTACCTATACCACAGGTCAAATGCATTGGCAGTTACTTCTACAAGCACGTGCCATGGATACTCAGTGTGCTGTGCTTGGCGCTGCACAACAGGGCTGGCATGGAGAAAAACGTCAGACTTGGGGACATACTGCAGCCACCAATAGCCGCGGTCAGGTACTGGATATGGTACATGCGGAAGGTGCTCAGCTGATCACGGTAGATTTTGATTTAAATGAACAGCATAAAGTCCGTGAGTCCATGCCATTGATGCAACATCGAAAATTGATCCAGTTTTAAAGTTTGCGATTTTCCTGCATAAAATAACAAAATCCCTGCTTATTCCTGTTTAAAAATCATCGAGCATAGAAACTCCATGAAAAAATAACAGGGATTCATATCATGTCATTAGAAAAAACTGTCTATACCGCCCATGCCAAAGCAACAGGTGGCCGCGATGGTCGGGTTACTACGGATGATCAACTGCTGGATATACAACTCGCAGTACCAAAGGAAATGGGTGGTTCAGGCGGTGGTACCAATCCTGAACAGCTCTTTGCTGCTGGCTATTCAGCCTGCTTTTTAGGGGCGATGAAATTTGTGGCTAATCGAGACAAACTGAATATGAGTAAAGAGGCTTATATTGAAGGTGAGGTAGGGATTGGTCCGATCCCAACTGGCTTTGGTATTGAAGTTACCCTAAATGTTCATCTGGAAGGTATGGATCAGGACGAAGCTCAAAAGCTGGTGGATGCTGCGCACATTGTCTGCCCATATTCTAATGCCACCCGTAATAATATTGATGTCACGCTAAATGTGATTACTTAAGATCCAGTAGACAGCTATCCTGAAAAATCTGTTTTCAGGATAGCCTTGATCCAGTATAAAAATTCAATTCTTAGTTGGCGGGTCTTCAGCTTTTTAAATACTGTTTTCATCTTCCTATTTCAAAAAGATAACAATTAGACAGATAGTTATATATAATGATTCTTATTCGCATTTATTATTGAGTTTATTTTGATGTAAAAGCCTCTTCTCCTCATCACACTGTTTTTAAGTATCCCTATCTCCTCTCTTGCAGATGTGCAAGTTTCTGAAAAAATTCGCCCTCAAGTCAAATCCTTGGTGAATCCAGATATTGATCGACTTGCTATTCCTCCTACACCGCATAACATGAGCCTGCCTGAGTTTGGGCAAGATGTAATTGGCTGGGGCACAGGCCCTCAAGATGCAGAAACACGTTTAAAACATGTTAGTAAAGCTGATGTTGAAAAGATGAAACAGGTGGGTTTAACTGTAGAAATAGCGAAAACCTGGCAAAATTTTTATAAAAATGAGACTCAACGCAATGCCGGCAATCCAACCGCTCCATTGCGTGCCCAACTCATGAAGAAAATTATCGACTTGTGGTAATTTATTAAAAAGCAGTCCAACTGGCTACTTTTTAACAGTTCTATCATTAAGCTAGTTCTGCTGCTTCGTTGGTGACACGCAGTACTTCTTCCACCGTCGTCTTACCTGCCAGCACTTTACGTAAGCCATCATCACGAATAGAACCAGATTGTTGACGTGCGTAACTTTCTAACTCGTATTCTGGTGCATTACCATGAATCAGACGGCGCATATGCTCATCCACCGGGACAATTTCATAGATCGCAGTTCGACCAGTAAAGCCTGTATGTGAGCAGCGTTCACAACCTTTTGGCTGTGGTAATTCTAATTGTGTCCCATTATGGACATGGGCAAATAGACCTTGTTCAAATTCATCCGCTACATGCCAGGTCGCACAATGTGAACAGAGAGTACGTACCAAACGCTGAGCAACCACCCCAATCAGCGAACTGGATAATAAGAAAGGTTCAATCCCCATATCTTTAAGACGGGTTACTGCACCAATTGCAGTATTGGTATGCAGGGTTGATAAAACCAGGTGACCTGTTAAAGAAGCCTGTACTGCTATTTCTGCTGTCTCCAGGTCACGAATCTCACCCACCATGACGACATCGGGATCCTGACGCAGCATCGCTTTTAAAGCACGGGCAAAGGTCATATCCACTTTGGTATTTACCTGCGTCTGCCCAATACCTTCCAATTGATACTCGACCGGATCTTCCGCGGTCAGGATATTCTTGGAACCATCATTCAGATCGGAAAGTGCTGCATACAGTGTCGTCGTTTTACCCGAACCAGTTGGGCCAGTGACTAGAATAATCCCATGTGGACGATGTACCAAAGTCTTGAGGCGATCGTAATCATTATTCATTAGACCCAAATGGGTCATGTTCAGGCGACCGGCCTGTTTGTCCAATAGACGCATTACCACGCGCTCACCATACGAAGATGGCAAGGTAGAAACACGGACATCGACTTCACGCCCTGCTAGGCGCAACGAAATACGACCGTCTTGGGGAATACGCTTTTCCGCAATATCCAGCTTGGCCATGACTTTAATCCGCGAGACTAACAGCGGTGCCAGTTCACGGCGTGGCTGTACAATTTCGCGTAACTGACCATCAACCCGCAAGCGGACTGAAAGTTTCTTCTCAAAGGATTCAATATGAATATCGGAAGCACCCACACGGATTGCTTCTGAAAGTAAGGCATTGATCAGGCGGACAATCGGCGCATCATCTTCCTGATCCATTAAATCTTCAGCTTCAGGGACAGAATCGGCCAGACTAAGCAAATCTGGATGGTCTTCCAGACCAGCTGCGACTTGTTGTGATTCGCCACTGTCTCCAGCGAAACTGCTACTGAGTAATTGGCTAAATTCGTGATCATTGCAGAGCTGATACTGGGCAGGATGGCCCAAAAAACGGCGTGCTTCCTGCAATGCAAGCATCGAGGTATTATCACGACGGACGATAAAGACCTGATCCCCTTCATAACGCAACAACACCCCATGGCGTTTGGCAAAACTATAAGGGATTTGTAATTGTTTCAGTACTTGCATCGTAGAATTATAATAATAGTGAAAAAATTTAAATTGAGTGTACTCTAAGCACATGACAGCGTGAAGTATGTTTAGAAAGATTTAGTACGAAAGGACAGCCGCATTGCCACACGATCAAGTTGATTTTTCCTCTGCTCAGCCCTCTATTCATTGGTGGGGGGAACAGAATTTTGAAATAAATGAGTCCAAAGCCTGGCAATTTGGTTCGCTGCTGTTCCGTCTGACACGTGGCTTGCAGGAATGGCGTCTGGAGTATTACCGCCCTGTGGTACAGTTTGACTATGAGCAGAAATGGCACCAAATCGAAGATCCCCATTTTGCCTTTCCCCAGCCAGTGAAAATTGAACGCTATATGTTCAAGTCCACCAAAAGTAAACTGCGACTCATGCCTCGTCTGGCAGATCGTTCTGTAGTGATCAAACCCGTCGATCCCATTTATATTCCTGCCGGGCAACGCGGAACCCTATATATCAGTACGCCACTGTGGATTGCCGGCTTTGTCGATGGACAGCGAGATCCAATTTTTGATGTTCCGGTAATTCTACCCAAAGATACCTGGTTTGGCCCGAATCATCGTTCTGGGGAAATTTGTTATGCCACAGCAGTCGATGGTCGTACTGAGCTAAAACAGCTGACGCCGCGTGCATTTCGCGCTGTAACTCCAATTGAATTCCACAATACCAGTAATCAGCAACTGCGCTTTGACCGTATGAATGTACCCGTGCCCGCCCTACCACTGTTTTTCAGTGCCAGTACGGGACGTCTTTGGACCTCGCAAATTAAAGTCCTGCATGAAGGTCTGGATCGCCCACCTCGAATTCGGATTGAAAACCGTACCCCACCACATGCCGGTGAAGTGGACTATCTACATCCACCACGTGACCCTGCAGGCAACCTGTTCAATATGTTTGATTCATTCTTTTAAGGACGGCTAATGGCAAACTCAAGTATTTCTGCTGAAGTCACCAATAGCCTGAAAGGCGTATTTACCAGTATCAATACTGATCGGCTGACAGAAATTGCTGTCGCAATCGTACTGTGTTTTATTGGTTTTTTAATTGCACGTTTTTTCTCGAATGCCTTTATCCGGACGATTGGTCTACGCTTTAATGCCCATCAGCAAATGGTCTGGCGTCGCGGTATTTTCTACTTCATTTTCCTGCTGTTTGTCATGGCCAGCTTAAAGGAAGCTGGCTTTAAGCTCAGTGTCTTCTTAGGTGCAGCAGGTATTTTGACAGTTGCACTGGGTTTCGCATCTCAGACCTCAGCATCTAACCTGATCAGCGGTATGTTCCTGATTGGTGAAGGTTCTTTTGAAGTTGGTGATACCATTCAGATTACCCTGATTCGTGGGCATACCATTGAAGGTGAAGTCATTTCGATTGACCTGCTCTCAGTCAAATTATTAACCCAGGATAACATCTATGTCCGGTTGCCGAATGAGCAACTGATCCGTGCCCCGGTACACAACCTGTCCAAATTTCCGATCCGGCGAATTCCGATCACATTGGCGATTAATTTCCATGAAGACATTATCAAGGTTCGTGAAGTGCTGCTAGATGTAGCAAACAAATATCCAATGGTGCTTGCCGATCCGAAACCAGCTGTGACAGTAACTGCTTTCCGGGAATCATCCATTGAATTACTGTTTGCAGTCTGGTGCCAAGGTGAAAACTTTTTAAAAGTTCGTGATGAAATGCAGGAACGCATTCGTAATGGTTTCCTGGAAAATCATATTGAGATTCCTGTACCGAAAATGGGCTTTGTAGATCATCCACTTGCGCGTCCGCTGGAAAATGAAGATGTTGATCAATATGCCAATGAGAAGGAATTGAAGAGGGAGCCGGATTTAAAATAACTTTTTTTAAATCCCTGCTAACCTCCCTTTAAAAAGGGAGGAATTGTCATAAAAAGCCGCTCTTTTCCTTGCACATCGCTTAAAGCTTGCAGGGTTTAGGAGATTAAATTAACGCTCAAATGTAGTTAATTTAGATTCAACCTCTCTTCTCCCCATCCGGCATTGGTGCAATATAAGCAATCAACAACATCACTCCACCTGCCAGTAAGAAGGACAATACTCGAGTTAAGGTCCCGATATGAGACAGATCAAACAGCACCAGTTTTAAGGTTACAATCACCAGAATACTACCACCCAGAATCCACATCGGTTTCAGGGCTTTCAATGCCGCAATCCACATCGTTGCAAAAGCCAATAGCACCCATAGAATGGTCAAGCTCAACTGGACTGTGGCATTACTCCACACTTCCAAACTGTTCAACGGCGTTCCTAAATACATATGCAAAGCACGCAATACAATATAGCTGGATAGCCAAAGTAAACTCAGTACCATGAGTACTGCCATCATTCCTTTATCTCGCCCTGCCCTAATTTGTTGCAGCAGCATCCAGATGAAGCTGACCAACATGGCAATACTCACCAGATCAAAAGGATTTAAAATAGGAAGCAAATAGAACTTAAAGGCCTGCTGACTGAGCAGCTGTGAACACAACAACCAGGCTGCCATCAGAATCAAGGTACTGTTGCCTTGCCACAGCATCGGCCAAGCAGAATCCGCAGATTGTTTATAAGACCAGAAACACAGACCTAATGGCAAAATCACCATACTGATATAGGGCATACTTGGAATCAGACATAGGCTTGCCAGAGTCAGACTCACTAGAGCTCCCAAACTCACCCATTCTTTTGAAAGCAACAAGCCTGAGGCTGGTCGCAGCCATTGCCAGGCTAACAATAAGGTGGATAATCCAAAGATACTCCGGGCAAATGGACTCTCCCAAATCAGTACACCATTTTCACTTTGATCAATTGCCAGAACCACACCAGCAAAAACCAATAGCGTTAAGCCACACCATTTTGGCACCAGCCAGCTCCAGTCCTGATTTTTTCTGAAGATAATTTCATTAATAACAGCAAAAATCAGTGCAACTGTAGCCAGACTATAAATATGGGCATCTGGCGAACTGAACTCATCTTCCAATAAGGCAAACAGCATCAGGCTGGCTGAGAAACTGAGTAAGCTTAAGAAACCAGTACTCAGCCCATCTAGTTGCTGGATATAACGCTCTTTGAACTGGCTAATCAAGACTACAGCCAGATAACAGCCACTTAGTATCCAGAAAATGTGTCGCGGTGTTGGATTCAACTCAACCAGATAATACAGACTGCTCAGCCCAGCCATGATCAGTAAGCCCATACTCAAATATTGCCCAACTTTGAGATTCTTTTCCAAAGCCCAGAAATAAATTAATACGCCTTCTACGGCCCAGCCCACTACGCTCCATTCACTTTCCAGCAAAATTGGTGGAATCAGGGCAATAAAAATCAGCATCAGACTGAGATAGCTATTGGCAATGATATTCAGGGTATGACTACGCCGCGATCCTAACCAGCAAACTGCGAATACTGCGGCGTAAATCAGGCTCAGTCCTGCCTGCCATGTACGTTCATTAAAATGAATCAGATACAGGAAAATATAGGCTGTAATTGGCGCGGCAAAAATCAGGGCAATGTCCAGAATCGGCTTGAGCTGGAACCTGCTCAGGTCATCTTTAGCGAGTAACTGACTAAAACGAAATCCCAGCCAGATAAACACGGCACTATGCGCCAGAATCAGGCCAGTCATGCTATAGCGTTCAGAAGTGTAGCCATGAATCAGCGCATAGATTCCCCCAACAATCGCAGTGACCAGAAAGGCAATCTGATTCAGCGTCTTCCAGGGTTTTAAGCTGGTCAGCGTTGCTACTCCGATATTAATGACCAGATAATAAGCAATCAGCTCTACAGCTGTGGCATCCCGTACAGGCAAAGTAAATGGTGCAATATAAGCAATTAACAGCGCCATCACCGTCAATTCAAAACTATTCTGCTTAAAACTGAGATATAGCGTCATGGCCATAATCAGCACAAATAGCACTGATGCCATCAACAGACCAGGAATGACCAGATTGTAATAGGCAAAGAATAAGGTCAGAAACAGCGCACTTAATCCCAGACCCTCAAGTGCCAGCGCAAAACTGCGGTTTTTCTCGATCAACCAATAGCCCAGCCCAGCAACAGCCATACTTGCCAAAGCAATCAGCCCCAATTTCATTGCCAGACTGATTTGCCAATGCTCCGTTGCAAAACGTAGTAACAGGATAATTCCGACAACCAGAATCCCGATTGCAGCTTTAAGCACCGGATTGCCTTGAAAAATCCAGCGCTGGATCTGATCGATTAAACCCGGTGAAGCATGATCGATTTGAGTTGGCTGCTGAAAGGCTTGCAGTGGAACTGGCTGAGAATTTAGAGTGTCCTGACTTGGCGCCGAGTGAATACGATGCTGCAACTGACGCAATGACAGCTCTATTCGTTGCAACCATCGAAACAGGAAGAAAATCCAGGCCGTGACGCCCAGCCCCATCAACCATTTCAGGTCGATGACACCTCCCACAATGGCAATCAGGGAAGAAATATATAATGGAACCTTGGAATAACCAGAAATAGACAACTGATGTTCAGCAGTGATCTCTTCAAGTGGCTGCTGCACTGCATTGACATACTGCATTACACTCATCAGAAAACCGAGCCCACATAAATAGCTGACAATCTCGTAATCCAGATACCAGGCACTCAAGCCTACAATCACCAGGCTGATCAGCCACATCATGCGTAATTCATTTTGCCCTGTTGTCATTCTTATATTTTCCAGTCCCATACCACTCCATCATACAACATGCCGCTGCCGGTTATTTCATCTTCGGTCATTATTCGCTAAGCTGTTGCCACAGACTTGCTCAGCGGGCACGCTAAAAATCACGTACAATAACGCTATTATTTGAATAAGGAATTGAATACATGCCACCATTTGTCTTGGTCGATGGCTCTTACTTTTTATTTCGTGCCTTTCACGCGCTGCCACCGTTAACCACGTCAACCGGTTTACATACCAATGCAATTCGTGGTGCAATTTCTGCCATTCAAAAACTGATGCGCCGTGTCCAGCCTACACATATGGCGGTGATTTTCGATACCCCTGAACCCACTTTTCGTCATGAACTGTCACCCATCTACAAGGGTGACCGCCCAAGCATGCCGAGCGAGCTTGCCGAGCAAATTCCCTACCTGCACGCATTAATCAAAGCCTTAGGAATTCCACTACATGCCCTGCCAGGCGCAGAAGCCGATGATATTATCGGCACACTGGCAAAACGTGCTGAAGCCATGGGTCATCAAGTACTGATCTCTACGGGCGATAAAGATATGGCCCAGCTGGTGACCGAAAAAGTAACCCTGGAAGACAGCTTTAAAGAAAAGCCACTCGATGTAAATGGTGTATTTGAAAAGTTTGGGGTCTGGCCAAATCAGATTATCGATTACCTGACCCTCATGGGCGATGCCTCAGACGGTATTATGGGCGTACCTGGCGTCGGTGCCAAAACCGCAGCCAAATTATTGAATGAATATGGCTCAATTGGTGGCATTCTGGAAAATGTCGACAAGATCAAAGGCAAAGTCGGACAAAATATCAAAGACAATGTTGAAGGCATTACGCTGGATCATCAGCTGGCCAGTATTGTGATCGATTTGGATTTGAGCTTTGGTTATGATGATTTAAAACTTGCTGAGCCAAATGTTGCCAAACTACGCGAACTCTATACCGAGCTTGAATTCCGTAACCAACTGCAATCTCTGGATCATCCAAACAATCCAAACAATAGCAATTACAAGCAGGCAGCTCAGTCGATTACAACCAAACCTGTAGCGCCAATAGAAGAAGATCATGCGTCATTGACCAGCAGCGATGATCAACTGGGACAGGCGACTTATCACACCGTGCTGAATCAGGCAGATTGGGATGCTTTATTTAATCGTTTAAATACTGCCAAACGTTTTGCTTTTGATACTGAAACGACTAGTCTGGATTATCGTATTGCTCAAATCGTGGGCTTCTCAGTGGCTTTTGATGCAGAGGATGCCTATTACGTACCGCTGGCACATGACTATGAGAATGCGCCTGAACAGTTAAATCGTGAAACCATCCTTGCGCAAATCAAACCCATTCTGGAAGACGACAATATTCAGAAAATTGGCCATCACCTGAAATATGATGCACATGTCCTAGAAAATCATGGAATCCAGCTGGCAGGCTGGTACTTCGATACCATGCTGGCGTCTTATGTGCTGAACTCAGTGGCAACCCGTCACGGCATGGATGACGTAGCACGTCTTTATTTAAGCCACCTGACCACAACCTTTGAACAGATTGCCGGTAAAGGTGCGAAACAGAAAACCTTTAATCAGATTGAGATCGAAACTGCAGCACACTATGCCGCAGAAGACGCCCATGTCACTTATCGTCTGTATGAAGTGCTGCATGAAAAACTGAAAGTGCATCCAGAGCTGCTCAACATTCTGCTAAATATTGAAATGCCGGTTGCACGTGTATTGACCAGCATGGAAGAAAATGGCATTCAGCTAGATCTGGCTTTCCTGGATCAGTTGGGCTGTGACTTTGCGGAGACCATGAAAAATCTGGAACAGCAGATTGAAGAAATGGCGGGTGAATCCTTTAATGTCAGCTCACCGAAACAGGTTGGTGAAATCCTGTTTGATAAGCTGGGGCTAAAAGGTGGCAAGAAAACCACAACAGGTCAGTACAGCACCAGCGAAAGCATTCTGGAAAAGCTTGAGCATCCAATTGCCGAGCTAATTCTGAACTACCGTGGTCTGTCCAAGCTGAAAAGTACTTATACTGATGGGCTCTGTAAACAGGCCAATAATAATACTCATCGTGTACATACCAGCTATCATCAGGCACTAACTGCAACCGGTCGTTTATCCTCAACCGACCCAAACCTGCAGAATATTCCAATTCGTGAAGAAATTGGCCGTCAGATCCGTAAAGCCTTCGTCGCGCCAGAGGGTCGTATTTTACTTGCAGCCGATTATTCCCAAATTGAATTACGTCTGATGGCACATTTGTCTCAGGATGATGCACTGGTGGATGCTTTTATTCACGGTCAGGACGTCCATCGTCGTACCGCGGCAGAAGTCCTCGGTATTGCCCTGGAAGATGTGACCAATGATCAACGTCGCCAAGCCAAAGCAGTAAACTTCGGTCTGCTTTACGGGATGTCCGAGTTTGGCTTGACTCGTCAGCTTGGTTTCACCCGCCAGGAATCACAGGAATACATCAAGCAATATTTCCAACGTTATCCGGGTATTTATGAATATATGCAGCGTACCCGTCAGGTTGCGCTGGAACAGGGCTTCGTGGAAACCATTCTTGGCCGCCGTTTGTATACTCCGGATATTGAAGCGCGCAATATGATGATACGTAAAGCTGCTGAACGTGCTGCAATCAATGCCCCACTGCAAGGTTCAGCTGCCGATATCATCAAGATGGCGATGATTGAAGTCGACAAGATGTTGCCAAAAGACCAGGCCAAAATGCTGCTGCAAGTCCACGATGAATTGGTATTTGAAGTTGATGAAGCGATTGCTGACGAACTGGCATCTAAGCTGGCTGAAGTAATGCAGTCTGTAGTGCAGATCTCTGTACCTTTACTGGTAGAAGTAGGCAAAGGCAAGAATTGGGATGAGGCGCACTAACGTGCTTTGAACCCCTCTTTCAGAGGAGTTTCAGGAGATTTATATTAGCCCTCCCCCCAGCCCTCTCCCCAAGGGAGAGGGAATTACACCTAATTTTAATTACTATGAATAATCTTATTAATTCCTTCTTCTTTTTTTAAGATAAAGAATACTATTACTTCTCAGAGATGAATTTGTAGGAAGTTGCTTCTCCTCTCAGGAGAGAGTATGGAAAGGTAAAACCTCTTTTGAAATTCATAACAAATAAAAAAAGGACGCTTAGGCGTCCTTTTTTATATTCTTAAATCTTAGAAACCAGTCAACAACACCATGGCCACTTCACGCATGATCAGATCAACCACCATCAGTGCCAGAATCGCCAGAATTGGAGACAGGTCGATCATCCCGATATTCGGCATGATACGACGGAATGGTGCCAATAATGGCTCTGCCAGTTCCTGAACCACTTCAATATAAGGTGAACGGGATTGAGTAAACATCACCACCCAACTCAAGATAATGGTCGCGAAAATCAGATAACGACAGAAACGGATCAGGTCCTGAATCATGGTCACAAAAGTCAGTATTAACAGATGAATTGGACCATTTGGCATACCACCAGAAAGATACATCATGCCAAAAATTTTCAGCAAATACAGCACCACCAATAATGCCAGCGCGGCAGTATTTACCCGACCCTTCGCCAGAGTTGGCAGAATACGACTAAACACATCTACAATCTTGGTGGCCTTTACAGTTGAAAGTACCACCGGATTGTAAGGACTCACCGAAGCCAACTGCATTAAAAAGCGGAAGAATACGAGCAAAATTGCGACGTTAATGATAATGCCAAAAATTAGCGCAGAATTTGCACCCATACCTGAAGGTTCCTAAATATTAAATTTGAAAATTTACTTACTGCTGTCGCTAAGCTCTTGAGCGAGCTCCTGACTGCGTTTTGCAGCAGCAGCCAGAGCTGCCTGAATGTTTTGAGAAATCTGGGCCTGATCAAAGACTTCTAGTGCAGCCTGAGTCGTGCCATTCGGTGAAGTCACATTTTTACGTAATTCAGCTGGTGTATTTGCACTGGTAATTGCCATTTGCGCTGCACCTAATGCAGTTTGCAAGGTCAATGCAGTTGCAACTTTCTCATCTAGCCCCAGGTTCACACCTGCACGGATCATGCTTTCCATCATATAGAAGAAATAAGCCGGACCTGAGCCAGAAACCGCCGTTACAGCATCAATTTGCGCTTCAGAGTTTACCCAAATTGTCAGGCCAGTTGAAGCTAAAACCTGACTCGCCAGCTCACGGTCTGCTGTACTCATGTCTGCATTGGCGAATAAACCATGCGCGCCAGTCTGTACTAATGCTGGTGTATTTGGCATCACACGAACAATACGATCGGTACCAAGTAAGCTAGACAAAGTCGCAATTTCAGCACCTGCTACAATGGAAATAACCAATTTACCGTCCAACAAACCTTGCAGCGGTTTAAGCACATCCGCTAGCACCTGTGGCTTCACCGCAAATACCACAATATCGGCATGTTTGATTGCAGCAATATTATCATCAGTAACATTCACTTCTTTTTCAGCAAGCAGTAGACGCACTTTTTCGACTGGATCAGAAACTGTAATACGGGTTGCCGGCAAACCACGTGCAATCAAGCCACCAATTAAGGCTTGAGCCATGTTACCACCACCAATGAAACTGATATTACAATTTAAAGCTGCACTCATTTTTAATGCTCGTCTTTGTGTTCTGAAATTGAAGAGACTGAAATTGGCTGCCACCCCTCCACCTCACAATAGGCAGATTCAGCCAACCAAAATCCTTTGGGCGTAAACACGCCTAGCATAACATCATCTATGCTTAATATTTGAATTGTATGCCGCATCCATGGAAATATTTGCGCATCCTGAATGGCTTTTTTCAGTGGCCAAGAACCGACACGTCCACATAAATGAATCTTTTCGCCACCTTGGCGCTGTGTCAGTTTCAAGTGCTGATTCAATAAATCCAATGATAAACCGATTGCCGCAGACTGAATCTGAAACTGTCCTGAAGGCAAATCAATACGATCCTGAAGTCTGAAAATCATCTGCTGTTCGCCAGAAAATGGCTGTTGACCTGCCAGATAAATTTCTTTACTGAGCTTATAGACCAGCTGCTGATAACGCACATAATAAAAACCTTGCCAATGCAAAGCCGCCTGGGCATCTGCACGTACATGAATGACTTCACGTTGCAAGCGCTGTACCATATCCAGTGTAGGCCGATACTGTCCTCCCCCTTTCATCCAGTTAGATAGCAGCTGGCGCTGGCGTGCTAAAGACAGTTCAGAAAATTTAGATAAGTCTAAAATATTATCTTGGATACAAACGTCTGTATCTTGTCGCAACACATCCTGCAAGATTTCCTGAGCATCCTGCATCAGATCCGTGGTTCGGGCTAAAGCTGCCTGCATTTTTGGGAAGCGCTCACTTAATAGCGGCCACAAAATCTGACGTGCCCAGGCACGATCATAATCATTATTCTGATTGCTCGGATCTTCAATATTCTGAATATTCAGGTCAGCGGCCCATTGGCAAATCTGCTCACGAGAAATATCCAAAAGTGGACGCCAGATGGTTAAATCTTCTCGTATATCTACCCGCTTCATGGCAGACAGACCATCGACTCCGGCCCCAGATAGTAAACGCAGCATCAGTGTTTCTGCCTGGTCCTGCTGATGATGCGCAAGAACTAGAATTTCATTGGGCTGTAGATGCTTCAGATAGGCCTGATAACGTGCTTCCCGGGCCTGATTTTCCAGATTACCTTGTGCCACAATAACTGGCTGGACAATACAGGGGATACTCAGCTTTTGGCATTCATGCTGAACAAATCTGCCCCATTCAGCGCTACCACTTTGCAGCTGATGATCGACATAAATCGCACGGATTTTTTCCGGGCACAAAAAAAACATCAGATGCAGTAACAGCATGGAATCCACGCCGCCACTGCATCCGATGAGAAATTTTGTTTCTGCAGGAAAGTCCTGCAGCTGTTTTAAGAAACCAGACCTAAATTGTCGCTGCCAAACTTCATTAAACGCTGGTAACGTGCTTCGCATCGTGCCTCGGCTTCCATCGGTTGCAGTTCATTCAGCGCTTCTTTCAGTACTGCTTTCAGGTCTTGCATTACCTGATCAGGATTTAAATGAGCGCCTTCACCTTCATCTACTACATATTCCACAATACCCATATGCTGCAATTTTTCCGCAGTCAGTGCCAGTGCTTCACTGGCTTGTTCAGCTTTGTCCGCAGTTTTCCACAGGATCGAGGCACAGCCTTCTGGTGAAATCACAGAATAGATACTATGAGATAGCATCACCACACGGTCTGCCACCCCAATCCCCAGTGCACCACCAGAACCACCTTCACCCAGTACAGTCGCAATCACAGGTACTTTCAGGTTAGACAACTGTGCCAGACTTGTAGCAATCGCTTCAGCCTGACCACGCTCTTCTGCGCCTACGCCTGGATAAGCGCCCATCGTGTCAATAAAGGTAAATACAGGCAGATTAAAACGCTCTGCCATATCGAGCAGGCGTTGTGCCTTACGGTAACCTTCAGGATTCGCCATCCCGAAGTTATGCTGTAATTTTTCACGGGTACTACGGCCACGGTGCTGGCCAACAATCATCACAGGCTGACCGTCAAAACGCGCCAGACCACCAATCATTGCACCATCATCACCATAGAGACGGTCACCATGTAAAGCATCAAATTCAGTGAATATTTCACCCACGTAGTCCAGGAATTGTGGACGTTCAGGATGACGTGCAATTTGCACGGTCTTCCATGCTTTTGATGGAGTCGCTTTATTTTTCATAGGTTAACCGTTTTCATCCCTATAAAGGTGTTAATCAACAAATTGTTCAGACTGAATTTCGAGATCAATTTCCCAATTCCTAAACTGCACCTGTTCATCATGCAGTTCAGCCACCAGTAAAGGCCATTGTCGGGCATCACCGGCTACGCTGAGTTGCCATTGTTGCGCATTCTTCACCTTCAGTTCAATGGCAGGAAGCATCTCATCGCTACGACTGTGATTGACCAAAACCGCCAGACGAAGCAGTAAACACAGGTACAAAAGTCGAGAACCACCGACTTTGTTGACATCTATCCTGGCATCAGCGCGCAATTTACGACGATGATGTGCGACCAAATGTGACAGATGATTCTGGTCGACTTGCGAGAAACCGGCAATGTCCGAGTGCTGTAACAAATAAGCCCCATGACGATGATAACCACTATGACTGATCGCCAGACCAATTTCATGCAGATAAGCTGCACGACGTAACAGATCACTGTCTTCGCTATTTAAAGCTAAAGGTTGTTTCACATCATCAAACAGTTTTTGCGCGGTTTTTACCACACGTTCTGCCTGTTTGGTATCGGCATTATAACGCCCCATCAAGGCATGCACAGAACGGTCACGGATATCCTCGTGCTGGAAACGCCCGAGCAGGTCATACATCACGCCTTCACGTAATGCCCCGTCAGAATAGGTCAGATAACCAATATTCAGAACATCAAAGACGGCATACAAAATGGCAATTCCTGCTGGCAACACCGCACGGCGGTCTTCTTTAAGGCCTTCAAACTCCATGTCCGTGACATGTGTATATTTGAGCAATTTATCTTTGATTTTTTCCAGGCCTTCACGCGTCAACTCCTCGCGCTCGTTACTCCAGCCCATATTGACGCAGATCTGGCGGCAGGCTTTGATGGTGCCACTCGAACCAACCACAGCATCCCAACCTGCTGCTTTATAGGTATTGGCAATACCGGAAATTTCTTTACGTGCTGCCGTGACGGCTTTATCAAAGGCCTTTTGATTAATATCGCCATCTTCAAAATAAGCTTTGGTAAAGGCAACACAACCCATCTGCACGGATTCGGTATGAATCGGTTCAAATTCTTCACCAATAATCAGTTCAGTTGAACCGCCACCAATATCTACTACCAGACGACGGCCACTATTGGCCATAGTATGTGATACACCTAAATAGATCAGGCGGGCTTCTTCTCGACCTGCAATAATTTCGATGGGTTTCGGTAAAATTTCTGCTGCCTTTTGAATAAATTCATGGCCATTTTTTGCCTGACGCAAGGCATTAGTCGCCACGATACGTAAACGGTTGGGCTGAACCGAACCCAAACGTCCCACAAAACGCGCCAGACAGGCTAGACCACGTTGCTGCGCAGCTTCTGTCAAATTCTTATTTTCGTCCAGGCCTGCTGCAAGCTGAACTTTTTCTGACATTGATGCCACTTTCTTGACTTCGCCGTGGTCCACTCGAGCAATGGCCAAATGAAAGCTGTTTGATCCCATATCGATGGCGGCAAGTAATTCTTCATCAATCAAAAAGTCAGACATTCCAGAAATAAACCTTTAACGAATTGTGCTTAGAGTAATTCACAACCATGCAATTTAAAAGCCATTTGTATCGACAATTTAATCCCTTTTAGTTTTTTCTTTCTATGTGACAATTGTGTTACACGATTATCTCTATCGTGATCATCCATTAGACAAATTGACAATATAGGTTGAAAATTTGCATATTCCCCTACATTGTTAAAGAAGGCTATGTAATACTAAGAATTATAGCCATCTTTAAAAAATTATTTTCTGGAGCATTCCATGTCTGGCAACATCGTAAATACTACTGACGCAAACTTCGAAGCAGACGTTCTTCAATCAGACGTTCCTGTATTGGTTGACTTCTGGGCTGGCTGGTGTGCGCCATGTAAAGCAATTGCTCCTGTACTGGAAGTACTTGCTGACGAATACCAAGGTAAAGTAAAAATCGTAAAAGTTGATGTGACTTCTTGCGAAGCCACAGCAGTGAACTATAGCATTCGTAACATCCCAGCTTTATTGATGTTCAAAAATGGTGAAGTGGTTGCGACTCAAGTTGGTGCAGCACCTAAATCTAAATTAACTGCCTTCATTGAAGAAAACATCTAATCAATGCTGTTTTAAAGATAAAAATACGTGATCAGATATCGCGTATTTTTTTCGCCTAGAATAAATTGACAAACGCCTGTTTCTCTCTTATATTGCTCATTCAAGAGATCAGGAATACTAAATCCTGTCAATTTCTTACAAGACACAATACATAAGATGCCGCTCGGCAATAGAAATTGTTTTTTCACATTTCTCTTTGAAACAATCAAACAAACCTCTGAATTGTTCTTGTGCAAATTCAATTGCTGTCGTTTGAATGCTTGTATGCGGCCGAATGTTACTCCCTTTCTAACCTGTACCTCAGAACTTTGATTCTATCCGACCACCTATGAATTTAACCGAACTCAAGAAAAAACCGATTGGCGAACTCATCAAGATTGCCGAGTTTATGGGCCTAGAAGGCATGGCCCGTAACCGCAAGCAAGACATTATTTTTGCCATCTTAAAGCGCCATGCGATGAATGGTGAAGAGATTTTTGGTGATGGCGTTTTGGAAATTCTGTCAGATGGTTTTGGCTTCTTACGCTCTGCGGCAGGCTCTTATCTGGCAGGTCCCGATGACATCTATGTCAGCCCTTCCCAGATCCGTCGTTTTAACCTTCGTACAGGCGATACTATTACTGGTACCATTCGCCCACCGAAAGAAGGTGAACGTTATTTTGCACTTCTAAAAGTGAACCAGATTAACTACGACACACCTGAGAACTCTCGCAACAAGATTCTGTTTGAAAACTTAACCCCATTATTCCCAACTGAGCAATTGGTCATGGAATTGGGTAATGGTACCACTGAAGATTTGACAGCTCGTGTAGTCGATCTGGTTGCCCCAATCGGTAAAGGTCAGCGTTCTATTATCGTTGCACCCCCGAAAGCCGGTAAAACCATGTTGCTGCAAAACATTGCACAGTCAATTGTTCGTAACAACCCTGAATGTTTCCTGATTGTACTGCTGATTGACGAACGTCCTGAAGAAGTAACGGAAATGGAACGTACGGTTCGTGGTGAAGTTATCGCTTCAACCTTTGATGAATCTCCGGCGCGTCACGTACAAGTGGCTGAAATGGTAATTGAAAAAGCCAAACGTCTGGTTGAACATAAAAAAGACGTAGTGATTCTGCTTGACTCAATTACCCGTCTGGCACGTGCGTACAATACTGTAATTCCTTCATCTGGTAAGGTATTGACAGGGGGTGTGGATGCACATGCACTTGAACGTCCAAAACGTTTCTTCGGTGCGGCTCGTAATATCGAAGAAGGCGGTTCACTGACCATTATTTCTACTGCATTGATTGAAACCGGCAGTAAAATGGATGAAGTGATCTACGAAGAATTCAAAGGTACAGGTAACCAGGAAATCACGCTTGATCGTCGCATTGCTGAGAAACGTGTATTCCCTGCAATGAACATCAAGAAATCGGGTACCCGTCGTGAAGAACGTCTGATGTCAGAAGATAATCTGCGTAAAGTCTGGATTCTGCGTAAGCTTTTGCATACCCAGGACGAACTGGCGGCAATGGAATTCCTGCTTGATCGCATGAAAGAAACCAAGACCAATGATGACTTCTTCGATCAGATGAAGCGCAAGGCATCTAACTAAGTCCTCAAAAATTATAGAAAGGTCATCTAAAACGATGACCTTTTTTATTTGGGTTGACATTGATTACACAAAGAAACAAAGTCTATGATGATTTGTAAACTTATTTGCAAGTTTATGATTAATAAAATAATGGTAAGAAAAATTGTATAAGTTTTAGAGGTTTAAATCGCCTTTACCCCATATAAGTCTTTCCTTTAATTGTTATTTTCTGTTAAAAAAACCATGAATTTCATGCGTTTTTTGCACTTTTTTGAACTTGCCCTGTAGCAATTAAAAATGCGCAGTGATAGCATATTTGCAGACCAGTTAGACTGCTCCTGCGTTGTTAGTACCTAACAAAATTAGGAATAATAAAAGCACATAACAGGCTAACGTCGGTTTTTTTTAATCTCAATTTTTAGAGAGTGATGCCATGTTATTCAAAAAAATCGCTATTGCTGCTGCAGTTGCTACTACTTTAGCTTTCGTTGGTTGTGCTAAAAAAACTGAAGATGCTGCTGCTGACGCTAACCAAGCTGCATCTGAAGCTGTAGAAGCTGCATCTGAAGCTGAAGCTGCTGCTGACGCTGCTGCTGTAGAAGCTACTTCTGAAGTTGCTGCTTCTGACGCTGCTGCTGTTGCTGAAGCTGACGCTGCTGCTGCAGTTGCTACTGACGCTGCTGCTGACGCTACTGCTGCTTCTGAAGCTGCTGCTCAATAATCTAACGATTATTCAGTACGAAAAAGAGAGCCATTGGCTCTCTTTTTTTATGCCTATAAAAATCGAAATTTCTACCGGCAATCTCTATCAAGAAAAAAAGCAGATCAATTGACCTGCTCAGTTCCCACACGCTGACGGAACTTCTGCCCCGCACGGAAGGTTACGACCCGGCGTGCAGAAATCGGAATTTCTTCACCAGTCTTCGGATTACGGCCTGGACGTTGACGCTTGTCACGCAACTCAAAATTACCGAAACCTGATAGTTTGACTTGCTCACCCGAGATTAGCGCCTGGCTAATCTCATCAAAGAACAATTCGACCATTTGTTTTGCTTCACGACGGTTTAAACTCGTGAGCTCACTTAAATGATCAGCCATCTCTGCTTTAGTTAGTGCTGTCATGAAGCCCTCAATGTCGCTTGATAAGTGTTTTCTAACACTTGCAGGATATTATCCATGCCTGATTTAATTTCAGCATCTTCCAGGGTGCGGGTTGGATGCTGCCAGAGAAGAGCAAATGCTAGAGAACGCTTGCCTTCTTCTACCCCTTGTCCAGTGTACACATCGAACAACCAGTTTGACTCCAGGAGCTCACCACCAGTCTTTTCGATAAGTCTCTGAATTTCGCTAACATTAATCTTATCACTAATTAAAAGCGCAATATCACGTCGAACCGACGGAAAACGTGATAATTCTGTAAAATTAGATACATAAGTTTGCAAAACGGCTTTTTGATCGAGTTCAGCGACCCAAGTGGTTGCTAAATCCAGCTCATCTTCAAGTGATGGATGTAAACGACCTAAATAACCAATCGACTGACCATTAACCATAATTTCAGCAGATTGACCAGGATGCAACCATGCACGCTCTGAACGAACATATTCAACATTCAGACGAGCTGCTGCCAGAATTTCTTCCACATCACCTTTAAAGTCAAAGAAATCCATTGGCTGTGGCTTACCATGCCATGATTCATTGATACGTGAACCAGTCGCAATCAGGGCGAAAGTTGGAATCTGTTTCAGGTCATGAATCGATGCAGCATCCTGATAATCAAAACGCAGACCCAGCTCAAAGAAACGTACGCGGTTTTGCTGACGATTGACGTTATATTGCACACATGGAATCAAACTTGATAACAGGGTTGAACGCATTACCGCTAAATCACTTGAAATCGGGTTTGCCAATGCTAATGGATTTACTGCAGGGTTGAGCTGTTTTTCCAGTTTCAAGTCAGCAAAGCTAAAACTGATCGCTTCTTGATAACCCAAAGTCACCGCAGTCTGACGAAGCTGAGCCACTTCGAACTGATCCTGGTATTTTGCAAGTTTGACATCAATCACAGGCAAACTGATTTGAATATTGTCATAACCATGAATACGTGCAACTTCTTCGATCAAGTCCTGGTAGATTGCCATATCATAACGGTGTGACGGTGGTACCACAGACCATTGACCTTCTGCTTTCACAGTCACTTCACAGCCCAAACGCATTAACGCATCGGTAATGAAGTCTGATTCAACTTTATAACCCAGAAGTTGATCTACTTGTGCCTGTTCAAGTTCAATTGCTTCACGTCTAGGCAATACTGCTGGATTTTCTGCAACTGTAATTGGACCAAACTCACCGCCTGCAAGTTCAGCAATCAGCTGAGACGCACGGTGCATTGCCATCACTGGCAATTCAAAGTCCACACCACGCTCATAACGCTGAGAAGCATCCGTATGTAAACCGAAGCTACGCGCACGACCTGCAATGTGTAAAGATGCAAAGAATGCAGACTCCAGGAAGATCTCAGTGGTTGCATCCGTTACCGATGAAGACAGACCACCCATGATGCCCGCAATCGCCAATGCTTTTTCATCATCTGCAATCACCATCACTTTTTCGTTCAGTTCAACTTCCTGTTCATTTAACAGCACCAGCTTTTCCCCGGCTGTTGCTTGACGAACGTGAACTGCACCTTGAACCTTGCCACCATCAAATGCGTGCAACGGTTGACCCAGCTCGATCAATACATAGTTGGTAATGTCGACCAAAATGCTGTGCTGACGGATACCCGAACGAGCAAGCGCACGTTCCATCCATTCAGGGGTTGGCGCTTTGGTGTTGACGTTTTTGATCAAACGACCTAAGTAACGTGGACAGCCTTCAGTCGACACCACCACTTTCTTTTCATCAGCAATGGTTGCAGCCACTTCTTGAATTTCTGGCGCAGTCACTGGCAATTGGTTAATCACACCAATTTCACGTGCAATACCACGAATGCTGAAACAGTCACCACGGTTTGGTGTGATGCTGATGTCAATCACGTTGTCATCTAAGTCTAAATATTCACGAATATTCACGCCTACAGGTGCATCGTTTGGTAATTCTAAAAGACCATCAATTTTGTCTTCTAGATCAATTTCCGATGCGCCGCAGAGCATGCCTTGGGACTCAATACCACGAAGTTTGCCCTTCTTGATTTTGAAATCGCCCGGCAAAACCGCGCCAATCGTTGCCACTGGTGCTTTCATGCCTGCACGTACGTTTGGCGCACCACACACGATTTGGAGTGGTTCACCTGAACCGATATTCACGGTAGTTACACGTAAACGGTCTGCATTCGGGTGCTGTTCAACAGTCAGAACTTCACCTACAACAACACCTGTAAATGGTTTTGCTGCTGGAGATAAGTCATCAACTTCTAGACCAAGCATGGTCAGTTGATCAGAAAGTTTCTCGCTGTCGATGGCTGGGTTAACCCATGTGCGTAGCCAATTTTCGCTAATTTTCATTGATATAAAACCTGTAATTCAAATCTCTAGAATCCCCCTCTAACTCCCCCTTTAAGAAAGGCGGAGAACCCCAACTGATTTCGTGGAGTCCCTCTCCTTTTTTAAAGGAGAGGTTAGGAGAGGATTTAATAAAAAGTTTTAAGCAAACTGGCGTAAGAAACGCACATCGTTTTGGTAGAACATACGCAAGTCATTAATGCCATAACGCAACATTGCAAAACGCTCTACCCCTAGACCAAATGCAAAGCCTTTGTATTTGTCAGGATCAATACCAGCAGAACGCAATACATTCGGATGCACCATACCGCAACCCAGAACTTCCAACCATTTGCCACGCTCATCCATAATATCCACTTCTGCACTTGGCTCTGTAAATGGGAAATAAGATGGACGGAAACGTACTTTCAGATCTTTTTCAAAGAATTCATTCAGCAAGTTGACCAGCAAACCTTTCAGTTCAGCGAAGCTGGTGTTTTCAGCAACGTATAAACCTTCAATCTGATGGAACATTGGTGAGTGGGTTTGATCCGAGTCACAACGGTATACACGACCTGGACACACAATACGGATTGGTGGTTGTTGCGTTTCCATAGTACGGATCTGCACACCAGAGGTATGCGTACGCAGCAAATGGTTTACATCAAAATAGAACGTGTCGTGCATGGCACGTGCAGGGTGATGGCCTGGAATATTTAAGGCTTCAAAGTTGTGATAGTCATCTTCAACTTCCGGGCCAGTTGCCACTGTAAAACCTGCTTTGGTAAAGAACTGGCAGATACGTTCCTGCACTTGGGTCACTGGGTGGATACTGCCCACCTGCTGGCCACGACCGGGTAATGTAATATCAATAGTTTCGCTGGCAAGCTTTTGCTCCAGCGCAGCTTTATGCAGTTCTGCCTGACGTGCTGTCAGTGCAGCTGTAATCGCTTCACGCACAGCATGGATTTTTGCACCGAATTCTTTACGTTGTTCCGGATCCATTTTACCCAGCGACTTAGATTGTTCCGCGAGCTGGCTTTTTTTCCCCGTAAATTGCACTCGTACTTGATCAAGTGCAGCAAGGTCTTGAGCTGCTGCAATCGCAGCGAGCGCTTCAGTGGTCAGGGCTTCCAGTGACATAGTAACTCTCAAAGCAACAGGTTAGAAATATTTTTAAAAAACCCCGTATTCTAACAGTTTTTAGGCACGTTGATGAAGATGGCATGTAATGAAAATTAGATTGGCAGATGCAAAAATAAAAAGTATAAAATAAACATGATATCAATTAGATCAAATCATTATGGCAATCGATCAAATTTGGAAACAGCAACTTACTTTAGTAACTTATGGAAATGAGTACCTGTCTCAGGACTTAAGTTTCAATCGCTGGCTTCAGCATTCCATCTTTAATCAGCATCAATTTGCCTTTCGTGATCTGATTTCACAGCATCTTTTAGCGCAGCATTTTCAGGTATGGCTGGAAGGTTTGAAAAAACAGGGCGTACAACGTCTGAGTCTGCACCGCTCTACCCTGCTTGAAGATGAACAGAATCCCAATGTAAATGTAGAACTGCTGCCATTTGAATATTTCATTGTCAGCCATGAAGCCCAGAAAAAAAATGCCTGGATTATTGGTAAGGAATTACCCGAATGGTATACGGCAGATAATGACTATGAAGCGCCTGCTATGCAGCGATCCTCTCTACGTCATGAAACTTTCTGGCAATATGAACTCAACAGCAAACTGGCCAAACGTGTACTTGCAGACCTGGAACAACCAAACTGGGATGATATTCAGGCCTTTATGGATCATGAATTATTTGATACCAGATTTACGCAAGGTCTTGTTCAACCTGCTCAGCTTGGACAACCTTATTATGGTGTGTCTTCTACTGCAGATACCAGCACTACTTATCGACTGGCGTTATTACCAACCGATTATGCAGCTGACTTTGCCCATGACATGCTGTACCGTCTGGATGCGCTGGAAGAACTGATTGAAGCTAAAATCCAGCATCCTTATCATGAAAATGGTGAAGTGCTAACACCAGATCAACAGCTTGATCTACGTCATTTTTCGCAAAAAATTGATGATCTGAAAGCAAAGTTTATTGTTAAAATCGCGAATCACTACAAGACTGCAAAACTGAGTCCGAAAATCAGCGCTGATCCATTTGCAGGAATGACTACCGACGAGCATGTGACCAAACCCTCTAAAGCACACAAACCTCATGATGCTGCCAAATCCAATTCAGGCAATGTGATTACCCTGATTATTATTACGGTAATTATCTGTTTGATTGGTTATTATTTTGGACTTTAATGCTGTGCCAGAAAAGCGTCAATTTCTCGGGGCGATCTTAATCTGATCCAGTGGATATGCTGATATTCAGGCGCATGCATCAACTTTAAATAATGCTGACGATTTTTCTGGTGGGTTTTAATCATCCACCAGATGATGGAATCACGACTCAACATCTGGCTGAAACTTTCTGTATTATTCGAGTTTGGCCAAAGCGGTTGTTTGCTAATTGCCCGCTGTATGGCTCTTTTTATGGAACGATATAGATTGAGATGGAACGGTAAATCAATCCAGATCACACTGTCGATCTCAGCCCATTTGACGGGAATACTGCGAGTATAATTACCATCAATCACATAGCCATCTTTGGCCTGATCGATGGCTGCTTGAATTTTATCAAAGAACTCTCGATCCACAGTTTCCTGCCAGTTATCCAGCCAGAATAAATTATCCAGCTCGATATAACTGAAGCCTAATTTTGCCGCTAAAGCACGAGCAAAAGTAGATTTTCCCGAGGCAGAGGTACCGACCACATTTATTCTACGAAAATCTCGTACTTCATCTTTCTCATTCATTAGCACTAAGTCATTTGTCATATTTTAAATAGCTTATACTTTTTCATCAGACAAAAAAAAGACCGCTAAAAGCGATCTTTTTTCTAAGTCATAAAGACTTATGCAGCCAATGCATCTTTAGCTTTAGAAGCTAGAGCTGCAAACGCAACTGCGTCATGCATAGCAATGTCAGCAAGTACGCGACGGTCGATAATCACTTGAGCTTTTTTCAAGCCAGCGATCATACGGCTGTACGACAAACCATTTTGACGAGCACCAGCGTTGATACGCGCAATCCATAGAGCACGGAATTGACGTTTCTTCTGACGACGGTCACGGTAAGCATATTGACCAGCTTTGATTACCGCCTGGAACGCTACGCGGTAAACGCGTGAACGAGCACCATAGTAACCTTTAGCGCGAGCAAGAATTTTTTTGTGACGGCGATGAGCCTGTACACCACGTTTTACACGAGCCATTTATAATCTCCTTAGATGTACGGGCACATACGACGAACTGAAGCAACGTCACTTACGTGAACCATTACACAGCCGCGCAATTGACGAATACGCTTAGCAGATTTTTTGGTCAAAATGTGGCGTTTGAACGCTTGTTTACGCTTAAAACCGTTAGCAGTCGCTTTGAAGCGTTTAGCTGCACCACGGCGAGTTTTCATCTTAGGCATAACAACCTCTTTTGAACACCTGTTCGGCACGTCTGCACCATTGCAAAGACGCCCTGCAGGTAAGGGAGCCGATATTCTAAAGCATCTTTGTTTAAAACAAAAGCAGTATTAAAAGTAAAAAGATAGATGACAGGCACTTAATCCTTTTTCCCATAAATATTGCGCGATGAAATATCAAGCTGACTAATCCAAGCTTTTTATAATCCACGAATCTTTCTCACAAAAAACTTCTGACTCCTGCAGCAATACATGTATAGCTTGGCTTCATTATGATTTTTTAATTATCACCTTCAATATTTATAAGGCAGAAAAATAAATTATTTTGAATGAGATACTTGCCAGTATTGCCAATTCAGGAAATACTGCGCTTCAAAATTGAACATCCTCTTTGCTTGATTCAAGACCGAAACTTATGAAACGTATTCTGTGTATGACCCTGTTGTTGAGCTTCCCTTTTGCAGCAAGCTATAGCGCATCAACAAAAAAAGCACCGCAATTGCCCACACAGACCATTGATGTGCAGCCAACACATTTGACGACACGCATTGAGTGGAGCAAGTTTCCCAAACCAAAATATAGCAATGAAGATTTAAAAGGTCAGGACCGTTCTGCGGTGGTACGTATCTATGCCAACGAGCAGGGGCATATCAAACAGGCTGTCATTCAGGACAGTACCGGTTACCAGCAGCTGGATCAGCTACTACTTAATGCCGTGAAATCTGCTGAAGTTAGACCACATATTGATAATAAAACAGCACTACCGATCATTGGCTATCAGGTGTTTAACCTGAAACTGATTGACCAGGATCAGGAATTTTGCGAATACAGTTTCAACTCTAAAAATTGGCAAGCACAACAGGAGCAGCAAAAAACTAAATTCCAGTATCTAAACCAACCTGAGCTAAACGTTGATACAGATTTACTGAATGAAAACGACCGAACAGTAGAGTTTCAGATCAAAGCCAATCGCAAAGGCGAGATTAAAAAGGTCAAGATCAGAAAAGGCTCAGGCATTTATCAACTCGATCAGCAAGTAGCAAATGCATTGAAAGATACCCAGATCATTACTAAACGCCGCGCAAGTACCCTATGGTTGTATAAACCATCCAGCTTTAAGGATGAAATTCAGTTTAAACTGAATGAATGCAAATAAACCAAAAGAGGCTTCAAACCTCTTTTTTAAATCATGCTATAAGCCATGTAAATAAACAGATAACGTCCGATTTTCGCAATACTCACGATCAGTAAGAATCGAGCAAAGTTTTCCTTAAGCAATCCTGCAATTAAGGTAATTGGATCACCAATCATGGGCACCCAACTCAGCAACAAGGACCAATAACCGTATTTCTGGTAGCTCCTTTGTGCTTTTTGCATCTGCTGTTCAGACACTGGAAACCACTTCCGGTCTTTATACTGCTCAATTCTTAGACCTAAATACCAATTCACGCAAGAGCCGAGAATATTCCCAATACTGGCAACGGCGATCAAAGTAAATGCTGAATAGCTACTATTGACCAGTAATCCTAACAATACCGCTTCTGACTGCAAAGGCAATAAAGTTGCCGCGCCAAAGGCAGACAGAAACAGAATCAGTAATACCATCTAAGTGATCCGACTATTTAGCGTGTCAGTCTTAACTGTCTTTTAGCTTTCAGATATTCCATATTTGACCAGAAAAGAGCGAGTATGATTGCAAAGATACGAGACCATTTATATTTGGTTGCCAAGGGCAAAATTGCCTCAGCCAATATATTCTGATCCTTGGTATTCAGCTCATTAATAACCAGCTGAATATGCACAATCTCAGCCACAAACAAAGCTAAACAGGCAGCCAGACCAAAGATAATGCTCCAGTAAATTCGAGAATTAGTTTCCACAATTCGAGTGAAGTTCAGGAAAAATGCTTTCATGCTGATATCCAATAAAAAACCACCTGAATCGGTGGTTTTAATAACTTTTGTACATCTTAACATAACAATCGCAGATTAACTGACCTGAATCGCTAATGCTTTTTGCACCGCAGGACGTGCCTGCATACGCTCAATATAACGGCTTACTTCCGGATAATCCGCTAAATCAATACCTTGCCATTCATAACGAAGTAACCAGGGGAAAATCGCCATATCGGCAATTGAATATTCGCCAGCGACATAGTCCTGACCGACCAGCTGTTTGTCCAGTACACCGTACAAGCGCTTGGTCTCATTCACATAGCGCTCTGTTGCATAAGGAATCCGCTCTGGAGCAAAACGGCTAAAGTGATGGTTCTGTCCCAGCATCGGGCCTAGCCCACCCATTTGCCACATCAACCATTGTTCCACCTGAATCCGCTTAATCTCATCGGTCGGATAAAACAGTCCGGTTTTACGTCCCAAATACTGCAAGATGGCACCCGATTCAAAGATCGAAATCGACCGATGATCTGGTCCATCCTGATCGACAATAGCTGGAATTTTATTGTTCGGTGAGATTGCCAGAAAGTCTGGCTGAAACTGGTCATTTTCCAGAATATTGACTGGAAGGATCTGATAAGATAGCCCCATTTCTTCTAATGCGATTGTAATCTTATGACCGTTGGGTGTACCCCAGTAATATAAATCAATCATTCGTGCCTATACTCCATACACCTTTATTATGGTGTTCCAACAAAATAATGGATCTGGTCAAAAACAACAAGCAATGCTTAATAAAATAATTTTTAATTTAATTTCAATAAATTAATTAATTTTTAAAAAAATTTCACTTAAATTTCTTGAAAATTTTCGGTCTGAACACATATTTATTTCTGCATAAGGATGGTCTATCCATCTTTTGCCCTGTCGATGATCATCATGACAGCGGTGTTTTCTTATTTTTAAAACTTTGCTGACCTCAGGAGGTTCTAATAATGAGTAATATCAATCTTCATCCATTATTCCGCCGCAGCATTGGCTTTGATCGCCTCAATGATTTCATTGATTATGCCATGCAAAGCGATGCGCCAAATTATCCACCATACAATATCGAAAAACATGGTGAAAACCGTTACCGAATTGTCGTAGCCACCGCCGGTTTTAACCAGGAAGAATTGAGTATTTCTCTTGAAAATCGCTTGCTGACAATTTCTGGAAAACCTGAAGCTGTTCAGATTGAAGGTACTGAGTATCTACATAAAGGTATAGCCCGTCGTGCCTTCAAACTATCACTGCGTTTAGACGAACACATTGAAGTACAGCAGGCAGATTATGCTAACGGTCTACTCGTGATTGACCTGCAGCGTGTAATTCCGGAAGAAAAATTGCCAAGACAAATTCCGATTGGCAAAAAGTTATTGCTGGAAAATCCGGAAGAAGTCACTGAAAAAACCGTCAATGCGGAATAAGCATATATAAAATGTTCTAAAAAGGCCCTTCGGGGCCTTTTTTGTTTTTAAGCCAATCTGGATTGTGAAGTTAATAACAGAATTTTTAACTGCTGAACGCTATGAATCAGGTAATGTGGCTGATGGGCCACCAATACAGATTCACTATTAAAACCCCAAGTTACCGCAGCGACAGCAATTCTATTCCGATGAGCTGATTCTATATCAATGATCTGGTCACCAATATAGATGACCTGTTCTGGATGCAATTTGGATTGCTGCACAATTTTTCTAATCTGTTTGGCTTTGCTTTGACATCCTCACCCACCTAAAGGAGGGTGATTCCTACTGCTAGACGCTCATGCCCGAGCGCAAGAATGTTTAGAGCTGAGTTTTTATCTCTATCGTTATCTACTACATATAAATAATAATATACAAAGTAAACAAAGAATGATTTACTATTAATAATATACATTGTAGAATTTATATCTAAACATATATACATAGTAGATTCTACTTAATGAAAGTGCAGAAAATACGAATTAATAATCAAACAGAAGACTTTTGGATTGTCATTGGTGATGATCACTTAGCTATACCATCAATTGATCTTTATTTAAGGTATTTAAGTTCTGTTAGAAAATCTCCAAACACTATTCGTTCTTACGCTTATCATCTTAAAGAATTTTGGTTATTTCTATCTTTAAAGAACTATAGTTGGAATCAGATTGGTTTAATTGAGCTATCAGAGTTCATCAACTTTCTAAAACTAGGAACTATAGATGCAAGTAATATTATTCCTTTTTCTTCAAGTGTTTCTCTGCGTTCAGAAAAAACAATAAATACAATAATTACTGCGATTACAGCTTTCTATGATTATCACTCAAAACTAGATAGCACTCTTGTTTTAAATGATAAGAGATCAACTAAATCTAATAGTAAAAATTACAAACCGTTTCTACATCATATTAGTAAAGCAAGCTCCACAAAACATAGCATTCTTAAAATTAAAGAGCCTAAACGAATACCTAAAACATTAACATTTGAACAAGTGCAAAAAATCCTAGATTCATGTTCTAACCGCAGAGATAAGTTGATTGTAGCCCTACTCTATGAAACAGGTATGCGTATAGGCGAGTGTCTTGGTTTAAGGCATGAAGATATTAAAAGTTGGGATAGCGAGATTCATATAGTTCATCGTAATAACAATACAAATAACGCAAGAGCAAAAAGCCAAGAAACTAGGGTTATTGACGTTAGTGATGAACTCATAAGACGCTACACTGATTATGTAGTACATGATTTTGACGATATTGATTCTGATTATGTTTTTGTGAATATATGGGGCGAAAATAAAGGGCATCCGTTAAGTTACAGCACTATTTACACTAAATTCAGTCGCTTATCCAAAGCCCTAAAACTTCCATTCAGCCCTCATATTTTTAGACATACACATGCCACAGAGTTACTGAGAAGTGGTTGGGATGCTTCATACGTTCAAAAGCGTTTAGGGCATAAAGATATTCAAACCACGATTAATATTTACGCTCATTTGAATGATCAAGACCTAAAAGTGGCATTCCAAAACTTTCAAAAAGGTAAATTAAAATGAATACGAATTATGCTGAAAAAGTATTTACCGATAATGGGTCTACAACTAAATCTATAAACGTAAAACAGCAAGCAATAGAAGCCATTGATAGAATAATTAATGGGAATCCTATTGTTATTAGTAAGAAAGGAAAATTAATATTCAAAAATATTGCCAAAGAAGCGAGAGTTTCACCTACTGAGTTACATAGGGATTTTAGGGATGTGATGCTTTATGTCAGCTCATTAAAAGACTCAAAGAATGAAAGTATAACCATTCATGCTAGTCTTGTTAGAAAACGCTGTATGGAGGCAATAGAGCGTTTTAAAACAGGAGAAACAAGGAATGTTAATAAAAACGCTAAAGTAACTGTAGCATCTGTAGCTAAAGAAGCAGATGTTTCTGATTCGTACTTGTATGCATATTTCCCTGACATTCTTAACAAAATAAATGAGCTTCAAGGTGAATATGCTAGGTATGGTAATAAAGAAAAGCACGATAAGCTATTAAAAGCTTTAACCATATTGTTGTCTAAAAATGAGGTAATTACTGTAAAAAAAGTCTGTAGGGAAGCAGGGTTTTCTGAAACCTTTGACATGATGGTTAGGAAAAGTTATCCAGACGCTCATAATCAGATATTGATTGAAATTGAAAAGCAAAAAACTTCAAGGCACACCCAAGATCGCTTGATACTTTTGGAAGCCTTAGAAAGACTTAAAAATGGAAATCCAAAGAATACACCACCTATTCCTAATGGTGGATATATCAGTGTAAGAAAATTAATGAACGAATCAGGAATTGGTGAAGGTGTTATTAAAAAGAATCATCCTGATATTTATCAAGAGTGTCTGAAAAAAATTACTATAAAAACCGAAGATGTTTGGTTGGTTAAAAGTGATTTTGATGCTGTATCTAAAGGAGATACAGAAACACATAAACTGAACTTTAGCAACATTCACTTTGATTGGTTAATAAGTTCGGCTAAGGCATTTATTAAGGCTGTATTTTCAACTAGATCAAAAAGCACATTAAAGACAAATATTGATGCTATTACATTTTTCAGCAGAGCACTTTACTCTATAAACCCTGAATGCGAAGCGCATGAAGTTACTAGATCAGAAATGCAAAAAGTCTTTTTTGAATGGTCTAAATCTGAATTAAAATCTTCAACGATTAAAAGAAGATTAGCATCTTTAAGACAGTATTTTGAATGGTGTGAGGATACAAATTTTATTAAATTTGGGGCAACTAAACTAATTAGGGATACGGATTATCCAAGCCTGCCTAAATCAATACCAAAATTCATTCCCGAAAATGTAATGAGTCAATTAAATCAGCATATTGATAAATTAAATCCTGATGTGATGAGGTTTTTTCTTGTACTACAAGAGGTTGGGATGAGAATTAGTGAGTGCTGTAGTTTAATGTTTAATTGTATTTCTCCTGATGAAAATGGGGATTACTTTCTTAAATATTATCAATTTAAAATGAAAAAAGATCATATCGTTCCAATTTCAGCAGAGTTAGTTTCCGTAATCAGGGAACAACAAAAAGCTATGATTGCAGAGTTTGGTCAAGCTCCTGTTTTACTATTTACAACCCCCAAATTTCAGGAAAATGGCATTCCTTATCCAAGAGCAGGAAAAGCATGGAGCAAAGGAACTCTAATTAAAAATCTAAACGCACTTGCAGTTGAAAATAATATAAATGATGCGAGTGGAAAGGTTATTCGTTTTGGGTTTCATCAATTTAGGCACACCGTAGCAACTCGAATGATTAACAATGGAGTTCCGCAACATATTGTCCAAAAATATTTAGGTCATGAAACCCCTGTGATGACTAGCACCTATGCTCATATTTTAGATGAAACATTAAAAAAAGAGTTCAAGAAATTTAACAGCACAATGATTGATATAAACGGTAAAAAGTTTAATGATCAAGATATTATTAATGATTTAACAATGGGAACAGATGCAAATAATATTGATGCTCAATGGCTTAAAAAAAACATAGCAATGCAAACTTTACCAAATGGACTTTGCTCACTACCCGTTGTTCAGGGCGGTTGCCCACATGCTAATGCCTGTCTGACATGCTCAAACTTTAGAACAGATCACACCTTTTTACCTCAACACAAAGAGCAACTACAAAGAACCGAAGTGATTATTGAAACGTGTAAAAAGAACGGTTGGGTTCGCCAACTGGAAATGAATGAAAATATCAAAGAATCTTTAGTGAAAATTATTGCACCCTTAGAGAGTAATTAATATGAGCCATGATAGAAACACTCAAGGTTTAAAGGAAAATGCCTTAAAGAAGAAGAATGAAGCTATTAAGCGCACAGAGTTAGCAATAAAACAAATGCTAAAGGAAAAAGCCACTATTAATTTCAAAACTGTAGCAGAAAAAGCAAACGTATCGACAGCTTGGCTTTATAGAGAGGAATCTATTGCTAATCAAATTAAGAAGCATAGGGTTGAGAGTAAGAGTAAATGTGCAAATACAAGCACATTGAAAAACACTTCCGAATCATCAAAGGACGCATTGATTGCTGCTTTAAAAGCAAGGGTTAAGGAATTAGAAATTGATAATTTAGAGCAAAAAAAGACAATCGAGATGCTATATGGAAAGCTTCATGATTCTACATAGTAAGTATGTAAACAAAGTGGAATCCTTTGTTATGAAAGGATTCCAAGTGTTATTTGTATCTATGTGTTTAGATAGCGATAG
>NZ_JBQEOL010000023.1:0-41138 GCF_052044895.1 Acinetobacter sp. 22323 | reverse complement strand
GCATTCGTGCATAATCTGCGGATGAAATACATCGATTCAAACAAGCTTTCTGATCCTCAGTTCAAGCGATACACAGGCATCTCATGGTCAACTTTCTATTTGATGGTTGAGCAATTGCAGAAGCATGTCTCTGCCAAAGGCAGACCGCCCAAGTTAAGCCTGGAGGATCAGGTTCTGCTCTGTCTGAGCTATTGGCGGGAATACCGAACCTTATTTCACGTTGCGACGAGTTACGGGGTTTCAGAGCCCACAGCCTCAAGAATTGTCCGTCATGTTGAAGACTGCCTGATTCGGTCCAATCTGTTTAATTTACCCAAAGATTTACCCGAGGGCGAAGGCATCGACTGGAATGTTGTGATCGTGGATGCCACGGAAATTCCAATCCAAAGGCCTAAAAAAACAGAAGAAAAGCTATAGCGGCAAGAAAAAGACCCATACCTTTAAAGTACAGGCCATGATTCACTACAAAACTCAGCAAATTCTGAGTTTATGTACCAGTCGCGGTGCAGTGCATGATTTCGAGTTGTTCAAACGCAATTTAAACCAGATTCCTTTTGGGGCTTTTATCCTTGCAGATAAAGGCTATCAGGGGATTTATACTTTGTATCCGAATAGCCTGTTGCCATTAAAAGCCAAAAGACACTGTAAATTGGATCCTGAATTGAAAATCTATAATCAGGAAATCAATAAAAGAAGAATCGGAATTGAGCATGTATTTGGCAGCCTGAAAACCTTCAAAATCCTTGCTGAGCGTTATCGAAATAGAGGTAAAAGGCTTGGTTTGAGATTCAATTTAATCGCTGGAATCTACAACTTGGAACTGAGCAAAAAATGATTTATGAAAGAGGTCTAATGAATATTATATTTATATAGCTCATGATTTAATCAATAAATAGAAAATTTCTAGTAAAAGCATCCAATTAAGGTGACTGTGCAAAAAACCTCATGAAAATCATATAAAAGGCATCAAATGTATCAAAAGTTTACATAAACTCAGCAAAACTTGAATAAAGAGTGATCAGATTGTGAATTAAGATGCAGGCATAACGAAGAGTAAAAACGTTAAAAATAATTTTTTTGAGGAGACATAGATGAAAACTTTTGCTAAATATTTTGCGCTGTCTGTACTTGCTGCAGCAACCACTTCTGTCATGGCAGCTGATGAAGTCATTGTAACCGACGAAGGCGTTGCTGAATTCTCTTTCTTCAAACCTGCTGCTGTTCGTGCTGAAGTCGGTACTACTGGTTACGGTGGTGCAATCTCTTGGAGCGCTAACCCATATGTAGGTGTAACCTTAGGTTATAACGGCGGTGATATCTCTTGGTCAGATGATATTGAAGTAGATGATGTCAACTACGATGTCGATATGGACAACAATCTGGTTTATTTAAATGCTGAAATCCGTCCTTGGGCGAACTGGTTCTATGTTGCAGCTGGTGTAGGTTATATTGATCAGCAATATGGTTTACTTGCGCGTAATGATGGCGGTACTATTGAAATAGATGGTAATGAAACTAGTTTAACCAGCCTAGGTTATGATTTAGATTACAGTAACGAAATTGCGCCTTATCTCGGTATCGGCTTTTCACCAGCAATTACCAACCGTTGGGGTGTATTTGGTGAAGTAGGTGCTTATTATACTGGTAATCCTAATGTTACCAATGTACGCACTACAGGTGGAGCACCGGAAGATGCTCAGTTAGTTGCTGATCATATCAATGAAGTACGTAATGATGATAAATATGAATGGCTTCCAGTGGCTAAGCTAGGTGTAAGCTTCCGTTTCTAATTATTCGATTTAATAAAAAAACGAGCTTTGGCTCGTTTTTTTATATCTATCAAGTTATTAAATTAATTTATGTGTTTAATCTTACTTCAATATATCAAGCTAAAAGTCCATAAGGTTCTTAATTTTTAAATATTACTCTGAAGCTCAATTATGCCTGTGTTTCAAGAAATACTTACTTGAAAAAAACATAAAAAAGAGGCTAAAAAGCTTCATTTCATTTACTTAGATTTTATAGATTAGTCATCCGGATAAGCTACTTTTTTTAGTGCTCGAATGTCTGCATCTGGAGAGCAAAGCGAGATAAATTCGTAGCCATAACCACGTAATAAATGGCCTTTACGTACAGCAATCCATGTTGTATTTACACCAAAAATATCAGTTTTAATTTGTTTTAAGCGATAATCACGTTCTGGGTCGTATGCCACATCATTGACAATACCGACACCCATATTCAGCTCTACATAAGTTTTGATTACGTCGGCATCTAGGGCGGACATTACGATATCCACATCAAAACCTGCTTCTTCAAAAGCGGTATCGATTTTAGAACGGCCTGTAAAACCACCGTGATAAGTGATGATCGGATAATTCGCCAGATCTTCAATACGTATATTATCTTTCTTGGTTAATGGGTGGTTTTGAGGCGTGATAATGCTGTGTTGCCAGTTATAGTACGGCACACTGGCCAGGTTATCTTCAGTCGTTAAGGCTTCAGTCGCAATCCCGATGTCTGCTTCACCTTGTAGCAGCATTTCGGTAATTTCAACCGGACTGGCCTGTTGCAGAATAAGATGAACTTTTGGAAATTCTTTTTTGAACTGATTTACGATCGGCGGTAATACATAACGTGCCTGGGTATGCGTTGTCGCAATGGTCAATGTCCCTTCATCAACCTTGTTAAAGTCATCTGCCAGACGTTTGATATTGTCAGCATCGACCAGCATGCGTTCCACAATCCCGAGTAATGCCTGACCTGGTTCAGTCAGACCGAGTAAACGCTTACCTTTACGGATGAACAGCTGTACACCAAGTTCATCTTCCAGGTCTTTAATATGCTTGCTCACACCCGATTGTGAGGTATACAGTGCTGCAGAAGCTTCAGTTAAATTAAAGTTTTGACGAACAGTTTCTCGAATAATTCTTAATTGTTGGAAATTCATTTTCTATATACCCTATAAGCGGATGGGGCTGAAATGGCCCCATCTGAATGTGTCTTAAGCAACCTGATTTGCAAATAAATGCAGGTTAAGTGGACTTAACCATACAGTCTGATTTGGTCGGAATTGATGCGCTCGTGCTTCTTCAGGTGTCAGTGAAATTTCAATCAGGTTACCCTGACGGTCATTCAGTTCTGCAACGACTTTACCGGCAATCCATAATTCACGAATAAAGGTCGCCTGAATTGCATTGTCCTGTGGCTGAGCGGAGATACGCAGTTCATCAGGGCGGGCGAATACAATTACATCACCTTGTGGATGCTGTTGTGCCGCATCAAATTGGATGCGATCTTCACCCAACTGAATGATGCCGCCATTATTCTGACCTTCGAAACGGTTGGCTTGACCCAAGAAGTCGAACACGAATGGCGTTTTCGGAGTTTCATATACTTCACGTGGTGAACCAATCTGTTCGACATTCCCTTTGTTCATCACCACAATTTGATCTGCAACTTCCAGTGCCTCTTCCTGATCATGCGTCACGAAAATAGAAGTGATATGCAGCTCATCATGCAGGGTACGTAACCAGCGACGCAGTTCTTTACGCACTTTGGCATCTAGCGCACCAAAAGGTTCATCTAGTAATAGTACGCGTGGTTCAACCGCTAGGGCACGCGCAAGCGCAATACGCTGACGCTGACCACCAGACAATTGAGCAGGGTAGCGATCTGCCAGAAAGCCGAGTTGTACCAGATCCAGTAAACGGGTGACACGTTTCTTGATTTCAGTCTCTGATGGACGGGTTGAACGTGGGCGAACACGTAAACCAAATGCCACGTTGTCATACACTGTCATATGACGGAACAGCGCATAGTGCTGGAATACAAAACCGACTTCACGTTCACGCACATGGACATTAGTTGCATCCTGACCTTCCAGAATGACCTGACCACCATCTGCAGATTCAAGACCAGCAATAATACGCAGCAGGGTGGTTTTACCACAGCCTGAAGGACCCAAAAGAGCTACTAGCTGGCCATCCGGGAAATCCAGGGAAATATTATTCAGTGCATGGAATGCACCAAAGTGTTTTTCAATATTTTTAACTTGAATACTCATGTAGGCATTCCTTAAGAAACTGTTAAATCGTCATTACGTTTGTTTTGTTTTTCCTGGCGCATTTCTACCCAAGTTTTAAGCACCAAGGTCACAATTGCGAGGAGAGCCAGGAGCGAGGACACAGCAAACGCAGCACTAAAGGTATATTCGTTATAGAGAATTTCGACGTGTAGCGGCAAAGTATTGGTTTCACCGCGGATATGACCAGATACTACTGATACCGCACCGAACTCACCCATGGCACGTGCATTACACAGAATCACGCCATAGATCAGACCCCATTTAATGTTTGGCAGGGTCACTTTCCAGAAGGTTTTCCAGCCTGATGCACCGAGTACAATTGCAGCTTCTTCTTCTTCGGTGCCTTGAGCTTCCATTAAAGGAATCAATTCACGCGCTACGAAAGGTACCGTAATAAAGATGGTGGCCAAAACAATTGCGGGTACGGCGTACAGGATCTTAATGTCATTATCCATTAACCAGCTACCCATCCAGCCTTGGGTACCGAAAATCAGCACCAGCATCATACCGGCGATGACCGGGGATACCGAGAAGGGTATATCGATAATCGTGGTCAGGATAGACTTGCCCGGGAAGTTAAACTTCGCCACTGACCAAGCAGCAGCCACACCAAATACTACGTTTAACGGTACTGCAATTGCAGCAGTTAATAGCGTTAGTTTCACCGCAGATAATGTATCTGGATGAACCAGTGCCTGAGTATATACGCCGACGCCTTGCTTGAACGCTTCAACAAAGACCAATACCAAAGGCAGAATCAGGCAACTTAAAAAGAAGATCAGCGCAATTGTGAGTAGGGTATAACGTACCCATTTTGGCTCGCGAGTTGCATCACGGGATTGCAGCTTTTCAGCAAGTGCATTGCTGTTGGTATTTAAACTCATCGTGCAGTTCTCCCTGTGCGACGGCTAGCCCAAGCTTGTAATAAGTTAATCAGGAACAGCATCACAAATGAAATCAATAGCATCACGACAGCAATCGTGGTTGCACCCGCATAGTCATATTCTTCCAGACGCGAGATAATCATCAGCGGAGCAATTTCCGTTTTAAACGGCTGGTTACCGGCAATAAAGATGACCGAACCGTATTCACCCACGCCACGTGCAAATGCCAGGGCAAAGCCTGTAATCAATGCGGGTAGCAGAATCGGGAAAATAATTTTGGTCACGATTTGGAAGCGGTTTGCCCCGAGCGCAGAAGCAGCTTCCTCAAGTTCAGTTTCCAGATCAGACAGTACTGGCTGAACCGTACGCACCACAAAAGGAATCCCAATAAAGATCAGCGCCAAGGTAATACCTATCGGGGTATAAGCCACTTGAATACCTATTGGTTCCAGATACTGACCGATCCAGCCTGTAGGTGCATACAGTGAAGTTAATGCAATACCGGCTACGGCAGTTGGCAGGGCAAATGGTAAATCTACCAGAGCATCAATAATACGTTTACCTGGGAAGCTATAACGTACCAGACACCAAGCCAGTAACAGACCAAAAACAACATTGATCAGGGCTGCGATAATGGCGGCACTAAAACTCAGCTGAAGTGACTTGAGAATACGTTCAGAGCTCAGGATTTCCCATAAGCCATCCCAGCCAATGCCAAGCGATTTAATAAATACGGCAGACAGCGGAATAAGAACGATTAATGACAAATACGCTAGGGTAAAGCCTAGAGATAGACCAAATCCTGGCAGCACTCGGGATCGCTGCGACATGATTACTCCTCAAAAGAGAGAATGCTGATTGAAGACAACCAGCGAATATTAAAAATGAAATTTGCGACAAGCATAATTTGCAACATCTAAAATGCAAATTTAAAATAATACTTGCTCTCATCAAATTTGCTGATATGGCGCATAGGGTTTTCTGAATTCAGGTATTGTTTAATTTCAGGGAAGGGGCCAAAGCCCGAAGCAACATTGACATGACCAACGGCGCCCAGATTAACCGGCTGGATTTTCCAGGATCTGGCAAAAGCATGTGCATCTTCAAAACTCAGCCAAGGATCATTTTCACTGATCAGCATGATGGTCGGAACCGGAAGCTTGAGCTGATGGAAATAAGCGCTGTAATCTGTTTGGCTATCACGTGCAAAGCCATTTTCACCAAAACGGGCCGGATTGGCCGGAGCCACCAGAACCAGCTTTTTAATTTTTCGACAAAGTTCTGGATGCTGGTCAAGCGCTGCAAGACTGGTCAGGCAGCCAAAGCTGTGCGCTACGATTTCAATATCATCTTCAATCTGCTGTACAGATTTGACAAACTGCGTTACCCAGCTATTCAGTACCGGATGGTTCCAGTCTTGCTGTTGAACACGGGAGCATTGCATCAGGCCACGTTGTAACCAGGATTGCCAGTGATCATGTTCACTGCCACCAACACCTGGAACAATGAGGGTATGTATCATGTGAATGCTCCTTGTCTGTTCAATACAAAACTTATTTTGTTGTATTGGCTTTTACGATTTGATCGAAAATGCCACCATTTTCAAAGTGAGCTTTTTGCACTTTGTCCCAACCTCCAAATTCCTGATCAATCGTCACCAGTTTTAATGGCTTGAAGACCTGACTGTACTTTGCCAGTACTTTTTCATTGCGTGGGCGGTAGAAGTTACGTGCTGAAATTTCTTGACCTAGTGGTGAGTAGAGGAAGTTCAGGTAACCTTGTGCCAGGTATTTGTTGCCTTTTTTCGCTACTGTTTTTTCTACGATCGCAACTGGTGGTTCAGCCAGAATAGACAGAGAAGGTGTGATGATTTCAAACTTGCCAGGTTGTTCACGAAGTGCCAGATGCGCTTCATTTTCCCACGCCAGCAATACATCACCAATGCCGCGTTCAGCAAATGTCGTTGTTGAACCACGTGCACCTGAATCTAGGACTTTGGTCTGCTTATAGATTTTGCGAACAAATTCTTGTGCTTTGGCATCATTACCGCCTGGTAGGTGTTTTGCATAAGCCCACGCTGCCAGATAATTCCAACGCGCCCCACCAGAGGTTTTGGGATTTGGTGTAATGATTGCGACATTAGGTTTAACCAGATCGCCCCAGTCTTTAATATTCTTTGGATTGCTTTTACGCACCAGGAATACGATGGTTGATGTATAAGGTGTAGAGTTGTGAGGCAATTTTTTTTGCCAATCCGCAGGGAGTAATTTGGCTTTTTCTGCAATAACGTCGATATCAGCAGCCAGTGCTAATGTCACTACATCAGCTTCCAGACCATCAATCACAGCACGTGCCTGTTTACCAGAACCTCCATGTGACTGTTTAAAGTTAATAGTTTGGCCCGTACGGCTTTTCCAGTATTTGCCAAATTCTTTGTTGACATCTTCATAGAGTTCACGCGTTGGATCATAAGAGACATTCAGAAAATCCCGCGCTGCTGCACCAAAAGAAGTTGCTGAAACAACAGCAGCCAAAATCCCAATTTTTAATTTTGTTGTAATGCTCATGTGAACCTCAAACTCTTACACGTTTTGTAACATGAGTGAAGAATAAACTTATTCTTTATGCATAAAAAATAATTAAAAATGAATTTTATATGAAAATAAAAGATAATTGGATAAGTACGTATCTGAAACAAAAATGACCTTATTAAATAAGGCCATTAACGCTGCATTTATAAGACTTTATTTTGCACTGTTTGCTTTTACGATCTGGTCAAAGATACCGCCATTGTCAAAGTGTTGCTTCTGAACCTTAGTCCAGCCTCCAAATTCTTTATCAATCGTAACTAGTTTTAGTGATTTAAATACATGACTGTATTGCTTTAACACGGCTGCATTACGAGGACGATAGAAGTTCTTTGCTGCAACGGCTTGGCCAGCAGGTGAGTACAGATAGTTGAGGTAGGCTTTAGCCAGATTTTCATTACCATCTTTCTTGGCATTCTTTTCTACAATTGCCACAGGTGGTTCAGCCAGAATAGACAGAGAAGGCGTGATGATTTCAAACTTGCCTGGTTGTTCACGAAGTGCTAGATGCGCTTCATTTTCCCAGGCCAGCAATACATCACCAATGCCGCGTTCAGCAAATGTCGTTGTTGCACCACGCGCGCCAGAATCCAGTACTTTTGTCTGTTTATAAATCTGGCGAACAAAGTCTTGTGCCTTGGCATCATTACCCCCTGGCTGGTGTTTTGCCCATGCCCAAGCTGCCAAGTAGTTCCAGCGAGCGCCACCAGAAGTCTTCGGGTTTGGCGTAATGATATCTACACCTGATTTAACCAGATCACCCCAGTCCTTAATGCCTTTCGGATTGCCTTTTTTGACTAAGAAAACAATTGTTGAGGTATATGGTGTCGAGTTTTGCGGGAATTTCTTCTGCCAGTCTGCCGATAACAGGCCACGTTTAGCAATTTCATCAATATCTGCTGCCAGAGCCAGTGTAACGACATCTGCATCCAGACCATCAATCACGGCACGTGCCTGTTTGCCTGAACCGCCATGTGATTGTTTAAAATTAATATCTTGGCCAGTAGATTTTTTCCAGTAAGCACTGAATTCTTTGTTAAAGTTGTCGTACAATTCGCGAGTTGGGTCATAGGATACATTTAAAAAATCCTTTGCAGACACACTAAATGCAGTCGCTGAAATCAGTGCTGCAAGTACCCCAATTTTTAATTTACGGACGTTCATATTTGCCTCAAGTGTTCTTGGTTTTTGTTGGATGGGGCAAGAATAGCTGGAGTTTTTTTACATAAAAAATAATTAAAAAAGAATTTTATGTGAGTAAAACAGATATGTGGATGCAGTATAGCTTTGTATGCTGTGACATCGACCTGAGAGGTGGGAAATCATGCTGTGTTTTAAAAATGCACAACAAGTCAATCAGATAGATTTGCTTGATCGCGCCTTTCATTATGGCGATGGCTGCTTTACTACAGCCCGGATTCGCAATAACCGTATTGAACTGCAGGAACGGCATTTATCACGCCTGCATATAAGCAGTCAGAAAATGCAGCTACAAGCGGACTTAAACCTGATTGATGCAACCTTAGAACAATTACGTGAATTAACTTCTAGCTTAAACGGCACCTTGAAAATTATTCTGAGTCGGGGCATTGGCCAGCGCGGCTATAGCTTGCCAGACCATCCAGCAGATGTTTGGCTGTATTACTATCCGCAAATGCTTCATGAGCATCACTTTGAGCAGATTGAAAGTGGTGTCTTAAATACTGCCCTTGGTCTGTGTATGCCGCAATTAGTTGGGTTAAAAACACTGAATCGTTTAGAGCAGGTCATGCTCAAACAGGAAGCAGATCAGCAGGGTTGGAGTGAAGCACTGGTTTGTGATGTGCAGGGTGAAATTGTTGAAGGGGTGAGCAGTAATTGTTTTTTAAGGATAAACAACACGTGGATTACTCCGGAACTTCGCTATAATGGCGTTACCGGGGTAATGCGTGCCGAGATTCTGGAACGTATGTTGCAGCAAGGCATTATTTGTGAACAGCGCAGTCTGGATTTGAATGAAATTTCTTCTATTCAGAGTCTATTCTTCTGCAATGCACTGAGCCCTATGAAAATTGTTACTCAATTTGAACAAAAAACACTGGATACAGAAGTCTGTATTGAGTTATTTCATCGTCTTCATTTACATCAGATCATTTAAAATATGTCCGCCAGCAAATCCACACGAAAAAAGAAAAATAAAGCGAAATCAGCTTTTCCACTTAAAGGTGTATTGGTCGTTGTCCTGGGTCTTGTATTGATCTTGGCCGTGATTCTCAAAAGCAGCCTGTTTAGAGATTATCCGGTTGAAGGTAAAAAACAGATGCTAGCGATCAGTGCTGGGGATACCTATTCTGGCTTTATTGACCGTCTGGCGAAAGAAGGTCATGTCAGCTTTCCGATCCTTTTGAAAGTTTATCAGCGCTTCATCATTCATGACACGATGAAAGCAGGTGTTTATGAAGTACGCGATGGCATGAGTATCCGTCAGGTGCTGGAAATGATTTCCAATTCGGAAAATGCCCAGATGAACCGTATTCTGGTCATTGAAGGTACCACTTTCAAACAGCTGATCGATACTTTAAAGAAAGATGATTTAGTCACGAAAGAAGTAGTAAATCTGCCAACTGATCAATTGTTGAAAGAGTTAAATATTCCGTTTGATCATCCTGAGGGTTTATTTGCACCGAATACCTATTTCTTTGCCAAAGGTGAAACCGATCGTAAGATTCTGACAGATTTGTATCGTCATCAGATGCAGTCTTTAGATGAGGCTTGGAAAAACCGTGCCAGTGATTTGCCTTATCAGAATAAATACGAAGCACTGATTATGGCCTCGATTATTGAAAAAGAAACCAGTCTGGATAGTGAACTGGAGCAGGTGTCTGGTGTATTTGTACGCCGTCTGAAAATGGGGATGCGCTTGCAAACCGATCCAACCGTAATTTATGGCATGGGCGATAAATATCAAGGCAATATTACCCGTCAGGATCTGCGCACACCGACAGCATATAACACCTATACCATTTCAGGCTTGCCGCCAACACCAATTGCCCTGCCGAGCAAAAAAGCGATTGAAGCAGCGATGCATCCAGATAATTCACAAAATATTTACTTTGTTGCAACGGGTAATGGTGGGCATAAGTTCAGCACGAATCTACAAGATCACAATAGAGCAGTGCAGGAATATCTCACTGTTTTACGTTCAAAAAATTAAGGAGTGAGCATGTTTATCAGCTTTGAAGGCACTGAAGGTGTAGGGAAAACCACGCTCATTCGTCGTATCTATGATGATTTTGTTGCACAGGGCAAAGAAGTGGTGTTGACCCGTGAACCGGGTGGCACGCCGATGGCTGAACAAATTCGTTCACTGTTGCTGGCGGTGAATCATGAAGAAGCCATGTGTAATGACACTGAGCTGTTATTGATGTATGCCGCACGAGCACAGCATCTAGCACAGGTTATTTTGCCTGCGCTTGAGGCAGGTAAGATAGTCTTGTGTGACCGTTTTACTGATGCCAGTTTTGCCTATCAATGTGCAGGGCGTGGACTCAGTGAAGCCAAGCTGAATTTGCTGAATGATAATTTCGTGACACGTATGCCAGATGTCACTTTCTGGCTGGATGCGCCAATTGAACTAGGCATGAACCGTGCCCGTGAACGTGGTGCACTGGATCGTTTTGAACAGGAGAAAGTTTCTTTCTTTGAGAAAGTAAGAAGCGGTTATGAAACTTTGTGGCAGCGTCATCCGCAACGTATGAAGCGTCTCGATGCGACTCAAGCTCCAGAGCAGGTTTTTGCTCAAGCCATGGCAGAATTACAGGTGGTCTGAGCAGTCAGATTAAAACCAGTTCAATTTTTTAAAAATCTTCTATATTGTTTTCAATATGGAAGACTTTTTATGAAAAGTACACTTGAACAGATCCAGCAGTTTTTAGAAGTAGAATTTCCACAAAGTCTTGAGCATTGTGAGGTCATTGATATACAGCCTCAAACCTCAACTGTTCGTTACCGTGTGAGTAATAGTCAGTTGCGTCCAGGTGGTACGATTTCTGGGCCAACCATAATGACGATCGCGGACTTTGGTTTGTATATCGCAATTTTAGGAGAGATTGGTCTGGTGGGATTGGCTGTCACCACCAATATCAATATTAATTTTTTGCGTAAGCCGGATGGGCAGCGTGATCTGATTGGAAAATGTCGCCTGATAAAAGTTGGAAAAGCGCTTATTGTCGGGGAAGTTTGGGTCTATTCAGAAGGTATGGAAGAACCTGTTGCACATGTCACCGGAACTTATTCGATTCCGCCTAAATCAGTATCTTAATCACATAAAATAAAAGAACTATATTTTTTTCATAATGATAAAAATAAATAAATTCAATTAGTTGTGATTTAATTATTATTTATATAGCTGATTTGGGAGCGGTGATACAAAGCTGGTCCTGCGCAAATAATGAGGCACAATTGACCGGAAGATTGGGAAGGTTAATGGCAATCGCAGACCATAAAATGGACAGCTATTTCAACAGAAGCTGTATCCACTTGCGGAAAAAAACTGCTAGAGAGACTTAATGAGCATTATTCACATCAGACTGCACGCCATAGTTATGCTTATACTCAAGTGATGAGTTCAGATTTATCTCAAAATCTTGGAAGCCGCAATCAAGATATGTAGCAAATAAAAAACCGGATCATGAAATCCGGTTTTTTATGATTAAGTGTTCAAACTTCTGCTGTATTCACTAATGGCTGTTCCACTTTAAAACTTGGTGGAATCAGTACAGTTTTGCGTAACTCAGGTAACTGTTCCGGATAGTCCAAGGTATAGTGCAGACCGCGGGATTCTTTACGTTGCATAGCACAGCGCACAATCATCTCCGATACCAGCACCAGATTACGCAGTTCTATCAGGTTTTTACTGACCTGATAATCCTGATAATATTCGGTAATTTCTTTTTTCAGCATTTCAATCCGGTGCAGGGCACGTTCCAGACGCTTGGTGGTACGGACAATGCCTACATAGTTCCACATGGTCTGACGCAGCTCATCCCAGTTTTGCAGAATCACTACATCTTCATCCGGATTCGTTACCTGTGAATCATCCCAGGCTGGGACTTCAGGTACGGATTGATCCGCTTTAAAATTTTCCTGAATATGCTTGGCTGCACTCATGCCATAAACAAAGCATTCCAGCAGTGAATTACTGGCCATACGATTCGCGCCATGCAGGCCGGTATATGAAGTCTCGCCAATAGCATATAAACCAGCAATATCAGTTTGACTATTCTCGTCAACCACCACACCGCCACAGGTATAGTGCGCTGCGGGTACCACCGGAATCATTTCCTTGGTGATATCAATTCCCAGCTCTAATAGGCGTGCATACAGCGTCGGGAAGTGCTCTTTAATAAAGTCTTCATCTTTATGGGTAATGTCCAGCCAGACATGACGAATCCCCAGGCGTTTAATTTCATAGTCAATGGCACGCGCCACGATGTCACGCGGTGCCAATTCAGCACGTTCATCAAAACGCAGCATGAAACGTTCACCATCTGGTAGACGTAAGTATGCCCCTTCACCACGCATGGCTTCAGTAATCAGGAATGAACGCGCTTGCGGGTGGTATAAACAGGTTGGATGAAACTGGTTGAACTCCATATTGGCGACACGGCAGCCGGCGCGGTAAGCCATCGCAATACCGTCACCAGTGGCAATATCTGGATTAGATGTATAAAGATAAGCCTTCATTGCACCACCACAGGCTAGGGCAGTAAATGGTGCCAGGAAAGTATGTACCTGTTCGGTGTGTTCATCCAATGCATACAGGCCGAGTGCCCGGTTTTCATCTGCATGACCAAGCTTTTTGGAGCAGATCAGATCAATCGCAATATAATTTTCAAAGATATGAATATTCTGCTTTTCTTGAGCGCGCTGTACCAAAGTAGTGGAAATTGCACGTCCTGTAGCATCTGCTGCGTGAATAATGCGGCGCTGAGAATGGCCCCCTTCACGAGTCAAATGCAGTTGTTCCTGTTCATCTAGTGTGAACTGCACGCCATGCTTAAGCAGGAAATCGACTGCAGGCTTGCCACCTTCAACGGTCTGCTTGACTGCATCCATTTCACACAATTGTGCCCCGGCAATCATGGTGTCATCGATATGCTGCTCGAGAGAATCCATTTCATCAAGTACAGCTGCCACACCCCCCTGGGCATAAAATGTACTCGCATCCGTAAGCGTTGATTTGGCTAAAACTGCAATATTAAAATGTTCTGGTAAAGATAAGGCTAAACTTAAGCCGGCGCCGCCGCTGCCCACAATAATCACATCAAAATGATGTGTCGTGTGTAAATTAGACATGACTATTCAGCTAACTGAAAAAAAGTCCGGCTATCACAGCGCTTTTTTGTACAAAAGGCAAGCATTTATCTACCTATAAATTTATGAAAAAAAGTAATGAAAGCTGAAACTTAAGTCTTTAAAAATGGCATAATATCAGCAAGTAGAATAAGAACATTTCGTTACTTAAATTTTGTATAGTTTATGATAAAACTAATTTAAATAGGTTTATCAGTCATTTGAGTGAATAAATATATGAAAATCTTGGATGTTAAACACGGAATATTTGCAGCAACGTTAACAATGACAGCATTGCAGGCGGGGGCAGCCACTCCAGTTGATTTTTCAAATCTGGTTGCACAAGTCAGTCCGGCAGTGGTGAGTGTCAATGTTGTTAAAAAAATGTCCGAAGAAGAGCTATTACAACAACAAATTCCAGATATTTTACGCCGTTTCTTTGGTAATCAGGTCATTATTCCTCAGCCACGTGCACCTCAAGAAAAAACAGGGTATGGCAGCGCCTTCTTTATCAGTAAAGACGGCTATTTGCTGACTAATCACCATGTGATTGAAAATGCATCCAAGGTGACCATTACCTTAAATGACCGTCGTGAAATTGATGCAACAGTTGTAGGTAGCGATGAACGTACTGACGTGGCTTTACTGAAGGTCAATGGTGCAGGTTTCCCGGAATTACGCACGGGAGATGTTGGGCGTTTACGTGTCGGTGAGCCTGTACTCGCCATCGGTTCACCATTTGGTTTTGACTATTCGGCTTCTGCCGGAATTGTCAGCGCCAAGATGCGTAATATGATGGGTGAAACTGCAGTGCCATTCATTCAGACTGACGTAGCTTTAAACCCGGGGAATTCTGGTGGACCACTGTTTAACCAGCACGGTGAAGTAGTCGGGGTGAATTCACGTATCTTTAGTGGAACTGGCGGTTATATGGGCTTGTCATTCTCCATTCCAATTGATGTCGCAATGGAAGTGGCTGACCAGTTGAAACGCAATGGTAAAGTTACCCGTTCTTATCTGGGCGTAAGCTTGCAAGATATTGACCGTAATCTGGCAGAATCTTATAAGCTGTCTAAGCCGGAAGGTTCATTGGTAACCCAAATTGCACCCAACTCGCCAGCGGCCAAAGCAGGCTTACAGGCTGGAGATGTCATTCTTAAATATAACGGGACTGATATTTCTCGTACCAGTGAATTGTTGAATTACTTAAACCGTTCTGCACCAAAACAGCAGATCCAGTTAGAAGTATTGCGTGATGACAAACGCCGTAATATCAATGCCACTTTAAGTGCAGCACCGGACGATACCCCAGCGAATGCCAGCAATCAGGCGCAACCAAACAAAGGACCAGTCATCGGGGTCACTATTCGTAACCTGACACCAAATGAAATGAGTAGTTTAGACATCAAAGGTGGTGTAGTGATTCAGGATGTGCGTCCAGGTGGAGTTGCGGCACAAGCACGTATCATGCCGAATGATGTAGTGACCAATATTAATGGCAAGACTGTTCTGAACAGCAACCAGTTTGTAGAAACTGTATCTGAATTAAACAAAGGCAGCGTCGCGCGGGTAACACTTATCCGTCAAGGACAGCGAGTAATCGTGGGCATGCGAGTCTCATAGACACATCATTGGTTGGTAAAAACCGTCTGAACTCAGGCGGTTTTTTTAATATTTGGCAATTTACCCTGCAAATAAAATCTGTAGACTCTAAGTCGCTATATGATCTAAAGGATAAGAAACGCGTGAAGGGTATTTTTGACCTGAAGTTAACAGTAAAACCAGAACATATTGATATCTTGGGGCATGTAAATAATGTGATCTATGTGCAGTGGATGCAGGATGTTGCAACCGCGCATATTGAACAGATCGGTTTGGGTCTAGAGCAGTACCTGGAACTAAAGCATGCTATGGTCGCAGTTGAGCATCATGTGCAATATCGTAAGGCAGCATTTGAATGTGATGAGCTGATTTTGCGTACTTGGTTAAATGATATCAATGCACTCTATTCATTCCGCCAATATGCCTTCTATCGCCCGGCAGATCAGAGTCTACTATTTACAGGGAGTACGCAATGGGCCTGTGTGGAAATTGCCACTGGTCGTCCGAAGCGGATGTCACCAACATTTACCCAAGCTTATCAACCCTTATTAGCAGATATCAATCCTTTGGATTTTAGTCAGGTGTATCTGGCAGATTAAATATCAGCAATGAAGCAGACTTAAATGTGGTTGTATGTATTTAATGACAATCGCTCTGATATTGCCAAAACTTGGTTAGAGCGATTTCATGGCAAACAAAGTAGTGGAATGAGCGACGAAAATATAATTCTTTTTCTGTAACTGCATTCTGCTATAATCCTCGGCAATTTCTATTCGGCTTTTGTTGTGCAATCCCTTTATATTGCATGGCGCGTTTTTTTCTCAAGGTAGCCCATGGCGCAAGCTAAAAAATCTGTTGATATTAAAAACATTCGTAACTTCTCGATTATTGCGCATATTGACCACGGTAAATCGACCCTGGCGGATCGATTCATTCAAACCTGTGGTGGTTTGCAGGATCGTGAAATGCAGGCTCAGGTTCTCGATTCTATGGAACTTGAACGCGAACGTGGGATTACCATTAAAGCGGCATCGGTGACCTTGTACTACACACACCCGAATGGCCAGGAATATCAGCTAAACTTCATTGATACTCCGGGACACGTGGACTTCTCTTATGAAGTATCGCGTTCACTTGCTGCGTGTGAAGGTGCATTGCTGGTTGTAGATGCAGCACAGGGTGTAGAAGCACAGTCTGTTGCAAACTGCTATACCGCAATTGAGCAAGGTCTGGAAGTATTGCCAGTTCTGAACAAGATTGACTTGCCGCAGGCTGAACCTGAACGTGTGATTCAGGAAATTGAAGACATCATTGGTATTGAAGCCACTGAAGCACCGACCTGTTCTGCAAAAACAGGCCTGGGTATTGAAGGTGTGCTGGAAACTCTGGTGAATGTGATTCCTGCGCCAACAGGTGACCGTGATGCACCGCTGCAAGCATTGATTATCGACTCATGGTTTGATAACTACCTGGGCGTTGTGTCTTTAGTTCGTGTGAAACAGGGTCGTGTGCGTAAAGGCGACAAGATGTTGATGAAATCAACTGGTCAGACGCACATCATTACTTCAGTAGGTATCTTCAATCCAAAGCATACCGAAACCGATATTCTTGAAGCGGGTGAAGTAGGTTTTGTGATTGCGGGCATTAAAGACATCTTTGGTGCGCCAGTTGGTGATACGATCACACTTGCCTCTACTCCAGATGTTGAAGTATTGCCAGGTTTCAAGAAGGTAAAACCTCAGGTTTATGCAGGTCTGTTCCCGATTGATGCCAGTGACTTTGAACCTTTCCGTGAAGCGCTGCAAAAATTACAGATTAACGACTCTGCCTTGTTCTTTGAACCTGAAAGTTCAGATGCACTTGGTTTTGGTTTCCGTTGTGGCTTCTTGGGTATGCTGCATATGGAGATCGTACAGGAGCGTTTAGAACGTGAATACGATCTGGATCTGATTTCATCTGCACCGACTGTAATTTATGAAGCGGTGATGAAAAATGGTCAAACGATCTATGTCGACAGTCCATCAAAAATGCCAGACGGTTCAACAGTAGAAGACCTGCGTGAACCGATTGCAGAATGTCATATCTTAGTACCACAAGAATATCTGGGTAATGTGATGACCTTGTGTGTTGAGCGCCGTGGTGTGCAAAAAGACATGAAGTTCATGAGTAATCAGGTATCCATTACCTTTGAAATTCCAATGGCTGAAGTGGTCATGGATTTCTTCGACAAACTGAAGTCTTGCTCACGTGGTTTTGCCTCACTGGACTATAACTTTGTGCGCTTTGAAAGTTCATCATTGGTTAAAGTTGATGTCCTGATCAATGGTGACAAAGTGGATGCTTTGGCGATGATCTGTCACCGTCAGGATGCACGTCACCGTGGTATTGCCCTGGTTGAAAAAATGAAAGACCTGATTCCACGTCAAATGTTTGATGTCGCGATTCAGGCAGCCATTGGTGCACAAATTATTGCCCGTTCTACTGTAAAAGCGATGCGTAAAAACGTATTGGCGAAGTGTTATGGTGGTGACGTGTCACGTAAGAAAAAACTTCTGTCTAAACAGAAAGAAGGTAAGAAACGTATGAAACAGGTGGGTAGCGTAGAAATCCCACAGGAAGCGTTCTTAGCCGTATTAAAAGTCGAACGCTAAAATAATAAGGATATAAGCCCATGGATTTTGATTTTAATTTAATTCTTGTTCCTGCCACGCTGTTTTTTATTGCAATATGGCTGCTTGATAAGTTTGTTCTGAAACAGCGACAGACCAAAGGCAAGGGCAATGAAAATTTTATCATTACCTGGGCTTATGACTTCTGGCCAGTGCTGACCGTTGTGCTGGTTCTGCGTTCATTCTTATATGAGCCTTTTAATATTCCATCTGATTCCATGGTGCCCACCCTGGAAACAGGTGACTTCATTCTGGTCAATAAATTCGATTATGGTGTGCGTCTGCCCATCATCAATAGCAAAATTATTGATACTGGAAGTCCAGAACGTGGTGAAGTGGCGGTATTCCGTTATCCACCACAACCTGGTATTAGCTATATCAAACGTATTGTAGGTTTACCGGGTGATCATATTGTCTATGATCATGGTCAATTGATTATTAATGGTGAAAAAGTCACTAAAGTTCCTGTTGAATTTAGCCGTGAAAAAGACCGTTTAGATACGCCTGAATCAATTTATCACAAAGAGACTTTAGGTAAGCATACCTTTACCATGCGTGAGCTTGAAGGGGTAAATGTGGCGCGTCAGGCACCATTTATCAACTTTGTGGAAAATGGTAAATATTCAGGTGAAAATGGTTTATATTGGGAAGTAAAAGTTCCAGAAGGTCAGTACTTTGCGATGGGGGATAATCGTGATCAGAGTGCTGATAGTCGCTTCTGGGGATTTGTTCCGGAAGAAAATTTAACCGGTCGCGCATTCTATATCTGGATGCATAAAGAGCCAGGTTTTAAATTACCTTCGTTTAGCCGAAACGGAACAATTGACTAATTTATTGCTTCAATTGGGAAAATAAAAATGAGACATCAACAAGGTGCATCGTATATTGCAATATTGTTTGCAATTATGGGGTTTGCTTTTCTGGCAAAAATCGCAATTGCGGTATGGGGGCCGTATTTCGATGATCGCCTGGTAGATAGCCAGATTGAGGAGCTACTAAAAACAGCTCCTGCAAATATCACGCCGGAGAAATTTAATTCGGAACTGTCTAAGCGTTTAGAGATGAATAATATTCGCGATTTTGACATTAAGCAGAATGTTATTCTCGACAATGCGCAAGCGATGGTCGTAAGAAAGAATTATGAAGTTCGCAAGAATTTTCTAATGAATATCGATTTAGTGATGAAGTTTGAGAAAGAGTTTGATCAAAGCACAGTCAAAGCTAAATGATGAACGTCTTGCCAAGCGGATCGGCTATCAGTTTAAACAGGCTGATTTGCTGAAACTGGCATTGACCCATCGTTCAGTCAGTCATAAACACAACTACGAGCGCCTGGAATTTCTGGGCGATTCGCTTTTAGGGATGATCATTGCCAATTATCTCTTCACTGCTTATCCACACGAAAATGAAGGTCGTTTAACGCGTATGCGTGCGACTCTGGTTCGTCAGGAAGCATTAGGAAAAATCGCCAATGATTTAAAGCTGAGCCAGAATTTAATTCTCAGTACCGGTGAATTGAAATCTGGCGGTCATCATCGTGAGTCTATACTGGCAGATACGGTAGAAGCCATTATTGGTGCGATCTATGTCGATTGCGGTGATCTCACCGTGTTAGAGCCGATTGTGTTAAAATGGTATGAACCGTATTTAGACCATATTGAGCCGACCGATCAGCTTAAAGACCCTAAATCTCGCTTACAAGAGTATTTACAAGCACGTAAGAAACCTCTCCCAGTTTACGAGGTTGTAGATATTCAAGGTGATGCCCCAAACCAGCATTTCAAAGTGGAGTGCCGGATTGAGGACTTACCTATCCTGATCGGCGAGGGTTCAAGTCGCCGTTTTGCTGAACAAGCAGTTGCAGCAGAAATTTTAAAACTATTGGAGCATAAGTCTTAATGACTACTCATTCCGATCACATCGATGCTGATCACGAGTCGCAAAGCGACAGCAATGACTTAATTAGTCAATTTTTTAGCGAACAAGGCACTGAAATCCCTTCGGATTACCGCAGTGGTTTTGTTGCGATTGTTGGTCGTCCAAACGTGGGTAAATCAACCTTGATGAACCATATTTTGGGACAGAAACTTTCGATTACTTCACGTAAGCCACAAACCACACGTCACAAAATTGTGGGCATTGATTCACGTGAGAAATCTCAGGCAGTATTTGTGGATACTCCAGGGATGCACAAGAAAGAAGTACGTGCCATCAATAAAATGATGAACCGCGCTGCGCATTCTGCATTGCGTGATGTAAACCTGGTTTTATTTGTTGTTGATGCAGATAAGTGGACGCCAAACGACGACCTGGTTTTGGAAAAGCTGAAAAATGCGGATATGCCGGTCATTCTGGTGATCAATAAGATTGATACACTAGAAAATAAAAACCATGCATTACCTTTGATTCAAGAACGTGCCAAGCTGATGAACTTTGCTGAAATCGTACCGGTTTCTGCGTTGCGTGGTGCTAACCTTGAGCATCTGCGTACAACGATTGCGAATTATCTACCGTTCCAGCCACCGTTATATTCACTGGATCAGCTGACTGACCGTTCAGAGCGCTTCCTGGCATCTGAAATTATCCGTGAAAAGATCATGCGTCAGTTGGGCGAAGAGCTGCCATACGACTTAACTGTTCAGATCGAATCCTTTAAAACGGAAGAGCCGACCCTGAATGAGAAAACCGGTCGCATGAAACCGGCATGTACCTATATTGATGCGACGATTTTTGTTGATCGTCCTGGCCAGAAAGCCATTGTGATTGGTGAAAAAGGTTCTAAGTTGAAAAAAATTGGCATGGATGCACGTGTCGATATGGAAAAAATGTTCGAACAGAAAATCATGCTGACACTTTGGGTGAAAGTCAAAGGTGGCTGGTCTGATGATGAACGAGCGTTAAAAAGCTTAGGTTATAGCGATATTTAATTTTGCAGGAACGGATCATGATGAAATTGCTGACAATTACTGCATGTGTTTTATTCTTGCAGGGTTGTATTCATAAAGTTGTGACCGTTCCAGTGAAAGTTGCTTATAAAACTACAAAAGTCGCAGTCAAAGGTACTGCGGCTGTTGTGGGCGCCGCCATTCCGGATGGGGATGACGAAGAAGATGAGAAAAATTCAAAAAAGAATAAAGATTAAAGAAGCAGCCTATGCGTAATGAAGTGCTGCATGGATATCTGATTCATCACCGAAAATATCGTGATCGCAGCCATATTGTGCATTTATTTACTCAGGAATATGGCCGTATCGATGGGATTTTAAGACAGACGCCACCCCCGCAATATCAACCAATCAGCTTGCAAGCATCAGGTAAATCTGAACTCAAAAATTTTACTAAACTCGAAATCGTCAATCAGCCTATTTTCTTTTTTGGGGATGCATTCTTTTCAGGATTTTATCTGAACGAGATTCTGCTGCGACTTTGCCCACTCGAAGTAGAAATGCCACAGACTTATGCTAAATATGGCGAAACTTTAGTGGCTTTACAGCAGCTTTCTACACAAACTGATCCGAATACCTATCTCAAGCAGATCTTGCGCCAGTTTGAGCATGTTTTGCTGGAAGAACTCGGCTATGGTCTGGACTTTTCAGTCGATGCGAATCAGGTAGTTATCGCTCCTCAACAGCATTACTATTTTCAGCTCAATGATGGTTTCATGCCCTCTGCCAAAGCCTCACGTTCAACCATGTCGGGACAGCAGATTTTAACTATGTTGAGCTATGAAAACGGTAGGGATTTTAATCCAGAACAGTTACAATTATTGACGAAGCTTTATCGACAGGTGATTACCGCTTTACTTGGTGACCGACCACTGAAAAGTCGACAATTGTGGATCCAAAATTCTCAATCTCAATCGTAGTTAGGAAAATATTATGGCTGCATTACTTGGTGTCAATATTGACCATGTCGCAACTTTAAGACAAGCACGTGGTACGACGTACCCAGACCCAGTCAATGCTGCATTGATCTGCGAACAGGCGGGTGCAGAGGGCATTACCCTGCATTTACGTGAAGACCGTCGTCATATCCAGGATGATGATGTACGTCGTATGCGTCCGGTATTGACCACGCATATGAATCTGGAAATGGCAGTAACTGATGAAATGGTGGCTTTTGCTAAAGAAATTCAGCCACATCATGTCTGTTTTGTGCCTGAAAAACGTCAGGAAGTCACTACTGAAGGCGGTCTGGATGTGGTTGGCCATTTTGAAGATGTAAAGAAGGCTACTCAAGAGCTAACTACGATTGGCTGTGATGTGTCGCTATTTATTGATGCTGACTTTGCCCAGATTGATGCTGCGGTCGCGTGTGGTGCACCAACGATTGAAATCCATACCGGTGCTTATGCGGATGCTGAAACACCTGAAGCACAAAAGGCCGAACTAGAGCGCATTATCAAAGGGGCAGAATATGCTGCTTCTAAAGGTCTGGTGGTGAATGCAGGTCATGGTCTGAATCTGGATAATGTCACTCCAATCGCTGCGATTCCACAAATTCATGAATTAAACATTGGCCACTCGATTATTGCAGATGCAGTTTTTGTTGGTCTGGCACAAGCTGTACAACAAATGAAGGCTGCAATTAAAGCTGCACGTTAAGATTGAAAAGTTATGTCGAATATTGATTATGATGAACTCATGAAACCAGTCATTGGTTTTCTGGGTTGTGAAACTCCTAAAGCCTGGTTGGATGAAGCCTTACAGAATCTGGAGATCCTGATGCAGGATCATGCCAACTGTGAGAAGAAAGCTGCCAGTACTGCAATGAACCTGATGTTTCGTTATAGCTTTTTCGTAGACTTACAGGTAAAGCTGGCACAGCTGGTACGCGAAGAAATGCTGCACTATGAACAGGTGTTGGAATTCATGAACAAGCGTGGTCAGCAGTGGACTGGTCTCAGTGCAGGACGCTATGCCGGTGGCTTGCGCAAAGAGATCCGCACTTATGAGCCGGAAGCGCTGATTGATGTGTTAGTCATTGGTGCTTTTGTAGAAGCTCGCTCTTGTGAGCGATTCTATGCACTGGCACCGTATGTGGATGAAGAACTTGGGCGTTATTACCGTTACCTGCTCAAATCCGAATCTCGCCATTTTGAGGACTATCTAGCACTCGCTATGGATGTAGCGAAAACAGCAAAACTGAAAAATCCAAAAGAAGATATTCAGGCGCGTATTGAACATATTCGTGAAGTAGAAAAGAATCTGATTCTCAGTCCAGATGAGATGTTCCGCTTCCATAGTGGTGTACCAGTAAAAGCTGCTTAAAGCATCCTTAAAAAAAATCCTCCAAAATGGGGGATTTTTTATATCTATCGAAAGTATAGCTCAGTGTCTTTTAAGTTTAAAAAATAGCCTAAGCAATTTTAAATGTCTACTATTACTGTGTGGATTTAAAGGCAACTCTACTTAGGGATATATTAAATATTAAATATTAATTGTTAAAAAAATGTACGAGTTAAAAATAAAATCCTTCATATCTGATGAAAGTATGGTTATCAATCACGATCATTCTAATTTCATGGAGGAAAGAGAAGGGGGAGATGAAAAGTTTTTATGTGAATAAAGCTTAAAGCAATAAAAAAAGCCCAAGTCTAAAATGCTTGGGCTTTCTTGAATTTGGCTCTCCCACCTGGGCTCGAACCAGGGACCTGCGGATTAACAGTCCGTCGCTCTACCGACTGAGCTATGGGAGAATCTGAATGCGATTATAGAGGGATTTTGACAGGGGTCAAGCAAAAACTTCTATATTTATTGCAAATATAGTTTGTCTGATTTTAATTTAGACAATCAAATTTAAAATTCAAAAAAAGCTTGTCAGCGCATAAGCGAATTGCTAAATTGAAAATATAAAGTCGTTTGACCAGATGGTCAAACAGTGTGGATTTAAACCTACTTGCCAGCACAAAAATGGCTAAACCGGAGAAAGCGAATGAATACGCTCACTATCCCTCAAATTTTCGCCCAACTGTCTTTCTATCAAGAAAACTACCTTGATATTATTCAAGATTTTACCCAATATTTTACTCCTGTTCATGGCGCTGAAATCCGTTTATGGCCCTTAGCTGCAAAACAGTTGTATTTGGGTGACTTGTTACAATTGTGGTTTGCAGAAAAATGGCTGGTTGAGAAGGAACGCCAATTTAGCTTTGAAGTATTCCTGAATGCGCCTGAAATACAGCCAAAAGATCTGTTTATTTATGCTATTTCGGGCAATTTCATCACGGGTTCAAATCAGTCTAAAGTTTGGCAGACATCTACTGCACAGACTCAAGAATTAAGTCTAGCGAATGTCTCTAGACATTATTTTGAGTATCAGGCTTTGACTCAACCAAAAGCTGTTCAAGCACCGCATGCGAAGTGGGGTATGCTTTAAGCCTTTCTTAAACTAGAAGTTTTTAACGAAAAATCATACAGGTGGCTGTTGCATGAGCATAAAGCTTGCCATCTTCATCGATAATTTTTCCTTCTGAGATTGCAAGATTTTTGCTGGTATTAATGAGTTGACCAATAGCCGTCAATGGTCTGTTTTGGGGAATGGGGCGACACATTTTAATATTGAGATCAATCGTGCCATATCCTGCGCCTGCTTCTAAAACGGTATGAATTGCACAGCCTGTTACGGTGTCCAGTACTGTTGCAGCAAAGCCCCCGTGTACACCGCCTAAAGGATTTAAATGGTGTTGATCTGCCTGCACCTCAAACGTGACCTGACCACTTTCAATTAAAGTAGGTTTCATGGGAATGGTTGTTGCCATAGAAGGCATCGGCAGGTTGCCATTACACATTTCTTGCATAATCTGTAAACCTGATAGATTCTTGATATCCATTGCTTGCTCTTGTTATTTTAGATTTTGGAATGATCTTTAAATTCTAGATGGATGGAGGCTCAGGCATCAATTAAAAATTGTATGATTGGAGTATGCAGGGTTTATACCTTGGCTTAAAAATAAATATAAAAAATAAGTTCAATGAGGAATACTGATGAAAGCAAGATGTTTATGTGGTGCAACTCAGTTTGAAGTACAACTCAGGAATCATGAAGTTGCTGCCTGTCATTGCTCGATGTGTCGCCGCCAGACCAGTGGGCCATTAATGGCTATTGATATCGAAGATATTCATTTTGTCGATCAGCAGTATTTATCTGTTTTTAACTCTTCAGAATGGGCGGAGCGCGGCTTTTGTAGTGTTTGTGGTACTTTTATTTTTGGCGAACCAAAGATCACTCATTTGCCAATATCAATGTTTTTACATTGGAGGAATTACCTGATGATCTGGATTTTAATCTGGAGATTTATGTGGATCATCAGCCAGCCTTCTATTTATTTAATAATCAAACCCAAAAAATGACTGAAGCTGAAGTCATCGAGATGTTTAATTCGGATCGCTCATAATTTTAGTTTTGAAAGTGCAAAATTTAAGGTTAAATTTAAAGAGAACAAATAAAAAAACCCGCGATAAATGCGGGTTTCTTATTTAAAAACTTGAGAAAGTCTCTAAATTATTTAGCAGCTTTTTCAGCTTCGATAGAAGCAATCGCAGCATCTACGCCTTCGATTGAATCAGCAGCTTTCTTGATACGAGCAAGTGCATCAACCAATACTTCGTCAGCAGTTGCGTAAGAGATACGCATGAAGCCGCCTAGACCAAATGCATCACCTGGAACGACTGCAACACCAGTTTCTTCCAGTAACCAAGCAGAGAATTCTGTGCAAGATTTAAGACCTTTGGCACGAATCAATGGTTTGATGTTTGCATATGCATAGAATGCACCGTCCGCAGGTAGGCAAGAAATACCATTGATATCATTTAAGCCTTTTACAACCAGGTCATGACGACGTTTGAATGCTTCAATCATTGGCTCAAGTACGTCTTGAGGACCATTCAATGCAGCTTCAGCAGCAACTTGCGAAATTGAAGTCGGGTTAGAAGTTGATTGAGACTGGATTTTCTTCATTGCACCAATAAGTTTAGCAGGGCCCGCTGCGTAGCCGATACGCCAGCCAGTCATTGCATAGGCTTTAGATACACCGTTTAATACGATAGTACGGTCATAAAGGTCTGGTGCAACTGTTGCGATGTTGTAGAACTCGTCATCCCAACGGATTGGTTCGTACATATCATCAGATGCGATAAATACTTCTGGGTATTTACGCAGTACGTCAGCCAGCGCTTCAAGCTCAGCTTTAGTGTAGATCATACCTGTAGGGTTAGACGGGCTGTTCAATACCACTAGACGTGTTTTGTCAGTGATTGCAGCTTCTAATTGTTCAGGGGTGATTTTGAAACGTTGTTCTTCACCACATTTCACAATAACAGGAACACCTTCAGCGATGATCACCATATCCGGGTAGCTTACCCAGAATGGTGCAGGGATGATGACTTCATCACCTTTGTTTAACAAAGCAAGGGCCAAGTTAAAGAATGATTGCTTACCACCACAAGAAACCAGAATCTGGTTTGCTGCATAGTCTAGGTTATTGTCGCGTTTGAATTTAGCAATAATGGCTTTTTTAAGACCTGGCGTACCGTCTACAGCGGTGTATTTGGTGAAACCGTTGTTAATCGCTGCAATTGCTGCATCTTTGATATGTTGTGGTGTATCAAAATCTGGTTCACCTGCACCCAAGCCAATTACGTTATGACCAGCAGCTTTAAGTTCAGCAGCTTTGTTAGTCACAGCAAGCGTTGGGGACGGTTTGATGGCATTTACACGATCAGAGAGACGTACGTCCACGGCGGTATTCCTTCTTATAGGGATTAAAAAATAAAAAGCACAATATCTTAGCCTATATTGGTGCACATTAGGCAAAAGAATTTATAAAACTTTACGGAAAAAGTGTTTTGATAGCCGAAGTTTATCTTGAACTTCGATGTTAAGGCGCAGTAACTGAAGGCTTCCAGGCTAAACTTGAAATCTATAAAATATGTGAAATATAAAATAAAAAAGGCTACCTGAGGGTAACCTTTTTTGTGCGCTTCCTGTAAGGATTATGCCGTAAAACGTGACAAATCTTCTTCAGGGCGGGCAGTCAGGACTTCTACGCCATGTTTTGTTACTAAAAGAGTATGCTCATATTGCGCAGATAATTTGTGATCCTTGGTCACAACCGTCCATTTGTCACCCAGCAATTTGGTTTGCCAAACACCTGCATTGACCATTGGTTCAATCGTAAATGTCATACCTTCTTCTAAGATCATACCGGTATTTGGCTGGCCATAATGCAGCACCTGCGGTTCGTCATGGAAAGTGGTACCGATGCCATGACCGCAGTATTCACGTACTACGCTAAAACGTTCAGATTCCACATATTTTTGGATCGCATGACCGATATCACCCATGGTTGCACCTGGCTTAACTACTGCGATCCCACGATACATCGCTTCTTGAGCGACTTTACATAGGCGGTTCGCCAGAATAGAAGTTTCACCCCCCACGATGTACATCATGTTGGTATCGCCATGAAAACCATCTTTGATGACAGTCACGTCAATATTAAGAATATCGCCTTTTTTCAAGATCTTGCCTTCAGAGGGAATACCGTGACAGACCACATGGTTGACTGATGTACAGATGGTATGCTGGAAAGCAGGACGGCCTGGCGCTGCGCCATAGCCCAGACATGCTGGAATCGCATTCTGTACATTTACAATATAGTCATGACAAATCGTATCCAATTCAAGCGTTGATACACCTGGTTTGATATGCGGTTTGATCATATCCAAAACTTCTGCCGCCAGTCGTCCAGCTACACGCATCTTTTCGATATCTTCAGCGGATTTAATTAAACGACGGGGAGCTTGATAAGTAGTGTTCATGATCTCTAAAAACTTTTGGAAATTTGTGTGCGACTATGGTATAAATAGCCGCCCATTTTATCAAATGATTTTTCGTGAATATATTTGCGTAGCTTGATGAATGGTGTATTAAAAATCCGCACATATATCGTCACATTACTCTGGGTGCCCGCAAGGGTGGAGAATGCGGATATATGGAGGCCTAACCCAAATCTTTAAGGTAAAGAAAATGGCAGATTACAACGTAAGCATGCGCGACCTTCTACAAGCTGGCGCGCACTTTGGTCACCAAACTCGTTTCTGGAACCCAAAAATGCGTCAATACATCTTTGGCGCGCGTAACAAAATTCACATCATCAACCTTGAGCACACTGTTCCTGCGTTAAATGATGCTTTGAACTTTGCTAACCAATTGGCTAGCAAAAAGAACAAAGTTTTGTTCGTTGGTACTAAACGTGCAGCTTCTGCAATCATCCGTGAGCAAGCTCAACGCGCTGGTCAACCATACGTTGATCACCGTTGGTTAGGTGGTATGTTGACTAACTGGAAAACTCTTCGTCAGTCAATCAACCGTCTAAAAGACCTTCAAACTCAATCTCAAGACGGTACTTTCGCTAAGCTGACTAAACGTGAAGCTCTTGAGCGTACTCGTGAGATGGAAAAACTTGAACGCGGTCTTGGCGGCGTTAAAAACATGGGTGGTTTACCTGACGCACTATTCGTAATCGACGTTGATCACGAAGCAATTGCAATCAAAGAAGCTAAAAACCTTGGTATTCCTGTAATCGGTATCGTTGATACAAACTCTAACCCAGACAACGTAGATTACGTTATTCCGGGTAACGACGATGCGATCCGTGCAGTTACTCTTTATGCTTCTGCTATGGCTGACGCGATTCTTGCTGGTAAAGAATATGCTCAATCACAAGCAAATGCACAAGCTAAAGCAGAAGAAGCTCCAGCTTCTGAGGCTTAATGCGTTAGACGCTAGCTTGTCATTTTTGCGACACGTGATGGTGGCAAAGTAAGCGTCGTGTATGCAGGCGGCCCATGAGAATCCTCTGGGCCGTTTCTGTTCTATAAAGAATTCATTTTCTACCGAATTTAGGAGATAAACATGACTGCAGTTACAGCAAGCATGGTTAAAGAATTGCGTGATCGTACAGGTCTTGCAATGATGGAATGTAAAAAAGCTTTGACAGAAGCTGGTGGTGACATCGAACTTGCGATCGATAACCTGCGTAAATCTGGTCAAGCAAAAGCAGCTAAAAAAGCTGGTAACATTGCTGCTGACGGCGCGATCACGATCGCTCAGGAAGGCAACAAAGCAATTCTTTTAGAAGTAAACTGTCAAACTGACTTCGTTGCTAAAGACGAAAACTTTGCTGGTTTCTCTGCTAAAGTTGCTGCTGCTGCTCTTGCTGCTAACGAAACTGATGTTGCTAAAATCGCTGAACTTAAACTTGAAGATGGCGCTACTGTTGAAGAAGCTCGTATCGCGCTTGTTCAAAAAATCGGTGAAAACATCCAAGTACGTCGTGCGAAAATTGTTGAAGGCGAAAACCTTGCAGTTTACAAACACGGTCTTAAGATCGGTGTTGTTGTGTCTTATACAGGTGACGACGCGACTGGTAAAGGTATTGCAATGCACGTTGCTGCGTTCAACCCGGTTGCAGTTTCTGCTGAACAAGTTCCAGCTGAGCTAATCGCGAAAGAAAAAGAAATCGCTGAAGCGAAAGCACTTGAATCTGGCAAACCAGCAAACATCGTTGAGAAGATGGTTGTAGGTTCTGTTGAGAAATACCTGAACGAAGTTGTTCTTGAGCGTCAACAATACGTTATCGACAACGACAAAAAAGTTGCTGAAATCCTTAAAGCAACTGGTACTACAGTTGCTCAATTTACTCGCTTCGAAGTGGGTGAAGGCATCGAGAAGAAAGCTGAAATGAGCTTTGCTGATGAAGTTGCTGCTGCTCAAGCTGCTGCTGCTCAATAATTTTTACCTTTAGGTAAAAGTTAGAAAAAGCCCCATTTAATGGGGCTTTTTTTATGATTAAGTCATTACTGATCAGGGGAGAATGATGGCAAATAAAGCAAATATAGGGATTGGGGCAGTCATCGCACTATTGGTTGCTGCTTATTTAGGGCTTGATCTATCTGAGTCCAAGCAACTGACCAATACTTTCACACCTGTACAGGAAGCTACTGAACAATATAAACAGCAGCCTGATCGTGCAAATATTAATACGGTAGATACGGGTACTGCACCTATACAACAGGCTTATCAGCAAAGACAAAGTGATATTCAGGTTCAAGGTGCAGGCGAGGTGATTGCGATATTAAAAGATGATAATGAAGGGTCTCGTCATCAGAAGTTTATTTTAGAACTGAACAATGGCCATACCCATACCGTGCTGATCGCTCATAATATTGATCTGGCACCGCGTATTTCAAATATTCAAAAAGGCGACGTGGTCGAATTTTTTGGTGAATATGAATATAGCGAAAAAGGTGGGGTCATTCATTGGACGCATCATGATCCAAGCCGAAAACATGTTAATGGCTGGTTAAAACATCAAGGAAGAACCTATCAATAAGGTCCTTCCCATGAAGGAAAATGGAAAATAGCGCTAAATGCGCTTCATTTCGCTTATTTGGCGACTTTTCCAAAAAGGAATTACTTTGCCTAGATAGGCATCCATGCACCAAATCGGGCCAATAAGAAGGAATTGGAGGTCTTTAAAGAAAGAAGGCTTTTTCCCTTCCACTTTATGGCCATGAAACTGGCCAACCCAGGCAAAAACAAATAGCCCGATATAAAAACCGACGCCGACTGGCAGGATCCAGATCAACCAGGCCATAACTAAAGTCAGTGCTGCCATAGCAACCGCCAATACAATATCAAGGCGCGTATAAAAGATCATCGCCAAGACAACCAGTAATGCAGTGAGTAATGCACTGAAGTGAGCAAGAATACCGATAATAGAAAAATAGATAGTGGGCACACAGACCCAGTGGATCAGCTTGTTAGTCTTGTTCTGATGACTGTCGCTGTATTCATCAAACCATTCCGTTACAGTTTTCATTTTCCACTCCTGCTGCTTCTATTTCTTAAAATATAAAGCAGAACAGGGTGGTGGTCAAAACGCACTCGTCAGGAAGTCAGCTTACTGGAAAAAGACCAATAGACGAGCAGGGCGGATAAGAGCAGTAACAGTACACCTGAAATAAGTTCTAATTTAAGCACAGCAAATCATTCCATAAAAAAAGCCACATTATCTGTGGCTTTTGGTCAAATGCGTTAATAAGCTAAATCTTAAGAGTTTGGCCCTTGTACACGCTCAATACTAACTTTGGCAGTACCCGCATTGGTGATGCCAATTTGCTTGGCTGCACCATAAGATAAATCAAGTACACGGTTGCCATGGAATGGACCACGGTCATTTACTTTCACTACCACACTCTTACCATTGTTCTTGTTAGTCACACGAATGTAACAATTCAATGGGAGGCTGCGGTGAGCTGCAGTCATTCCGTTCATGTCGAAAGTTTCGCCGCTAGCCGTTTTACGGCCGTGGAACTGACGACCATACCAAGATGCTGTACCAGTCTGGCTGAATTTACGAACTGTGTTGGAAGCAACAGTGTTCAGTTTTTCAATCACTGAAGGCTCATCTTCAGGGATTTCAATTTTAGCTGCAATCGTTTCACGGCGAACTTTATCGCCAGAACGCTCAGTGATTGAAAGGCTGTTTAAATTTGTAAAGTTTGAATTGAAGCTTTGAGCTTCACGATTCAGAACACGTGTGGCAACACGCGAACGGTCATTATCATTATTTAATGATGATGACTGAACCAATTCTGCCTGCGACTGCGTCAGTGTGACGGTCGTGGCAATGGCCATTAAGTATTTGATTGAAGAATGCATCGAATCAACTCCTAGCAGCGGGTTCAAAAGGTTAATCTAAAGTGCTGAAAAACCAAGTAAACGAGCCTGATATTTAACTTATGCAACTACATTTGACGAAATGGATAATATTCATGCCGGTAATAGCCTGTCTAGTCTTTAATTAAAATAGTCTTGAAAAGAACGTAAAATAAACAATAACTGGTTAAAAAATAACCATAATTGTAACAAGGTATGAAAAAAGTCCAGAATTTGAACTATTTATCATAAATATTTGTTGACTTTTGTGTCTTGCGGTAAATAAGAGCCTTATCGACTCACGATTTCTGTACCTAACAACCACAAAGCAGTGGCGTACATTCGGCTGCGATTATAGGTGGTAATCACCTGAAAATTTGGATAAGTAATGTAGTAAATCGGTCCATAATTTTCTTGCAATTGAATGACATTGACCAAATCCAGATCGTCGATTTTTACGATCGGATTCATAGGACTAATTCCTTGAGTTTTTAATACACCATAGGGTGTTGGCTGGGTCAGGTCTTTGGCAATTATTGCATCCGGATTTGAACCAGCATAACGTGCAGGGAAAGCAATTGGCTGGTTGCGTTGCCAGCCATGCTGAGCCAGATAATTGGCAATTGAACCAATAGCGTCCACAGCAGAGTTACGAAGATCAATATGACCATTGCCATCATAGTCGACACCAAACTTGGGAATATTGCTTGGCATAAACTGAGGATAACCGATCGCACCGGCATAAGAACCCACTACAGAGTTGGTTGGCACCCCATCTTTATATGACCAGGCAATCAGAGCAGAAAGCTCATCCTGAAAGTATTCATTGCGGCGATCACCATTAAATCCAAGAGTGGCTAATGCATCACGGGTGATAAAAGAACCTTTGTTGCTACCAAAACCGGTTTCTACTCCCAGAATCCCCAGAATAATCGCCTGTGGTACACCAAACTGCTGTTCAGCACGATTCAGGGTATCGGCATATTGCTGTTTAAAACGCACACCACGCTGAATAGTACTTTCAGCCAGAAAATTGGTTTTATAGCTATACCACGGTTTGCTTTCACCAGGACGGCTCATGATGCTCAGCACATTCGGCAAATTGCGTGTACCATTCATGGCCCAGTCAATCTGTTCATTACTTAAACCATACTGTTGCATGGTTTTGATTTTAAAAGCGGAATAAGATGGATGCGTTTGGAAATCATTGGCTTGGCTAAAACTACTAAAACTTAGTACAGCGAATACCAGAGAAAGTCGTTTAAGTTTTTTATAAAAATGTGGTTTTAACATCTGACAGTGATTTCCAATTTCATGAATGAGTTGGCAATAGGGGGCATCCTGCACTTCTATTTATGCCCGAAAAAAGAGGCAAAAAATCGATAAAATCTTGTAAACAGAACACAATTGCTCAGGACTATTAAAGATAACATTGACTGGATAATGACATCCAACCGCTTTGACAAAAAGAGACAAAGTATGGCTATTTTTAACGCATTTTTCTTGTGAAGATGCATTTACTGTAACAAGCTATTTCATTGGTAATAAAAAAGCCCGACATCAGTCAGGCTTTTTTGATCAACTTACATTAGGAATAGAACAAAGTATCGTGGTATTCCGCCATTGCCTTTAGTTCATCCTTGTTTAATTTCAGGATGATTTTATCCGCAGCAATGTTGATTGCCTTGATCACTGCAGAAGCACCGATATCCGCCGCTTTACGTTTAATCATGCCCAGATCCAGGGTTTTGTTAAAATCCACCATGAAATGACGCACAGTCGCCTCACCAAACTCTTTATAGAGATTGCTCAAGGTCTGTTTATCGATTTCATTGCCTGCTTTTACTTCAGCAAACTGGTACTTAAGGTTAGTGACCAGATTGGCATCCAGAGATTCACCGATACGGATGTTGCCTTCAGGATCCTTAAACAGACTGCGTTCAGAAAAGGCAATGGATTCACGTACCACATCATTGGGAGCTTTGCCCAATAACTGCTTGAGCAAGACTGCTACTGTGGACTTGATATATCCTGCCAGTTTTTCCGCAGTATCACGCTTATCACTTGCTGGAAACTTGCGTACAAGTTCAGTCAAAATAGCATCAATGATCTCATCATTGATCATTAATGCCGTTTTGTCACGAAGTGGATACAGCGGTTCGCTGGAATTTTTATTTTTCTGTGCAGTCTGAATTGTATTTAAAAGTTCTGCTGAAGGAATAAATCCAAAAAAAGGCATCGTTAAACCTCAATGTTTCTTATTGTCGCGCTAAACGAATAGGGCGAGGCATCCATGTGGAGTCCGATACACGGCAAGGGTTGATATCCAATCCACCACGGCGTGTATAGGTCGCATATACCATCAGCTTTTCCGGTTTTAGATTTTGCCAGATATCGGCAAATATCTGTTCCACACATTGTTCATGGAAACCGTTGTGCTGACGATACGAAATAATATAAGCCAATATGCTCTTATAACAAGGTTTTTTACCTTGATAGCGTATAAATACTGTACCCCAGTCTGGTTGTCCAGTGACTGGACAGTTACTTCTTAATAAATGTGAATATAGCTGAACTTCGACATTTTCATCACTTTCATTATCTAGAGCCAATAACGTCGCATCAGGATGATTTTCCAGACGTTCTGGGATCAGTTCATCCAGGCAGATTCCTTCAGGCTTGGAAATGTCCAGTTCATCTACATGGAATAGATCTAGCTTTACGTCCGCTTCAGCGGCTTTAGATAAATCCTGTTCGACTGTCGCAATAAAAGCTGATTTAGACTCAAACTTGGCAAAATTCAGGCTATTGAAATACAGCTTAAGAGACTTGGATTCGATCAAGTTTGGAGAAGATGCGGGTAAAGTCATTCGACCAATTGCGACCTGTGGTACACCGGCAGCATTTAACCAGGATATTTCAAAAATATGCCACCAGTCCGTACCTTGTTGAATTGCTTCAATATGAGCATATTTCTCACGCGCAGGCGCACGTGAGATTGGGTACAGAATCTCCGGTTGATATTCTGTTGGATAGTTGGTTTCTTTACCAAGAAGAGAATGTTCTACACTCATTATTCACGCATTCCTGAACCACGAGACAATAAATAGTAAGCAATACCGTATAACACAGCACACCAGAAGGTAATCACAGCCAATGAAATGGAAACATTGACATCGCTATGACCTAAAATGCCGAAACGGAATGCATTCACCATATAGACGATCGGGTTAATTAAAGAGAGATTTTGCCAAAAAGGGCTTAAAACACTGATGGCATAGAATACACCACCTAAATAAGTCAGGGGAGTCAGCACAAAAGTGGGGATAATCGAGATGTCATCAAAGGATTTGGCATATACCGCATTAATAAAGCCACCCAATGAAAACAGTAGCGAAGTAACGAGTACTGTATATATAGTTACGAACCAGTTAGTAATATATAAGTCAGTAAAAAATAGACTCATGCTGGTCACAATAATTGCCACCAAAATACCACGTGCCACGCCACCTAGAACATAGCCCCACAGGATTGCATGTAGCGGTACCGGACTCATAATCAGTTCTTCAATGCTCTTTTGAAATTTAGAGCTAAAGAAGCTGGAAGATACGTTGGCATAACTGTTGGTAATGACCGCCATCATGATCAAACCGGGCACAATGAACTGCATATAGCTAAAGCCGCCCATTTCTCCAATCCGTGAACCCACCAGATTGCCAAAAATCACGAAATATAAAGTCATGGTAATGGCAGGTGGAAGTAGGGTTTGTGGCCAGATCCGCATAAAGCGGCGGATTTCTTTATAAATGATGGTATAGAGGGCAACGCCAAGCTGATTTAAATTCATTGCGCAGCTCCATTGAGGTTTTTCTCAACCATTTTCACAAACAATTCTTCAAGACGATTGGATTTGTTACGCATACTACGTACTTGGATGTTCTGTGCTTCGAGTAACTGGAACAACTCATTCATACTATGTGCTTTATCTAAAGTGACTTCCAATGTCATTGGGTCGACCAGATTAAACTTCACACCAATAATATCGAGCTGGAGAGGTTCGATTGGTTCGGCCAGATCGAAGATAAAGGATTCTTCATTTAGCTGATTGAGGAAGTTCTTCATGGTGGTGTCTTCTTTAATGACACCACGGTCAATGATTGCAATCCGGCGACACAGCATCTCTGCTTCTTCTAAGTAGTGAGTGGTCAGAATGATTGATGTACCTTTATTGTTCATCTCATTTAGAAAGTCCCACATCGAGCGACGCAGCTCGATATCGACACCCGCCGTTGGTTCATCCAGAATTAACAGTTTTGGTTCATGCATCATAGCACGGGCGATCATCAGACGACGTTTCATCCCGCCTGAAAGCATCCGTGCCTGTGTAGCGCGTTTTTCCCACAAACCCAGTTTGTTTAAATATTCTTCGGCACGTTCTTGAGCAATTTTCTTTGGAATACCGTAATAACCCGCCTGCGTAACAAGGATGTCGAACGTTTTCTCGAACTGGGAGAAGTTGAATTCTTGTGGTACTACACCTAAACACTGTTTCGCTTCAGAAGGGTGGGTATCAAGGTTATGACCAAAAATTTCAACAGTCCCAGAAGTTTTTCTTGTTAAAGAACTAATGATGCCGATGGTTGTAGATTTACCTGCACCATTCGGGCCGAGCAGGGCATAAAACTCACCCTCTGGTACATCCAGATTAATACCTTTTAATGCTTGAAAGCCATTGCGATAGGTCTTTGACAAATCCCTTAAGGTCAATGCATCAGTCATGGAGATCTCAAATGGTGAAAAATTGAGATATTGTGAGTGATCTGTATAAATAAGCCAAGTGATTGAGTGGGAATTCTTTTATAAAGGTGTGAGAAGATTGTTCAAAGCGTAGTCACTAAAATCACTAGCTTATATATAGTTGTTTACCTTATGCGATTTTTTGTTATGATGTGCGCACTCCTCATATAAGCGCTCATAGCTCAACTGGATAGAGTACAGGTCTCCGAAGCCTGTGGCGTGGGTTCGAGTCCCGCTGAGCGCACCATTTCTTTGTTTCATCTTATCCTATCAAATACGAAAATCATTAAAAATAAACAACTTATGTATTTCTCTTATCCGATATTGTCCGAGCATGTTTTAGGTTATTTAAGTTTTTTGCGGTAATTTTTGCGGTAATTTCAAAATTATTGCAAAGGCTTACCGTAAAAATGCCAAAAATAATTGTAAATCTGACAGATACACAGATTCGTTCAGCTGTAAATTCACATAAAAAGTTATCAACCAAGGTTCAAATTAAACTAGCCGATGGTAAAGGACTATTTTTTATCATTGATAAAAATGGTAACTCCTATTGGAGGTGGGACTATGCTCGCCCAATCACTAAAAAACGTAATAGCATTTCTTTTGGGATATACCCAGAGGTATCGTTGCTAAATGCACGAGCAAAAAGAACTGAATGTCGAGAATTACTCGCCCAAAATATAGATCCAGCGGTTGTGAAGAAAAATGAAGAAGAAGCTAAATCAGGCAAAAATACTTTCGCTTTAATCGCGGATGAATATAGAAAGACAGAGGAGTTAGAGCCTAGTACTCAACGAAGGAATCAATTTGTTTGGGGTAAGTTGTATGCTGCAATTGGGGATTATCCAATAGACAGTATTACACCATCGCAAATTTTAGAAGTTTGTCGTATTTACGAAAGACAGGGTAAGACAGATTCAGCAAAGCGCATGAGAAGCAAAGCATCTCAAGTCTTTCGTTATGCGATTGCTTTAGGGTTATGTCAATTTAATGTGGCAGACCAAATTAGTGGAATCTTAAAAGTTGGTAAAACCAAGCATAGATCTGCGATCACAGATGAGCAGAAGCTAGGACGGTTATTGAGTAACATTAATAATAGTGTTGGCCGTGGTGACATTGCGATAGATTATGCTGTAAAAATTTTACCCCATGTTTTTGTACGCCCAGGAGAATTGAGAGGAGCCAAGTGGGCAGACATTGATTTTGAAAATCGGGTTTGGAAATACACTCCTCCTAAAACGAAGAATCAGACCGCATTACAGCATATTGTTCCTCTGTCAGATCAGGTTATCACCTTGTTTAAAGAATTACACCAAATAACAGGTTATACGGAGTATTGCTTTGTATCGATGCGGGATCAGTCCAAAACGATTAGCGAATCGACGATTAACAAACGATTGAAACAATATGGTTTTGAAAATGGTGAGACGACAGGTCATGGCTTTAGAGCGACTGCGAGAACACTCTTGGATGAGGTTCTAAAATTTCCAATTGAGCGGATTGAACAGCAACTGGCTCATCAGGTTCGTGATATGCATGGAAGAGCATACAACCGTACAAAATATTTAGAAGAACGTACGGTGATGATGCAATCATGGTCTGACTATTTAGATCGGTTGATGCATAAGACTATGGATTGATTAGTAAGCTTGCACCTGTGCGACAAAAACAACATTCATGCTGCTTATAACCGAGCACAGTATTGGGATGAACGAGTAATGATTATGGAATGGTATGGGGAGAAGGTGCAGGAATGGATGAAGTAAGTCACTCAGTATATGTAAAAAAACCACGCCTGATGGCGTGGTTTTTTATACCTAACATTTCTGTATTGCTTAATTATTAGTGTATTAATAGTAAGCGTCCGCTGAACCCCACTTTTTCTAACTCATTAATACCGCGATAGTGTCCACTTAAATTTAAGTGGACACCTATTTATGGATTTAAAGACAGTTATAGACAGTGCACCAACGCTAAAAAAGCCCCGTCGAACCTTCACAGCTGAATTTAAACATCAACTTATTCAGCAATGCCAGCAGCCAGATACATCAGTGGCCAAGGTAGCAATGCAACATCAGATCAATGCCAATCTGCTACATAAATGGATTCGTCAGTCCAGATCAATGCCCCCTGCATTAAAAACCCCATCCATTCCACAGACTGACTTTCTTCCGGTCATTCTTCACCCGACTCCAGTCAAACAAGAAGCACCTCTACCACCTGTGCCAGAGAAGAAAGCTGTCGCTCATATCAGGATTCCATTACATGAGGCACCAAGTTCCGCAAGGGATCAGATGATCGAGATCGACTGGCCGGTGGAGTCAGTAACTGAATTACTGTTGCTGATCCAGGGTTTGACTCAATGATTCGTATTGATGAGATCTGGTTGTCTACCCAGCCGATGGACATGCGTGCAGGGATGGATACAGCCATGGCTCAGGTGCTGAGAGCCTTTGGCTACATCAAACCGCATTGCGCTTACCTGTTCTGTAATAAGCGTGGCCATCGTATGAAAGTGCTGGTGCATGATGGACTGGGTATCTGGCTGTGTGCCCGGCGGCTGGAACAGGGGAAATTCCACTGGGCTAAAGTTCACCAGGGTGAAAGTATGGCGATCAGCCCGGAGCAGTTACAGGCACTGATCCAGGGTTTGCCCTGGCAAAGAATCGGACTGCAGCAAGTGGTAACAATGCTCTAAACCAGGCTCATCCATTCTGCTATTCTCCAAACGTTCTATTTCCTCTGCATCATGACCTCAGGCATACTGCGGTCATGAATACGCTGCCTGATTTAAGCCAACTGACCCATGAACAACTGCTGGAATTTACCAGACAGTTGGCGATGCAGCATCAGTCTCTGGCACAATCTAAACAACAACTGGAACAATCAAATCAGCAATTAGATGCCAGAGTTCAACATCTTGAAGTCACCAATCAGCAATTAGATTCTAAAGTTCAACATCTTTCTATTCTCAATCAAAAATACGAGCATGAGCTTGCACTATTTAAACAGCATAAATTCGGCAGTAAAAACGAACATCTAACCGCAAAACAAATCCATCTCTGGGATGAAGCGGTTGAAGAAGATATTGCAGCGGTTGATCTGGAACTGGAACGACTGAATGCAGATAAAACCAATGCAGCTGCACAGAAAGCCCCAGTCAACAAACCTAAACGTCGGCTGTTGCCAGATCATCTACACACCCTCCGTATTGAGCATGAACCTGAATCAACACAATGCAGTTGTGGCTGTACCTTGCGTCGTATCGGTGAAGATGTCAGTGAAAAACTGAATTTCAGACCGGCACAGTTCTATAAGGAACAGCATGTGCGTGGTAAATGGGTCTGTGATCAGTGTGACACTCTGACTCAGCAAGCGATGCCAGCCTATGTGATTGATAAAGGCATTGCTTCACCTGAATTGCTTAGCCATGTGCTGGTGTCAAAGTATGCCGATCATTTGCCTTTGTACCGTCAACGTCAAATCTTTCTACGCGCAGGTGTTGATCTGTCTAGATCAACGTTATCTGACTGGATTGGCCGCTGTGGGGTGGAACTGGAACCTCTGGCCAATGCCTTAAAACAGGTGGTACTGCAACAGCAGGTGATCCATGCAGATGAAACACCGGTGACGGTCATGCAGATGGGTGAAAATGAGAAAAAGCCCAAAAAAGGTTATGTCTGGGCCTATGCCAGCACACAGTACAATCCAGTTCAGGCAGTGATCTATGACTTTCAAGATAGCCGTTCTGGCCAGCATGCTGAAGACTTCCTGAAAGGCTGGCAGGGTCATTTGGTCTGTGATGATTACAGTGGTTATAAAGCACGCTTTAGATCAGGTCAGGTCATTGAGGTGGGCTGCATGGCACATGCACGTCGTAAATTCCATGAACTACATGTGACCAAGAAAAGTCAGGTCGCTGAACAGGCATTAGTGCTGATTCAGAAATTATATGCGATAGAAGCAGAATTAAGAAAAAAGACGGATGGTACAGCGGAAGACCGCTGCGAATACCGACAACAGCATAGTCAACCGGTCATGCAACAACTATATGAATGGCTCAACCAACATCAGCTGACGGTGCCATCGAGTTCTCCAACCGCCCGGGCGATCAATTACAGCCTAAAACGTTGGACTGCTTTAAGCCGCTATCTGGATGATGGCAATCTACCCATTGACAATAATTGGATAGAGAACCAAATGCGTCCCTGGGCCTTGGGGCGTAAGAACTGGCTATTTGCAGGTTCGCTGCGCAGTGGTCAACGAGCTGCCAATATCATGACTTTAATCCAGTCAGCAAAGCTGAATGGCTTGGATCCGTATGCCTATTTAAGTGATGTGCTGAAAAGGTTGCCAACACATAAAGTGCCCCAAATAGAAGAATTACTACCTCACCGCTGGAAACCTGAACCCCGTTAAAACTTGGCGATGGCGTTCAGCGGATGCTTACT